>NZ_JBGCBZ010000007.1:0-304604 GCF_041262585.1 Planotetraspora sp. GP83 | reverse complement strand
TTCAGGACCTGTCCTTTGGCGTTCACGACCATGCGGACCAGGCGGGAGGTGCGGGCCAGCCGCTGCACGTCACAGATGGGCAGCAGTTGCCCGGTCGCGATCAGCAGCCCGGGCGCGAGCCGGTCGGGGTTGTGCCCACACCTCCCACACGCCGCAGCCCCCGCCCCCTGACCCGCAGCGCCGCCAGCGTCCGCACCGGCACCCGCGTCCGGGCTCGTGTCCGCAGTCCCACGTCCGGTATCTGCCCCGGCGGGATCCGCGCCCGAGGTCGCGCCCGCGCTGTGGCACGCGCCGTCGGCACAGCAGGTGGAGCCGTCACCAGGCTGGGCCGTGCCGGGCCGAACACCACTGGGGTCAGCCGCTTGGGTGGGGTCGGCCTCTGTGGCGGTGGCGGTGGGCTTGTCGCCGGGAGTGATGTCGTCGGGCAGGGATTCGGCCCGGACCAGCACCAGGAGTTCGGTGCTGACCTTCTTGCTCAACAACGCGGCCAGCGCGTCGGCCTGCCGCACCCGCAGCGGCCGGTCGTCGTCCTTGCCCTTGGGGCGGGCGTAGGCGGTCAAAAACTCGCGCAGCCGGGCGCCGGCCTCACGCGGCAACCGGAACTCGCCTTCCACCCCACCCGTGGAGGAGGGGCGGACCAGCAGGAACCGCGTCGCGTAATCAGCATCCGCCTCATCATCCAGCGTCCCCGGATCCAGCAACTGGCGCAGGTACCGCCCGGCCTTGGCGATCTCCGCCGGGGTGGCATGATCGGCCAGGTCCACCAGAATCGGCTCCACCAGCGCGGCCTGCTCATCGGTCAGCCGGGAAGTCACCTGAGTGATCACATCGACCGGCCCCTCAGCCAAAGTCCCGGCCGCGAACCGCCCCCGCACCGGTCATCCCCGCCGCGCCACGCAACCACGTCCCGGTCGAGCCATACCCGACACCCTTGGCCTCCCCGGCGGCGTGCACCCGGCCCACCCGGGCGGCGATCGCCGAGGTCAACCGATCCCGCGCGTACAGCAACTCCTCCGCCTCAACCAGACACATCGCGGCGGTGCCGGGAAGGCCGGCCACCGCCAGCCGGGCCGCCATCTCCCGCAACTCCGACACCAACACCCCCGACCCCACCGGCTGACCGTCGGAGGAGGCACCGTCGGACGGAGCGCTTTCGGAAGGGGCGCCATCGGAGGACTCATCGTCGGCCGAGGCTCCCCGGACGAACTGACGGTATGCCTCGTGCTGCCAGGCGTCGCCGTACGCGCCGTCGGCGGAGCGCTGCGGCGGGACGTAGTCGGGGTCCAGCACAGTGCCCTTGAGGATCTCGGGGAGGCCGCGCTTGGAACCGCCCGCCATACGAAGGGAACCCAACAGGTCGATCGGTGATCCTGCCATCGAAAGGCACCTCCCCGGGCTCCAGCGGATCTCAAGAACTGCCCTCACGCTATCCAGCACCTACGACAAAACTTGAGCGTGATCCACTAAAACGCGCAGGTCAGAGGCTCGACCAAAAAGATCTACCAAAGCTATCTGAGGTCCATCCGCCAGACGCGCACGCGGATCTCGCCTTGAGCGAGGTCCGCGTGCGCCTCTCGGCGGACGAAACTCGGCCGCCGCCGCTGGAGGAGTCTCGCCGATGGCTGAACACCGTCGGCGCCGAGGTCAGCCCGAGGTAATCGGCATCGGCTCGCCCGCATAGCTCGATTACCTGTCTGTCAACGTAAACGTGGGTGATCTCGCTCCCGATCAGTGCTCGCCGTACGAACCCTGGGTCTGCACGTTGAGCCGGTCGAGGTGGACCTTCCGGGCGCTGTTCGTGCGCGGATCGTTGATCTTGATGATGTCGAGTCCCTTGTGGAAGTCGCTCGCGTAGATGTAGCCGTTGTAGTAGTAGGCCGACCAGAAGCCGCCGAAGCCCTCCCGGGCGGGGCCGCGCTCGAAGTAGCCGATCTCGCTCGGGTGGGCCGTGTCGGTGAAGTCCCAGATCGAGGCGCCGCCCTGGTACCAGGCCTGGACCATGATGTCCCGGCCCTTGACGGGGATCAGCGAGCCGTTGTGCGCGACGCAGTTCTCCGAGTCGGCCTGGTAGCGCGGGATCTTGAAGTAGCTCTTGAAGACCAGGCGGCCGCCGGTGATGTCGTAGATGGCGTCCGCGCCACGGGTCGGGCCGGTGGCCTCATTGCAGGTGGCCTCGCCGCCACCGCCCAGTTCGTCAGTGAACACCACCTTTGTGCCCTCGTTGTTGAAGGTCGCGGAGTGCCAGAACGCGAAGTTGGGGTCGGTGGTCCGCCCGGTGACCTTCGGGTTCTCCGGGTCCCTGATGTCGAACAGCACGCCGTCGCCCATGCAGGCGCCGGCCGCGATGCCCTTCTCGGGGTACGCGGTGATGTCGTGGCAGCCGCTTGTCGGGAGCAGCAGACCCGGCTGGGTCTCGTTGCCGCCCTCGGGGAAAACCACGGGGGTGTTCACCACGGCCGCCGCGGTGGGGTCGCCGAGCGGCACCTTGACGATCGAGATCTTGTCGTGCGGCGGCTGGCAGTCGGGGTAGTTGGCCGCCGGAAGATAGGAGGAGACGTACAGGTATACGTTGTGCCGCCGCCTGTCCGGCACCAGCGTGTGCGTGTGCGAACCGCAGTTGGTCTCGACCGACTTGATGTACTTCGGGCTCGTCTTGTCGCTGATGTCGAAGATCCGGATGCCCTCCCACGACTCCTTGACCGAGGCGGGCTGGGCGACACTGGAGCAGGAGTCGTCGCTTCGCGAGGAGTCCACGGAGGCGAACAGCAGGTTGCCGTACACCGACATGTCCATCTGGGACCCGGGGCAGACGACCGAGCTGACGACGGCGGCCTTCTTCGGGTTCCTGATGTCGTAGATCGAGAAACCGCCGTAGTTGCCGACGAAGGCATAGTCGCCCTGGAAGGCGATGTCGGTGTTGATCGTGGCCGCGATGCCGGCCGGTTTGGGGACATTAGCCACATGAGTGACGTTCGGGCTCATGACGATCTGATCGGCGCCGGGGATGTCCGCCGCCTGGGCGGGCATCGCCGAGAACGCCAGCACCGCCGCCACGCCTGCCATTGCTGCCACGCCGGAGAACCGGCCGGCCCGGCCGCCTCTGCGGGGCATGAAGAAGGGGATGGCGAAGGGGATGGAGAACACGCGGAAACCCTCCTTGGTCGTCCGCCCAGGCGAACCCATACGCGGAGATGGTCACCTAAACAGCAATCTGTCAGCCATAGTGCAGGATGTCGCCAAACAGATCAACAGATTGTGTTTACTGTGGTCAATGAGGTGAGTTAAGGTGCATCCGCAGCGATCCTCACATCGGGCAATCGGGCACCCCGGGAAGCACTGATTTCAAGGAGGCACTGATCCACAGGGCGGGAAGGGTGCGCGCCGCATTCGCCGGCGTCATCGTGATCGGTACGGCCGTGCCGGCTCTGGCGGGCTGCTCCGGCACGCCGGTGACCGCATCGGCCAAGCCCACCGCCCGGTCCACTGCCCCGGCGACCACGCCTGCCCAGTCCACCGTCCAGTCCACCGTCCAGTCCACCGCCGAGCCCACCGCCCCGGTGATCGCGCCCCGCAGGCCCGGCGAGACGGCGCGGACGCTCGGCCCCTCGGAAGCCGCGACAGCCGTACCGGCACCCTCCGCCAACGCGACGGACGTGCGCTTCGTGCAGGACATGATCGTCCATCACCGTCAGGCACTCGAGATGAGCGCTCTCGCTCCTACGCGGGCGGCTTCGGACGAGGTCAGGCGGATGGCCGCGCGGATCGCCGGGGCTCAGAGCCCGGAAATCGCGGCGATGACCCGCTGGCTACGGCAGCAGGGACAGCGGATCCCCGACCCGCACGAGCAGCATCACGAAGAGCATGACGAGCAACATCACGACCCGCATCACGACATGCCCGGCATGGCCACGCCCGAGGAGCTCGCCGCCCTGCGGGCCGCCGTCGGGGCGGACTTCGACCGGCTCTACCTCCGCCTGATGATCGCGCATCACATGGGCGCGATCACCATGGCCGCCGAGGAGATGGAGAAGGGATCCCACATCACGATCCAGGAGATGGCGCAGGACATCTCCGTCTCCCAGGCCGCCGAGGTCAACCGCATGCGCCGGATCCAGGCGAGCGGCTGACCTCGTACGAAGGAAGCCCTACACAGGAACCCCTACAGGAACTCCTACAGGAACTCGGCGAACCCCTATGAGCCGGCGGCGCGGTCGCGGCGGACCGTCGCCTTCTTGCCCTTGATGGTGGTCTTGCGGAGGGCCGTGATGACCTCGTGGGCGGCCGCCTCGGGGACCTCCACGAGCGAGAAGCGGTCGGCGATCTCGATCGCGCCGATCTCGCGCCCGCTGACGCGCGTCTCACCGGCGATCGCGCCCACCAGGTCCTGCGGCCGGATCCCCGAGCTGCGGCCCGCGCCGACGAAGAGGCGCGCCATGCCCCGCCCCGACGCGCGGCTGCCGCGCCGCTCCTCGCGTCCCTGAGAGGTCCCGGGCTCCCGGCGGGCCCGGGGCGCGGTCAGGGGGACGTCCGGGATCTCCTCCTCGTCGGCCGCGGCCCCGCTGGACTCGTGCGCCAGCTTCACCGCGGCGAGGGCCACCTCCATGACGTCGAACTCGTCGGTGAGCGTCTCGACGACGACCCGGAAGCGCTCCAGATCGTCCTCCAGGATGCTCTCGTGCAGGGCGGCCCGCGTCAGCTCCAGCCGCCGGGCGCGCAGGTCGGCGACCGTGGGCACCTTCTCGACATGGATGCGGCTCCTCGTCACCCGCTCGATGGTCTTGAGCATCCGGTGCTCCCGCGGCTCGGCCAGCGTGATCGCCACGCCCTCACGGCCGGCCCGGCCCACCCGCCCGATCCGGTGCACGTACGACTCCGGCGCGGACGGGACGTCGTAGTTGATGACGTGCGTGAGCTGCTCGATGTCGAGGCCCCGCGCCGCGACGTCGGTCGCGACCAGCAGGTCGGCCGTTCCGCTCCGCAGCCGTGCCATCACGCGGTCGCGCTGCTCCTGGCCCATCCCGCCGTGCAGCGCCTCGGCGCGGTATCCCCGGCCGTTGAGCGTCTCCGCGAGGGTGTCGACCTCGTCGCGCGTGCGGCAGAAGACGATCGCCGCCGTAGGCGCCTCGACGTCGAGCACGCGGCCGAGCGCGGCCGGCTTGTGGGCGCGCGTGACCACATAGGCGCTCTGCCGTACGAGCGGGGCCTCTCCCGAGGTGGCGGCCTCGCGCTCGATCTTGATGCGGACGGGGTCGTTGAGATGGCTGCGGGCCATGCCGTCGATGCGCGGCGGCATGGTCGCCGAGAACAGCACCGTCTGCCGGCTCTCCGGAGTCTCCTGCAGGATCGCCTCGATGTCGTCGGCGAAGCCCATGTCCAGCATCTCGTCGGCCTCGTCGAGGACGACCATCTGGAGACCGGTCAGGGAGAGCGCGCCGCGGCCGATGTGGTCCAGCGCGCGTCCGGGCGTCGCCACCACCACGTCCACTCCGCGCTCCAGTGCCCGCAACTGCCGCCCGATCGGCTGCCCGCCGTAGATCGGCAGCACCCGCGCGCCCAGGTCGCGCCCGTAGCGGTGCATGGCCTCCGACACCTGTACGGCAAGCTCGCGGGTGGGCACGAGGACCAGCGCCATCGGCTCCGTTCCCCCGCCGCCGGCGGCTATCCGCTGGAGGACCGGCAGCGCGAAGGCGGCCGTCTTCCCCGTGCCGGTCGCAGCCTGGCCGAGCAGGTCACGCCCCTCCAGCAGCGGCGGGATCGCCTCCCGCTGGATCGGGGTGGGCTCCTCGTAGCCGAGCCCGGAGAGGGCTCGAAGGAGCTCCGGGCGCAGCGACAGCTCGGCGAAGCCCATCGCTTCGTCGGTCACGTTAACGACCATATCGGGCTCCTCCTGGGGCGAACACGCACGTGGGACACGACTCTATGATCCCGCGTGCGCGGTGTGCCCATGTCGGACGGGCCGCTCTCCGGCCACGCCACCGCGGCGGCGGGGGCCACTCCGGCATCGATCCACGCCCGGGCGAGGCGCCGCCCGTGAGCGGACGTCACCGCAGTTCGTCGCGGTGGTTGGAGAGGGTCCGCGCGGCCGAGAGCCGTAGCGCCCGTGTCTCGGTGACGGTGAAGTCGGCCACCACATGACGATTGTGCAGGAGGAACCCGATGACGCCCGCCAGTGCCTCGGCGCCGTCCCCGGCGCGCGCGTGGCCGCTGAGGACGTAGACGAGCGGGGTGGACGGCTGGTCGATGGAGAAGCGGCGGCCGTGATGGTGAACGTCCTGCAGGGTCCTGATCGGGATGGGCCGGTGGGTGGTGAACCACGCGGCGACCTCCCAGAAGGGCAGGGCCGGATCGGGATTGGCCGACTGCTCGTAACAGGCCACGCAGCCTCGGCGCGCGTCCTCCCCGTGAGGGCAGGCCCAGGCATCGGCTTTCGGCAGGTTGCGCTCAGACATGAGCCGATCATCCCTCATCATCCCGTCGGCGGGGCTACTGCCACTCAGGGCGTAGAAGGCGTCTCAGTCCAGCGGAGGAGTCGTTTCAGCCTCCTGGTGGACGGCGAACCGGCCAGAACGGAGGACGCTGGAAGTCAAGGCCCCGCGTAGCCCAGACCGGGGACAGTCGGAGCAGAGCAGGGGGCGTCATGGAACACGCAGTCCGGCCGGCGCGGTGGTTGGGTGGAGCGGTCGTCGCTCTCGCCGCCGTCTTTCTGATCGCGTCGTGCGCCGCCCGGGAGCATCCCGCGGCATCCTCCAGCGCGGGCGCGGGCGCGGGCGGGGTGGCCGCGGCGCACGGGGCCGACGGCGGGCACGGTGGGCACGGCGGGCACGGTGGGCACGGCCAGCCGTTCACGCCGCCCCCGGCGGCCCCGCTGCGCGCCTCGGAGCGGTTCGTGACCCTGAAGCTGCCCGAGCCGTACACGCCGAAGGCTCCTTCCGGGGGAACCGACGAGTACCGCTGTTTCCTGGTCGACCCGGGCCTGACGAGCCGGGCGTTCCTCACGGGCAGCCAGTTCCTGCCGCAGAACACCGCCATCGTGCATCACGCGATCATCTTCAGGGTCGGCCCCGAGGACGCGAAGAAGGCCGGCGACCTCGACGCCGGCACACCCGGCGAGGGATGGACCTGCTTCGGCGACGCCGGGATCGACGGCGGCACGTGGGTGGGCCACTGGGCGCCGGGAGCCAACGAGACACTGCTGACCCAGAAGGTCGGCTACCCGATGCCGGCGGGCAGCCGGCTGATCCTTCAGGTGCACTACAACCTGCTGGCCACCGGCGGAAAGCCGGGAGGCAGTGACCAGTCGGGGATCCGGCTCCGCCTCACCGACGGAAAGACCGATCTCACTCCCCTGGTGACCGCGCAGTTGCCGGCTCCGATCGAGCTGCCCTGCACGGCCGAGGAGTCCGGCCCGCTGTGCGACCGGGAGGCCGCGATCCGGGATCTGTCCCACCGTTTCGGTGAGCAGGCCGGCCAGACCGTGAAACAGCTCAACGAGTTCTGCAACCAGGGCAAGACCCCGTTCCCTTCGGCCACCCAGCACTGCGACCTGCCGGTCAAGGAGGGCGGCACGATCTACGCGGTCGCGGGGCACATGCACCTGCTCGGCCGTTCGATCAAGCTGGAGCTCAACCCTGGCACGCCGGCGGCGCGAACCCTGCTGGACATCCCCGCGTACAACTTCGACGATCAGGCCATCCATCCGCTGGCCAAGCCCGTCGCGGTCAAGGCGGGCGACATCTTCAGGGTGACCTGCACGTACGACGCCGGGCTGCGCAAACTGCTGCCCGCGCTGCACGGCCTGCCCCCGCGCTACGTGGTGTGGGGAGAGGGGACCAGCGACGAGATGTGCCTGGGCCTGGCCGTCATGTCGCCCACGAGCGCGCCGGCGGCCTGAACGACGTCGCCCCCGCCGCCACGGTCCACGTGGCGGCGGGGGCGATTCGATCAACGGCCGAAGATCAGCCTCTCGTCTCTATCCAGACGTTGACGACCGTGTGCGCGGTGATGGAGGTCCACGACGTCTGACCGGCGGGCACCCAGGGGCCCTCGATGGGGATGTACCCGACCTCCGCGAGGAAGTGCTTCTGCAGCACATGGATCCGGTGCTCTCCCGTGCCGCTGGAGCAGTAGCTGGAGGCCCACCGCTCGACGGTGTTGAGCTGGTAGCTGCAGTCGGTCGGCGCGGCGAACGCGCTGGACGCGGGACCGACCACCAGCCCGGTGGTCAGCAGTGTGGTGGCGAAGGCCGCGACGACCCATTTTCTGGCGCTCATGCAGGACTCCTGTGGGGGTGCCGTCGGACACCGAGGCCCTGCCGCGGATCGGCGTTCGCACGCGCGGAGACTCGTCGTCCGTTGGGGTGGGGTGAGCCTGTTCCTGGAACGATCCGGCCGGGGGCTTTTCTTAGGAAACTTTCCTAAGGAAAAGGTAGATCGGGGCTCCGGACCCGTCAATATCAGTCTCACGCCTTCACCCGATCGCATCCCGGCAGCCGCACACGCGCGACGGGAGCCGCTGCCCTCGTCCCGTCGAGCGGGGGGCGAGGCTCCGCCGTACGGCCCGCCAAGCGTTTAGGTGGTTTGCGTGCTTTGACGCGGTCTTGACGGGTTGCTGGGAGCTACGTACCGTTCGCCGAACACGTCTAGACAGGTAGGTTCCATGGCCGGCATCCAGGGCGAACAGGAAGAACCCGGTGGCACGGGCGGGCGGCAGCTCAAGGTCGAGACCCACGGGCTCGACGTGATCGGCGACACCGATCGCAAGGGCCGACCGAGACAGTTGTTCTGGCCGTGGTTCGGCGCCAACGTGTCGATCCTGGGCCTGAGCTACGGCTCGTTCGCCCTCGGCTTCGGGATCTCCTTCTGGCAGGCGCTCGCCGCCGGGCTCATCGGCATCCTGTTCTCGTTCCTGCTGTGCGGTTTCGTCGCCGTGGCCGGCAAGCGCGGCTCGGCCCCCACCATGGTGCTGAGCCGGGCGGCGTTCGGCATCCGGGGCAACCGGCTGCCGTCCGCCCTCTCCTGGATCCTGACGGTGGGCTGGGAGACGGTGCTCACCGCGCTCGCCACGCTGGCCACCGCGACGGTGTTCGGACGGCTCGGCTGGGGAGGCGGCACCTCCACCAAGGTCGTCGCCCTGGTCCTCGTGACCGCCCTGATCGTCGCGGGCGGCGTCATGGGCTTCGATCTGATCATGCGCATGCAGACGGTCATCACGGTCGTGACCGGCGTGCTGACGGTGGTCTACATCGTGCTGGCGGCCGGCCACGTCCATTGGGACACGGTCTCCCGGATCCACGGCGGATCGGCGCAGGAGTTCATCGGGGCCCTGGTCTTCATGATGACCGGGTTCGGCCTGGGCTGGGTGAACGCGGCGGCCGACTACTCCCGCTACCTGCCCCGGAGGTCGTCGAGCGCGGGCGTCGTTGGCTGGACGACCTTCGGGGCGTCCCTGGCACCGGTCCTGCTGCTCCTGTTCGGCCTGCTGCTGGCCGGCAGCTCCCCGGAGCTGAGCAAGGCGATCGCGGCGGACCCGATCGGGGCGCTTACGGAGGTCCTGCCCACCTGGTTCCTCATCCCCTTCGCCGCCGTGGCCGTCCTGGGCCTGGTCGGCGGGGCAGTGCTCGACATCTACTCCTCCGGCCTGGCCCTGCTGGCCGCCGGGCTGAAGGCGCCGCGCTACGTCGCCGCCCTCGTCGACGGCGTGCTCATGGTCGCCGGGACGATCTACATCGTGTTCGTCGCCGACGACTTCCTCGGCCCGTTCATCGGCTTCCTGACCACTCTCGGCGTGCCGATCGCCGCCTGGTGCGGGATCATGCTGGCCGACCTCGCGCTGCGCCGCCGGGACTACGACGAGGCCGACCTCTACCGTCCCTCGGGCCGCTACGGCGACGTCCCGCTGCTGCCCGTCGCGGTCATCGTCGTCAGCACGGCCGTCGGCTGGGGCCTGGTCACCAACGGGGCCGCGAGCTGGCTGGGCTGGCAGGGCTACCTCCTCGGGCCCCTCGGGCTCGGCGGCAAGACCGGCTCCTGGGCGTTCGCCAACCTCGGCGTGCTGCTCGCGCTCGTCATCGGATTCGCCGCGACCTGGGCGTTCAACCGTTCACGGGTCCGCGCCCAGGAGAGCGCGGCCCCGGCGGATCCTTCCGTACAGGCGGTGCGGCCGTGACCGGCGGAACCGGCCCGTACGGCATGCCGTGGCTGGCCGTCATCGACATGCAGAAGGTCTTCGCCGAGCCGGACAGCAAGTGGTTCACCCCCCGGTTCGCCGAGACGGTCGGGCCCATCAAGACGCTGGCCGCGGCGTTCGGCTCGCGGGTCACGTTCACCCGCTTCATCGCCCCGGACACTCCGGAAGGCGCGTGGGCGCGCTACTACGAGCAGTGGCCGTTCGCGCTGCGGCCGCCCGAGGCGAGGATCTACGAGCTGGTCGACGACTTCGCCGCCTTTCCCGAGGACGCGGGTCCGACGCTGGACGCCACGACCTTCGGCAAGTGGACGCCGGAGCTGGCCGCCGCCGTCGGCGCCGGTCGGCGGCTCGTCCTGGCCGGCGTGTCGACGGACTGCTGCGTGCTGTCGACCGCCGTGGCGGCGGCGGACGCCGGAGTCGAGGTCCAGGTCGTCGCCGACGCCTGCGCGGGCATGACCGACGTCAGCCACCGGCAGGCGCTGGACGTCCTCGCGTTGTACGGCCCGCTCGTCCGGGTCGTCACCGTGGCCGATGTCCTCAGGAGCCAAGGGACTCCACTCACCAGGTAATAAACCTTTCTGTTAGCGTGGCGTGGTGGATCAACGGGGGTTGAGACGGGCCCGGGTGGCCGTAGCGGTGACGTTCGCGGTGCACGGGGCGGTCACCGGCAGCTTCGCCACCCGCATTCCCTGGATTCAGGACCATCTGCACGCCGGGCCCGGAGAGCTGGGGCTGGCGCTGCTGGCTCCGGCGGTCGGCTCGCTCGTGGCGATGCCCATGGCCGGGCGCGTCATCCACCGGTTCGGTGGCCGGACGGCGACCCGGTGGCTCATCGCTCTGTGGTCGCTCATGCTGGCCTGCCCCGCGCTCGCGCCGAACCTTCCCTCGCTGTTCGGGATCCTTGTGGTGTACGGGGCCGTGGCCGGCATGTGCGACGTCGCCATGAACGCTCAGGGGGTGGTGGTCGAGCAGCGGCTCGGCCGCTCGATCATGTCGGGGCTGCACGGGATGTGGAGCGTCGGCGCCCTCGCGGGCGGGGCGGTCGGCTCCCTCGCCGCACACGCCGATGTGGACGCCCGCGTCCACCTTGCGGTCATGGCGGCGGCGCTGCTGGCGATCGGCCTCGGCGTCGGCCCTCTTCTGCTGGACGTCCGGGCGGCGGCGGACGAGGCGGCGCCGCCGAGGTTCGTGCTGCCCTCCCGGAGCGTGCTCGTCATGGGGCTGGTCGGCTTCTGCGGGGTCTTCGGCGAGTCCGCCAGCCAGGACTGGTGCGCCGTCTACTTGAAGCAGGTCACGGGGACCTCTCCCGGTGTGGCGGCGGTCAGCTTCACCGCGTTCGCGTTCACCATGGCCGCCGGGCGGCTCTGCGGGGACATGGTGGTGCGCCGGATCGGCGCCGTTTGGGCCGTGCGGGTCAGCGGCGCACTGGCCGCGCTGGGCGGGTTGCTCGTCGTGACGGCCCGCACTCCCCTGCCGGCCATCACCGGATTCATGCTCATCGGCCTCGGCATCGCGGTGGTCGTCCCCCTCGTGTTCACCGCGGCGGGCAACGCCGCCCCGACGCCGGGCGAGGGCGTGGCCGGGGTGGCGACGATCAGCTACACCTCCGGGTTCGTCGCCCCGAGCGCGATCGGTGGCATCGCCAACGCGACCAGCCTGCCCGTCTCGTTCGCCGTCGTCACCGCGCTCATGGCGGCGATGGTGCTCGGAGCCGGGTCGCTGGCGCGGCGGCCGGCCCCGAGCGAGCGGGAGTCGGCCACCGCGCTGTGACGCCGGGCTGTGTCACGCCCGCCATGTCACGCCCGCTATGTCAAGCCGGCTATGTCAGGTCGGCTATGTCAGGCCGGCGCAGCTCTGGGCGTCGGCGTCCTTGGCTGCCTTGGGCACCCACCGGACATTGGCGAACGACGCGGAGAACGCCCCGTCGGTGTAGACGAGGAACGGTGTGTTGACGTTCTCCAGGTCGAGGCCTCCGGCGGCGAAGCACGCGATCGGGATCTTGACCGTCGCCTTGACGCCGACCGGAAGCTTCTGGAACAGCGAGGTCGCCACCACCTCGGAGAAGCACGGGTAGACGCAGTGGACGCTGATCACCGTCCTCGCCGCCGGGGGCTGGTGGACGATGGTGTCGAAGACGAGGGCGCTGTCGGCGTTGGGGTAGCCGCGCAGGTCGGTGCCGCCCGCCGGGTTCTGCAGGTAGATCTGCGCCGGTCCGCTGCCGGTCCAGGTGGCCTTGAGCCCGTCCTGCTGCACGTTGACGTCGGACTGCACCACGTTGATCTCGGAGTGCGCCGCCTGGCCGTCGACGCCGATCTCGGTGCCGCCCCAGTTCTCGGCGGAGCCGATGTAGCTCTTGTAGGGCGGGACGTCCGTCCGGTTGTAGAGCTCCAGGTCCTCGGTCGCGGTGCCGCCGCCGCCCGTGCCGCCGCAGCCGAGCTCGGGTGAGGTCTCGTCGAGCGTCCCGACCGAGCCGGACTCCCCGTAACGCAGGCCGTACCCGAGCGGGAAGAGCGGGTCGTAGCCCTCGGTGCCCGCGTTGAGCGGCGTCTGGCACGCGGTCTTCGGCCAGGAGTACGACAGCTTCCCGGTGTAGCCCTGGTGTGTGCCCTGGTGTGTGCCCTGGTGTGTGCCCTCGTGTGAGCCCTGGCGTGAATCGCGGACGAGCAGGTCCGCCACGCCGCCGCCCTCGGTGCCGGGAAGCCAGGCGACGACGAACGCGTCGGAGCGGTTGAGCTCCTTGTTGACCCACAGCGGGCGGCCGGTGACGTAGACCGTGATCACGGGTGCGCCCTTGCCGCGGACCTTGTCGAGGACGGCAAGGTCGCCGGGGTAGAGCTTGGCCGCTTCCAGGGTGCGCCGCCCGAGGTCGCCGACTCCCTCGGCGTACGGCGTCTCGCCGATCACGGCGATGACCGCGTCGTACGCCCCGGGGTCGACGCCGTCACCCGTCTCGCTGAAGGTGACGTTGGCGTCGCCGAGGACCTCCCGGAGACCGCCCAGGATGGTCGTGCCGTTCGGGAAGTCGGCGTTGGTGTTGCCGGTGCCCTGCCAGGTGAGGCTCCAGCCGCCGGTCTGGTTCTGCAGGCTGTCCGCGCTCTTGCCGACGACGAGCACCTTGGCCTTCGGCGACAGGGGTAGCACCTTGCCGTTGTTCTTCAGCAGGACCTGCGACTCGCGGACGGCCCTGCGGGCGAGCCTTCTCGCCTGGAGCGCCTCCGCCGACCCGGCCAGGGCGCGCGCCGACGGCTTGGGGGCGTCGAACACGCCGGCCCGCAGCTTCACCCGCAGGATGCGGGTCACCGCGTCGTCGATGCGCGACAGCGGGATCTCGCCCGCCTCGACCTGGGCGATGGTGTTGGCGATGAACGCCTTCCAGTCCTGCGGCACCATCACGACGTCGATGCCGGCGTTGATCGCCCGGGCGCAGCTCGAGTTGGTGCATCCGGCGACCTGGCCGACGCCGTTCCAGTCGGAGACGACGACGCCGTCGAAGCCCATCTTCTGCTTGAGGATCTCGGTGAGGGCGTGCCTGCTGCCGTGCAGCTTGCCCTCGGTGATGCCGAGGTCGGCGTTGGTCCAGCTGTTGAACGACGCCATCACGGTCTGGGCCCCGGCCGCGAGCGCGCCGTAGTAGCCCTGGCCGTGGATGTTGATCATCTCGGCCTCGGACGAGGGGTTGACGCCCTGGTCCTGCCCCTTCAGCGTGCCGCCGTCGCCCATGAAGTGCTTCGCGGTCGCGATCACGCCGTGGTCGCCGATGCGGCGTGGGTGGCCGCCCTGCAGGCCCCTGACGGCCTCGTAACCGTAGGCCCGGGTGATGCGGGGGTCCTCCGAGTAGCCCTCGTACGTGCGGCCCCACCGGTCGTCCCTGACCACGGCCAGCGTGGGCGCGAAGGCCCAGTCCTGACCGGTGGCGCGGATCTGGGCGGCGGTCGCCGACCCGATGTCACGGATCAGGCAGGGGTCGTGGGCGGCTCCGAGGCCGATGTTGTGCGGGAAGATCGTCGCGCCGTAGATGTTGTTGTTGCCGTGAACGGCGTCGATGCCCCAGATGACGGGGATCTTCGTCCGCGTGCCGACGGACGCCTCCCAGTACGCGTCGGCGAGGTCGAGCCATGCCTTCGGGGAGGCGTGCTTGTCCCGGCCGGGCCACGAGCCGCCGCCGTTGAGCACGGAACCGATGCCGTACTGCCTGACTTCGTCGGGGGTTATGGAGTTGATCTCCGGCTGGGTCATCTGGCCGACCTTCTCGGCCAGCGTCATGCCGGCGAGGATCTTCGCCACCCGTTTCTCGTCGGCGGGGTTCCGCTTGATCCGGCTCTCGACCTTGGGCCAGTCGGAGAGCGTGGGGAGCTTCTTCTCGATGCGAGCGCAGCCGTCGTCGTCCAGGGCGGGCATCCCGATCACAGGTTGGTGGGTTCCTTTCGTGGTGTCGGCGCCCGCGCTCGGGATCCCGGCCACGCCCCCGGCCAGGAGAGCGATGGCCGCCAGCGCGGCGAATGAGTTGTGGCGAGCGCGTAAACGGGCCAACGGTCGTGGCATGGCGAGTCCGTTCTCGAGGCGCGGCAACGGCCGGGGGCAGCGCCACGACCGCATTGCGCCGATCTTGACTCCGCGACGGCCACTTGGTCAACCACCTGAAAGAGCGCTCTCCGCTTCGCCTGCCGGTTGCTTCGCCGCGTCCGGAGAGCGTTCCCAGGAGGCGCCCTCCCCAACAGTCAGTGGATGCCCAGGCCCATGAGGACGAAGAGGCCGATGAAGTGGCCCAGAACGATGATCGAGATCAGCACGATGAAGAGATACTTCGCGGGCCCGTGCTCGAACGTCTTCCCTTCTTCAAGCGGGGGGCGCCGCGCCTGACGCTCGGCGATCCGCTCTTCCAGTGACTTCCGGCGGGCCATCGCACTCTCCACAATCCAGTAGTTTGTGTACCAATAGTTGGTGTACACATAATAGGTGATTAAAAGGGGTGCGATGAGCGAGTCTGCCGTGGTGCGCGGTCTTCCGATGCCGGATCCGCTCTCTCTGGAGCGGCAGGTGTGCTTCGCCCTGGCAGTCGCCTCGCGCGGGGTCATCGCGGTCTACCGGCCGCTGCTGGAGCCCATGGGTCTCACGCACCCGCAGTACCTGGTCATGCTGGCGCTCTGGGAGCACGCGCCGCTGTCGGTCAAGGAGCTCAGCCGCATGCTTCAACTCGATCCCGGCACGCTGTCACCGCTGCTCAAGCGTCTTGAAGCCGGCGGGCTGATCCGCCGCGAGCGGGACAGCAACGACGAGCGCGCCCTGGCCGTAACCCTCACGCCCGCGGGCGAGGACTTGCGGGCCGAGGCCGTGAAGATCCCCCCGGCCATCGTCGAACGGCTCGGCATGGGCCTCGACGAACTTCAGGACCTGCACGAGTCCCTCATGCGCGTGATCGCCGCCGCCAACCACGCGACCGCCGCCTCCGGCTGAGCCTAGGACTCCTGGCCCTCCTCAGAGCTGATCAGCTCGTCTATGGCGGCGAAGAAGGTCCGGATGCCCGGGAGGTTCCCGCCCTTGGCGCGGGAGGCCGCGAGGTCCTCGGGCGCGCGCCAGTCGACGATGTCCAGCCATTCGTCCGCGCCCAGCCGGACCAGCCGGGCGCCGAGGAATCCCTCGCGGTCGGCCCGGAAGTCCGCCAGCATCGCCGGGCGCGCGTCGAGCAGCGCCTCCGTGCGCCGCGGCGCCACCCGGAACCGCGTAAGTTCCACCGTCGTTGCCACAGCCGTCTCCTTCTGGCACGTCTCCTGCTGAATGATCAGGTGGCGACGACGACGATATAGTAAGCAATATTGATGGTCAAGATTGGTGACTACTTTGCCGGAGACACGAGCCGTGCGGCGCAGTGAACGCAAGGAGAACGCTCCCGACCTCGGCATCCTGAGCAGCCGGGTGCTGTTCTCCCTCCAGAAGGAGCTGTTCGAGACTCTCGCCGAGCAGGGCCATCCCCGGCTCCGCCCCCGGCACGGGGCGGTCCTCGCCTACCTCGACGCGGAGGGCAGTCGTGCGACCGACCTGGCGGCACAGTCGGGCCAGCACAAACAGGTCATCGGCACACTGGTGGACGAACTCGTGGAACTCGGTTACGTGCAGCGCGTGCCCGACCCCCAGGACCGCCGCGCCAAGCTGATCGTGCCCACCGCGCGCGGCCTCGATCAGATGACCCGGTCCGACGCCATCATGGCCGCCATCGAGCGGCGCCACGCGGGAGCCGTGGGCGAGGAGGCCTACGCCCACTTCAAGCGGGTCTTCCAGCAGGTCTCCCTGCACCAGCACACCTGGCGGGAACGGCTTCCCCCGGCGCAGGCGTGAGCCCGCGCCGGGCGGTCAGCGCGTCCGGTCAGCGCGTCCGGTCAGTCCGGCGGGAGGGGGATCCGCAGGGTCACCGTGCCGCGCAGGTCCAGCCAGGCGGCGTCGGGGCCGCGGACCAGGCGCATCATCACCTCTTCACATCCGGGGCAGCGGCCGACCATGGCCTCGGCCGAGCCGTACACCCGCATGGTCGCGACCGGGCCGGTCAGCCCGCAGTGCGCGCAGTGGCCGCCTGCCGCGGTGACATCGACGGCGAAGATCTCGCTGAGCGGCCCGGCCAGGGAGTTGCCGTCCCTGTAGGCGTCGTCTCGTTCGGTCATGTCAGCCTCCCGTGGGGCCGAAGCGTTCGGTCTTGATCCGGCGCGGATCGTGACCGAGGGCGACCAGGATGTCGGCGGCCGTCTCCACGAACCCGGTCGGCCCGCAGACGAAGCAGTCGGGCTCGAACTGCGCGGGCCAGCCGTGGGTGTTGAGGTCGGCCACGCCGAGCCGTCCCGGCGGGCGGGACCAGCCGTCGGGGGCCGTCCGCGTGAAGAGGTAGGCGACGTCGAGCCCCGGCAGGGGGCGGCGCAACTCCTCGGCGTAGAGGCGCTGTGCGGGTTCGCGCACCGAGTAGAGCAGCCGGAAGGGCGTGCGGCTGCCTGCCTCACGGCGGGCGCGGATCATGGCCATCAGCGGGACCAGACCCGAGCCTCCGGCCACCAGCAGCACCGGGGCCGTGCCGGTGGGACGCCACACGAACCAGCCGCCCACCGGCCCGCGGATCTCCACCTCGTCGCCGACCTCCAGCACCTCCGTGAGGTACGGCGAGACCTCCCCGCCGGGGACGTCCTGCACGGTCAGCTCGATCCGGTCGCCGTCGGCGGGGGCCGCCAGAGAGTAGCTGCGCTGGGTGCTGTAGCCGTCCTCGGCGGTCAGTCGCACGTCGATGTGCTGGCCGGGCAGGTGGCCGGGCCAGTCGGGCAGTTGGAAGACCAGGGTGCGGGCCGTGGACGTCTCTTGGCGGACCTCGGTCAGCCGGGCGGCCTGCCAGCCCAGCCGGCGGCCGCTCAGTCGCCCTGGTATCTCTGCTCGCGCCACGGGTCACCGTAGTTGTGGTAGCCGGCCGTCTCCCAGAAGCCCGGTTCGTCCTCCAGCAGCAACTGGATGCCGCGCACCCACTTGGCGGACTTCCAGAGGTAGAGGTGCGGGACGAGCAGCCGGGCGGGGCCGCCGTGTTCAGGCGTGAGGTCCTCACCGTCGTAGCGGTAGGCGATCCACGCCTGCCCGTCGAGCAGGTCCTCCAGCGGGAGGTTCGTGGTGTAGCCGCCGTACGAGTGCACGAGCGCGTAGTCCGCGGCGGTCTCGACATCGGCCAGCAACACGTCCAAGGAGACGCCCTGCCAGTTGGTGCCGAGCTTGGACCACTTGGTGACGCAGTGCAGGTCGACCGTGGGCGTGACGCTCGGCAGCGCCACGAGGTCCTGCCACGACCAGCGATGGACCTGCCCGGCCTCGGTCGTGACGGTGAACTCCCACCGCTCCAGCGGCACCCTCGGCGTCGGCCCGGCCGAGAGGACCGGGAAGTCATGGGTCAGATACTGGCCGGGCGGCAGCTTCACGTCCCCGTCACGTGACCGGCCATGGAAACCACGGGAGATGATCCCCATTGGTTCCTCCTCTGCTGGGCGAATTGTGGTGATCCTAGTGACCGAACCTCCACGTAGCACATATCACCAGACGGCGGACGGCGCGGGACCACCGGGGTCCTGTGACGCCGACGCGCGTCCGCGGCCCGGAGCCGCCTCTTTCGCCGGATCGCCTCTTCGGGGACATTAAAGAGTCGCCTCTCGCCGGCTCTCCGATTAATTTCCTTGATGAAAGACGGAAAGAAATCCTTATGAATGGCGCCGGAAGGCTCGGTGATCCACGTCACTGTTGACTTCGCCGGGAAATTCATGCGACCGTCAACGATGTGAGGAATGCCTTATTAAATATATGTTTCATCCGAATCACATCGCTGCTACCTGCGGGGTAGCGTCCCCTGACGGCGATGAACCGAGGGAGCGCGGGCGGTGGTGCGATTCCGTCCGCATTCACGAACACGCATGACTCGTTTGCGGCGCGCCGTCGGCGGCGAATACGCGACGCCGACCCATGCACCATGCGAGAAGCCGTGTGTGAGAAGCCGTGTGTGAGAAAGCGGGCAGTGAAGCGCATGAGGCGCGACAAGAGCACGACAAGAGGCGGATATTGAGTATGGCTGGAGACGGAACGGCGGAACCCATCCGGCGGCGCGGTGCGGGCGAGGGTGCCATCGCGGTGGTCGGGCTCGCCTGCCGGCTGCCCGGCGCGCCGACTCCGGAGGATCTCTGGGAACTCCTGCGCTCCGGGCGCGACGCGATCGGTGAGCCGTCGGAGAGACGGCTGCGCGCGGAGCCGAGACTGGCGGGTCACCGTGGCGGGTTCCTGGAGCAGGTCGACGAGTTCGACGCGGGCTTCTTCGGAGTCTCTCCCCGCGAGGCCGCGGCCATGGATCCCCAGCAGCGGCTTGTCCTGGAGTTGGCATGGGAGGCGCTGGAAGACGCCATGCTCCCACCGGGAGACCTGGCGGGCGTCCACGCGGGGGTGTTCCTCGGGGCCATGTCCTCCGACTACGCCACTCTGGTCTACCGGCACGGCGACGACGCCATCAGCCGGCACTCGCTCGCGGGGCTGAACCGCGGAATCCTGGCGAACCGGATCTCCTACTGTCTCGGCCTGCGCGGCCCGAGCCTGACGGTGGACACCGCCCAGTCGTCCGCGCTCGTGGCGGTGCACCTGGCCTGCGAGAGCCTGCGATCGGGCGAGTCGGCCGTGGCGCTGGCCGGAGGGGTCAATCTCAACCTGGCGCCGGAGAGCACGGTGACCGCCGGCAGGTTCGGCGGGCTGTCGCCGGACGGGCGCTGCTTCACCTTCGACGCCCGCGCGAACGGCTACGTCCGGGGTGAGGGCGGCGGAGTCGTCGTGCTCAAGCCGCTGTCGAGGGCGCTCGCCGACGGCGACAACGTGTACGCCGTCATCACCGGCAGCGCGGTCAACAACGACGGGGCGACGAGCGGACTCACGGTACCCAATGCCGCCGCGCAGGAAGAGGTCATACGGCTGGCCGTGCGCCGTGCCGGCGTCGAACGCGCCGCCGTACAGGTCGTCGAGTCGCACGGCACGGGGACGAAGGTCGGCGACCCGATCGAGGCCGCCGCGCTGGGTGCGGCCCTCGGCACCGCCCGGCCGGCGGAGCAGCCCCTGATCGTCGGGTCGGCCAAGACCAACGTCGGCCATCTGGAGGGAGCCGCCGGCATCGTCGGGCTGCTCAAGACCGTCCTGAGCATCCGCCATCGCGAGGTCCCACCCAGCCTGAACTTCGAGACGCCGAACCCTCAGATCGACTTCGCGGCCCTCAACCTGAAGGTGGCGGACGAGCTGCGGCCATGGCCGCGCCCGGACGCCACGCTCGTCGCCGGGGTCAGCTCCTTCGGGGTCGGCGGCGTGAACTGCCACGTCGTGCTCAGCGAGCCACCGGTCGCCGACGGCCTCACCGAAGTCCCGGCAGACGGCTCCGATGACACAGCCGGCGACACGGATGAGGCGCCGGCGACCGCTCCTGAGACCCCGCCCACTGTGCCCTTGGTTCTCTCCGCCCGGACCGCCGCCGCGCTGCGCGAGCAGGCCGGCAGGCTGTACGGCTCGGCGGCCCTCGACGGGGACCTGTCCGACGTCGCCTTCTCCCTCGCCACCACGCGGTCCACGCTGGAACATCGAGCCGTCCTTGTGGGCACGGACCGCCGCGAACTCCGGGATCAACTCCTGGCGTTCAGCGTGGGAGACCACGTTCCCGGAGTGGTTCACGGCGCGATGCGGGACGTCGGGGGCACGGTGTTCGTCTTCCCCGGCCAGGGCGGCCAGTGGCTGGGCATGGGGCGGGACCTGGCCGAAGCCTCGCCACTGTTCGCCGGGCACTTGAGAGCCGTCGCGGACGCCCTGGAGCCCCACACCGGCTGGTCGCCGGTCGACGTGCTGTGGAGCCTTCCGGGAGCACCCTCGCTGGACCGGGTCGACGTCGTCCAGCCGGCGTTGTTCGCGGTCATGGTCGCGCTCGCGCGGCTCTGGGAGTCGTACGGCATCCGCCCCGACGCCGTGATAGGACATTCCCAGGGCGAGATCGCCGCCGCCCACGTCGCCGGGGCGCTGTCCCTGGAGGACGCCGCCGCCATCGTGGTGCTCCGCAGCCAGGCGATCGCCGCGATCTCGGGACGCGGCGGGATGGCCTCGATCCCCCTGCCTGTGGCTCAGGTGCGCACCCGGCTCACCCGCTGGACCGGACGCCTGAACATCGGCGCGGTCAACGGCCCGTCGGCCACCGTGGTGTCCGGCGACGCGGACGCGATTGACGAGCTGGTGGCCGGATACCTGGCCGAGGACGTGTCCGCGCGCCGGGTGAGGATCGACTACGCCTCGCACTCTCCCCATGTGGAGGCGGTGCGGGAGCAGTTGCTGGAGCGCCTTCCGAGGTACCTCCCGCGGAGCACCGGCACCGCGTTCTACTCCAGCGTCACGGGTGGACTGCTCGACACCTCTGAGCTCGACGCCGGTTACTGGTATCGAAACCTCCGCCAGACTGTCGAATTCGACCGCGCGGTCCACGCCGCGCTGAACGACGGCCACAACGTCTTCGTCGAAACGAGCCCGCACCCGATCCTCGTCGTGGGGCTCCGGCAGATCCTCGAAAGCGCCGCCCCGGACATCCCCGCCGCACGCGACGCCGTGGTCGCGGGAACGCTGCGGCGCGACAACGGCGATCTCGGCCAATTCCTCCGGGCACTCGCCCAGCTCCACGTGCACGGGTCCCCGGTCGATTGGAGGCGAGCCGTACGGCCGGGCGCGCGGCGCGTCCCCCTGCCGACCTATGCCTTCCAACGCAGCCGCCACTGGCTCGGCAGTCCGGCAACCACACCGGCAACCACACCGGGAATCACAGCCCGGCCGGACATCGCCACGCAGGGAACCGCCGGACACGGAATCGCCCAGAACGAGACCGGCCAGAACGAGACCGGCGCGCATGAGACCGGCGGAGCGCTGGATCCCGGCAAGGCGCTCGAACCGGATAACGCGCTGGCCGCTCGGATCTCCGGGTTGACCGGCGAGGCGCAGGAAAAGGTGGTGCTGGACCTGGTGGTCTCCGCCACCGCTGGAGTCCTCGGACACGCCGACGCGGCGTCCGTGGCGTCCGACCGTACGTTCAAGGATTTGGGACTGGATTCGCTCGGCGTGGTGGAGTTACGCGACACCCTGTCCGCCTCGACCGGGCTTCCGGTGTCTCCGACCGTCACCTTCGATCACCCCACGCCGATCGCACTCGCGCGGCATCTGCGGGCCACGTCGGCCGGCCGTACGGCTGAGCCCACCGCCACGGCGGTCGCACACACCGGGGCGGCGCCTGAGAACGAGCCGATCGCGCTGGTCGCGATGGCCGGTAGGTGGCCGGGAGGGGCCGACACCCCCGAGAAGCTCTGGCAGCTCGTGCTGGGCGGGACGGATGCGATCAGCGTCTTCCCGGCCAACCGGGGATGGGATGTGGAAGGACTGTACGACCCCGATGCCGTACGGCCCGGCACGTCCACCACACGGGAGGGCGGGTTCCTGCACGACGCCGACCGGTTCGACGCGGAGTTCTTCGGCATCGGCCCTCGCGAGGCCGCCGCGATGGACCCGCAGCAGCGGTTGCTGCTGGAGGTGGCGTGGGAGACCTTCGAGCGGGCCGGGATCGTGCCGGAGTCGCTGAAGGGCAGCCGGACGGGAGTCTTCGTCGGCATGATGCCGCAGGACTACGGCCCGCGGCTGCACGAGACCGCCGAAGGAGCCGAGGGTTACGCGCTGACCGGAACGCTGACGAGCGTCGCGTCCGGGCGGATCGCCTACATCTTCGGGTTGGAGGGTCCCGCGGTCACCGTCGACACGGCGTGCTCGTCGTCGCTGGTGGCACTGCATCTGGCCGTACGGTCGCTCCGGTCGGGCGAGTCGGATCTGGCTCTGGCGGGCGGGGTCACGGTGATGTCCACCCCCGGGATGTTCACGGAGTTCTCCCGGCAGGGTGGGCTCGCTCCGGACGGGCGGTGCAAGGCGTTCGGGGCGGCGGCCAATGGCACGGGATGGGCCGAAGGCGTCGGACTGCTTCTGGTGGAGCGGCTGTCGGACGCGCGGCGGCATGGGCATCGGGTGCTGGCGGTGATTCGCGGCTCGGCGGTCAACCAGGACGGCGCGTCCAACGGCCTCACCGCTCCCAACGGGCTCTCACAGCAGCGGGTGATCCGGCAGGCGCTGGAGGACGCCGCGCTGAGCGGTGCCGACGTGGACACGGTCGAGGCCCACGGCACCGGCACCACACTGGGCGACCCGATCGAGGCCCAGGCCCTGCTCGCCACCTACGGACAAGGCCGGCCCGCCGGCCATCCTCTATGGCTGGGATCGCTGAAGTCCAACATCGGCCACGCCCAGGCCGCCGCCGGGGTAGCCGGAGTCATCAAAATGGTGCAGGCCATCCACCACGGGGTCCTGCCCAAAACGCTGCACGTGGAGGAGCCGTCGCGGCACATCGAGTGGTCCAACGGCGCGATCTCGCTGCTGGCCGACAACACTCCCTGGCCTCAGACCGGTTCTGTACGGCGTGCCGGCGTGTCGTCCTTCGGGATCAGCGGCACCAACGCCCATGTCATCGTGGAGCAAGCACCACCAGAACCCGAGCCCCGGCCCCACACCGAACCCACACCCGGACAACGGCAGGACGCGGAACAGTCCTCGCGGGACACGGAAGCGGCACGGGAGCGGGAAGCGGAACAACAACCGCAAGCCGGGCCGGGACACCGGCTGCCGGTCATCCCCTGGGTGATCTCCGGCCGCTCCCCCGCCGCACTACACGCCCAAGCCCAACGCCTCGCCGTCCACCTCGACACCCACCCCACCCTCAACCCCGTGGACGTCGGATACTCCCTGGCCACCACCCGCACCCACTTCGAACACCGCGCCGTCATCATCGCCGAAACCCGCGACGACCTGACCAACGCCACCCGAACCCTCGCCACCACAGCGGCACCCGGGGCGACTGGTGTCGTGACGGGCTCGGCCGGCGGGAACCCCGCAGTGGCGTTCCTGTTCACCGGACAAGGCAGCCAACGGACCGGGATGGGACGACAGCTCTACGACACCTTCCCCCTCTACGCCCACACCTTCGACACGATCACCGACCACCTCGACCACCAACTACGCCGACTCCACAACGGGCCCACCCCCGCACGAGTGGCCGACGTCATCTTCGGCACCGCCGACCCCCACCTCATCGACCACACCGTCTACACCCAACCCGCCCTGTTCGCCCTCCAAGTCTCCCTCTACCGCCTCCTCGAATCCTGGGGCATCACCCCCACCACCGTCACGGGACACTCCGCCGGCGCCCTCGCCGCCGCCCACATCGCCGGCATCCTCGACCTCCACAACGCCACCATCCTCATCGCCACCCGCGCCCACCTCATGTCAACCCTCCCCACCGGCGGCACCATGATCGCCATCCAAGCCACCGAACAAGAAACCACCCAAGCCCTCATCCCCGGCGTCACCATCGCCGCCATCAACACCCCCACCAGCACCGTCATCTCCGGCGACACCGCCCCCGTCCAACACGTCGCCCAACACTTCCGCGACCAAGGCCGCAAAACCCGCCAACTCCCCGTCAGCCACGCCTTCCACTCCCACCGAATGGACCCCATCCTCAACGCCTTCCACACCGCCCTCACCCAAATCACCTTCCACCCACCCACCATCGACTTCATCTCCGACCACACCGGACAACCCGCCACCACCGAACAACTCACCTCCCCCGACTACTGGACCCACCACCTCCGCCACCCCATCCGCTTCCACGACGCCCTACAGACCGCGCACAACCACGGCATCGCCAACTACCTCGAAATCGGACCAGACGCCGTACTCACCGCGCTCGTCCAAGAGACGCTTCCTGACCCCGACATCGCCGCCATCGCCGCCCTCCGCCGCGACCGGCCCGAAACCACCACCGCTCTCACCGCCGCCGCCCACCTCCACACCCGAGGCACCCCCGTCAACTGGGCGGCCATCTACACCGACAGCACCCCCACCACCGTCGACCTCCCCACCTACGCCTTCCAGCAGCGGAGGCACTGGCTCGACCATCCCAAACCCAACGCCGCCGCCGCGGCTGGGAACGGCGAAGGTGACCAGGCGCACGCCCGCTTCTGGGACACGGTCAGCCGCGGCGACCTCGATTCCCTGGTCGAAACGCTGGGAGCCGACGACGAGCGGGTGCGGGAGTCGCTCGGCGCGGTCCTGCCGGCGCTCGCGTCCTGGCACGCCGCGCGGAGCACTCGATCGACCATCGACTCCTGGCGGTACCGGCTGGCGTGGCGGCCCGTCACCGCGGAGACGCCGGCCCGCCTCTCCGGGCGCTGGTTGCTGGTCCGTCCCGCCCACAGTGAGGCAGCGGAATGGGCCGAGGTCCTCGTCCATGCCTTCGAGGAGCGGGGCGCCGAGGTGGCGTCCATCGTGATCGATGCCGGGACGGCCGACCGGGACGCGCTCATCGAGGCGCTGGGCTCCGTCTCCCATGACGAGCCGGTCACAGGGGTGCTGTCCCTTGTCTCGTTCGATGACACCCCGCACGCGGCGCATCCGGCAGTGTCCGGAGGAAACGCCGCCGAGGTGGCCCTGATCCAGGCCCTCGGCGTCGCCGGGATCTCCGGGCGGCTCTGGATCGCGACCAGCGGAACGGTCTCGGCGACGCCGTCCGATGAGTTGAGCCATCCCGCCCGCGCGCTGGCGTGGGGCCTCGGTGGCGTGGTGGCAGCCGAGAGGCCTGAGGGATGGGGCGGCCTGCTCGACCTGCCCGCGAGGCCGGACGCCCGAGCCGCCGCACACGCCGTCACCGCGTTGGCCGGAGCTCACGGCGAGTCCGAGCTGGCCGTCCGCGCCTCCGGGCTTCTGGCGCGCCGGCTGGTGCCCGCGCCCCTCCTCGACGGCTCCGCCGTACCGGCACCGTGGGCATCGTCCGGGACCGTACTGATCACTGGTGGTACGGGTGCCCTCGGTGGGCATGTCGCACGCCGCCTGGCTCGGCGCGGCGTCCGGCACCTGCTGCTCATCGGCCGCCGGGGGCTCGACGCTCCGGGCGCCGCGGAGCTGGAGGCCGAGCTCACCGGCCTCGGCGCGCGGGTCACCATCGCCGCCTGCGACGTGTCCGACCGGGACGCGCTCGCCGCCGTACTCGCCGCCATCCCTCCCGAACACCCGCTCAACGCGGTGATCCACACCGCGGCGGTCCTGGACGACTCCCTGCTCGACTCGCTGACCGCCGAGCGGATGCACCGGGCACAGCGGGTCAAGGTCGGCGGGGCGCTGAACCTGCACGAGCTGACCCGCGACCTGGACCTCTCCGCGTTCGTCCTGTTCTCGTCGATCGCCGGGACGATCGGCACCGCGGGGCAGGGCAACTACGCGCCGGGCAACGCCTTCCTGGACGCGTTCGCCGAGCACCGCCGCTCCATCGGCCTGCCCGCCACATCGATCGCGTGGGGCCAGTGGGACGGCGACGGCATCGCCGGCGACGGAGCCAAGCAGCAGTTGCGGCGCAGCGGGTTACGGCCGATGGACCCGGACCTCGCGGTCACCGCGCTGGAGGAGGCGCTCGATCACGGGGAGACCCGGCTCGTCGTCAGCAGGGCCGACTGGACCGCCGTACTCGCGACCCGGCCCCACCCCCTGCTCGCCGAGCTGCCCGAGGCCCGTGAAGCCGCCGTCAGCGTCCCCGTTGCCGCCTCGGAGGCGGGGGGCGACGACGGCCCGGAACTGGTGCGGCGGCTGTCCACACTGCCCGACGCGGAAAGGCGGCAGACGGTTCGCAGGGTCGTCCGCACCGAGATCGCCGCCGTGCTCGGGCACAGCTCGGCGGCGGATGTGGACGACCAGCGCGGCTTCCGCGACCAGGGATTCAGCTCTCTGTCCGCGGTCGAGCTGCGGAACCGCCTCAGCCGGCTCACGGGTACGGCACTGCCCAGCTCTCTCATCTTCGACTACCCGACTCCCGCGGAGCTCGTCGACCACCTGCATGCCGTACTGGTGCCTGAGCCGGAACCCCCGCTCGCCGCGATGCTGACCAAGATCGAGGAACTTGAGAGCCTGCTCTCCGTCGCTTCGGTGTCTCGCCTGGACCGGGACGCCGCGACAGCGCGGTTGCGGCGGCTCGTGGACACGCCGCCGCCCGGTGAGGCGGTGCCCGACGGCGTGCCGGGCGGTCATCCGGCGTCCGGAGACCTGTCCTCGGCCTCCGACGACGAGCTCATCAGCTTCATCAGCAACGAACTCGGCATCTCCTGAGCCTCTCCCTTGCCCAGCCTGTGCCCTGGAGGCAGACCCCTGTGAGTGACGACCAGATCCGGCATCTCCTCCGGCGTGTGACCGAGGAACTGCACAAGACGCGCGAAGAATTACGGGATGTACGAGAGGAACAACGAGAGCCGATCGCGATCGTGGGGATGGGCTGCCGGCTGCCCGGCGGCGTGGCCTCCCCCGAGGACCTGTGGGACCTGGTCTCCTCCGGCAAAGACGCCATCGCCGAGTTCCCCACCGACCGCGGCTGGAACACCGACGACCTGTACGACCCCGACCCCGACCGCCCCGGCACCACCTACACCCGCCACGGCGGATTCCTCGACAACCCCGGCGACTTCGACGCCGACTTCTTCGGCATCTCCCGCCGCGAAGCACTCGCCAGCGACCCCCAGCAACGCCTACTCCTGGAGGTCGCCTGGGAAACCTTCGAACGAGCCGGCATCGACCCGCGCTCGCTGAAGGGAAGCCGCACCGGCGTGTTCGCCGGAACCAACGGCCAGGACTACGCGAACAGCCTCGGCCGGACACCTGAGGAGATCGAGGGATACCTGATCACCGGAACGGCGGCCAGCGTCCTGTCGGGGAGGATCTCTTACTCGTTCGGGTTTGAGGGGCCCGCGGTGACCGTGGACACCGCCTGCTCGTCGTCGCTGGTGGCGCTGCACCTGGCCGTACGGTCACTCCGGTCGGGAGAGTCCGACCTCGCCTTGGCGGGTGGTGTGACCGTTATGGCATCGCCGGGCACTTTCGTGGAGTTCTCGCGGCAGCGGGGGCTTGCTCCGGACGGGCGGTGCAAAGCCTTCGCCGCCGCCGCCGACGGCACCGGCTGGGCCGAAGGCGTCGGACTGCTCCTGGTAGAACGGCTCTCCGACGCGCGACGGCACGGACATCGCGTGCTCGCCGTGATCCGCGGCTCAGCCGTCAACCAAGACGGCGCCTCCAACGGCCTCACCGCCCCCAACGGCCCATCCCAGCAACGCGTCATCCGCCAAGCCCTCGACAACGCCGCCCTCACCCCAGCCGACATCGACACCGTCGAAGCCCACGGCACCGGCACCACCCTCGGCGACCCCATCGAAGCCCAAGCCCTGCTCGCCACCTACGGACAAGGCCGACCCACCGACCACCCCCTCCGGCTCGGCTCACTGAAATCCAACATCGGCCACGCCCAAGCCGCCGCCGGAGTCGCCGGAATCATCAAAATGGTCCAGGCCATCCGCCACGGCACCCTCCCCAAAACCCTCCACGTAGACGAACCCACCCCCCACGTCGACTGGTCGGCCGGCACCCTCCAACTCCTCACCGAAACCCAGCCCTGGCCCAACCTCAACCGCCCCCGCAGAGCCGCCATCTCCGCCTTCGGCGTCAGCGGCACCAACGCCCACATCATCATCGAACAAGCACCCGACCCCGTGCCGGTGCCCGAGCGGGAGACCGAACACCGGCTGCCGGTCGTCCCCTGGGTGATCTCCGGCCGCACCCCCGCCGCACTACACGCCCAAGCCCAACGCCTCGCCGCCCACCTCGACACCCACCCCACCCTCAACCCCGTCGACGTCGGATACTCCCTCGCCACCACCCGCACCCACTTCGAACACCGCGCCGTCATCATCGCCGAAACCCACCACGACCTGACCAACGCCACCCGAACCCTCGCCACCACAGCGGCACCCGGGGCGACTGGTGTCGTGACGGGCTCGGCCGGCGGGAACCCCGGAGTGGCGTTCCTGTTCACCGGCCAAGGCAGCCAGCGCATCGGCATGGGGCGCGACCTGCACCACACCTTCCCTGTCTTCGCCCACACCTTCGACACCCTCACCGAACTCCTGGACCACCACCTGGCCGGCCATGTCCCCGCCCCCCTCAAAGACGTCGTCTTCGGCGAGGCCGAACCCGGACTGCTCAACCAGACGGTTTACACCCAGGCCGGTCTGTTCGCCGTCGAGGTCGCCCTGGCCCGGCTGCTCCAATCGTGGGGCATCACCCCCGCCGCCGTGGCCGGCCACTCCATCGGCGCCCTCGCCGCCGCCCACATCGCCGGCGTTCTCGACGCCACCGACGCCACCGCCCTGGTGGCCGCCCGCGGCCGCCTGATGCAGACCCTGCCCGGCGGCGGAGCCATGGCCGCCATCCAGGCCACCGAAGACGAGATCACCACCGCCCTCACCGACGGCGTGACCATCGCCGCCCTCAACACCCCCACCTCAGTGGTCATCTCCGGCGACGCCCCCGCCGTCCACGCCCTGACCGACGCCTTCCGCGCCCAGGGCCGCAAGACCCGCAACCTGACCGTCAGCCATGCCTTCCACTCCCACCACATGGACCCCATCCTCGACAGCTTCCACACCGCCCTCACCCAAATCACCTTCCACCCACCCACCATCGACTTCATCTCCGACCACACCGGACAACCCGCCACCACCGAACAACTCACCTCTCCCGACTACTGGACCCACCACCTCCGCCACCCCATCCGCTTCCACGACGCCATCCGCCAGATGCGCGAAGGGCCCGCCCCCGGTGAAGGGCTGAGCGCGTTTCTGGAGATCGGGCCGGACGGGGTCCTCAGCGCACTCGTCCGCGAAACGCTGGAAGCCGAGGAGGACATCACCGCCATCCCGGTGCTCCGGCGTGACCGGCCCGAAGTCGCCACCGCTCTCACCGCCGCCGCCCACCTCCACACCCGAGGCACCCCCGTCAACTGGGCGGCCCTCTACACCGACAGCACCCCCACCACCGTCGACCTGCCCACCTACGCCTTCCAGCACGAACGGCTCTGGATAGAGGGATCGGCCTCAGCCGCCACGGACCCGTCGGGGCTCGGACTGGGCATGGCGGACCATCCGCTGCTGGGCGCCGCCGTCACCCTCGCCGACGGCGACGGCACCGTCCTCACCGGCAAACTCTCCCTCGCCACCCACCCCTGGCTCGCCGACCACACCGTCTTCGACACCGTCATCGTCCCCGGCACCGCCTTCATCGACCTCGCCATCCACGCCGCCGACCACACCACAAACCACACCCGCCACACCACGGTCGACGAACTCATCCTCCAGACCCCCCTGGTCCTCCACCACCACGACGACGTCGACCTCCAAGTCATCGTCACCACCACCGACGCCGACCGGCACACCGTCGACATCTACTCCCGCCCCGGCAACGCCACCACCGAGTGGACCCGGCACGCCACCGGAGTGCTCACAGCACTGGAGGACACCTCCGATACGCGCTCCGCGCATGATCACGGAGGACATAGCCCCAGCTCAGCATGTGACCGCGGGAATGTGTGCATGATCACGGCGCGGGGTGGGGGGGAGCTGGGGGTGTGGCCGCCGCGAGGTGCCGAGCCCCTGAACCTGTCCGACGCCTACGACCGGTTCCACGATGTCGGCCTGGAGTACGGGCCGGTGTTCCAGGGCCTGCGCGCAGCCTGGCGACGTGGTGACGAGGTCTTCGCCGAGGTCGCGCTGCCCGACTCTCTAATAGAGGAAGAGCAGACCGGCGTGGAGCCGTACGGGCTGCATCCGGCCCTGCTCGACGCGGCCCTGCACGCCGCCGCCCTGAGTTGGCTCGAGGACGGGGAAGCCGGCCGTACCCTCCTGCCGTTCGCCTGGAGCGGCGTGCGACTGCACGCCTCGGGCGCGACGGCCCTGCGCGTCCGCGCGGTGCTGTCCGGCCCGGACTCGCTGACCTTGCACGCCGCGGACGCCACCGGCAGGCCCGTCATCTCAATCGACTCGTTGCAGGCGCGGCCGGTCTCCGCCGAGCAGCTTCGGCCCGCCCGGCCGGCCCATAACGATGCGCTGTTCCGGCTGCAGTGGGACGCCGTGGCTCTGGCCGCCCCCAGCCGTGGAGCATGGGCGGTCCTCGGCCGGGACGATCACGGGCTCGGCGACGCCGGGGTCGAGACCTCGGTGTTCCCCGATCTGGCCGGACTCGCCGCGGCCGTCGACGCCGGGGAGCCCCTCCCCGCTCTGGTCGTCCTTCCGGTGACGGGCCAGACCGACCTCGTGCGCGGCGCACACGACAACACCGAGCAGGTCCTGGCCGCCCTGCGACAATGGCCGGCCGACGACCGATGGGCCACCGCGCACCTCCTGGTGCTCACCCGCGACGCCGTCGCCGCAGCAGAGGACGACACCCCCGACCTCACCACCGCCCCCGTCTGGGGCCTCGTACGATCAGCCCAAACCGAACAACCCGGCCGCATCCTGCTCGCCGACTGGGACGAGACCACCGCCTCCCTCGCAGCGCTACCCGCAGCCGTCTCCACGGCCCTCACCGCAGACGAACCGCAATTCGCCCTCCGCGAGGGACGTGCTCTCATCCCGCGTCTGGCCCGCGCCTCCACCACGAATATCAACCCTCGGCAGTGGGATCCGGACGGGACGGTGCTGATCACCGGCGGCACCGGCGGACTCGGCAGCACCCTCGCCCGCCACCTCGTCACCACCCACGGCATCCGCCACCTCCTCCTCACCAGCCGACGCGGCCCCCACACCCCCGGCGCACACGAACTCCACACCGAACTCACCGAACTCGGCGCCCACATCACCATCGCCACCTGCGACGTCACCGACCACCACGCCCTCACCGAAACCCTCGCCACCATCCCCCCCGACCACCCCCTCACCGCCGTCATCCACACCGCCGGAACCACCGACGACACCCCCATCACCAACCTCACCCCCGAACGACTCCACACCGTCCTCGCCCCCAAAATCGACGGCGCCTGGAACCTCCACCACCTCACCACCAACCACAACCTCACCGCCTTCATCTGCTTCTCCTCCATCTCCGGACTCCTCGGCGGAGCCGGACAAGCCAACTACGCCGCCGCCAACACCTACCTCGACGCCCTCGCCACCCACCGCACCGCCAACCACCAACCCGCCACCACCCTCGCCTGGGGACTCTGGGACCAAGCCACCGGAATCACCACCCACCTCAGCACCGCAGACCACGCCCGCATCGCCCGCACCGGCCTACGCCCCCTCACCACCCCCGACGCACTCGCCCTCTTCGACACCGCCGTCTTTTCCGACCCTCAGCCTCTGCTGGTGCCGGCCCGGTTCGCCATCGCCGCCACGGAGTCGCGACCGCCGCTCCTGCGCGGGCTCATCCCGGCGCGGCGCCCCGCCGCACGTGCCCTCAACGGCCTATCACCGGCCCTCACAACCCAGCTCACAGGGCTTGACCAGGACCAGCGCGGCGCTTTCCTGCTCGACGTCACGCGCGCGGAAATCGGCGCCGTGCTCGGCCACCCCCGTCCTGACGCCATCCCGATCGATCGTCCTCTCGTCGAACTGGGCCTCGACTCGCTCACCGCCGTGGAACTCCGCAACCGCCTCAACACCGCCACCGGGCTCCGCCTCCCCGCCACCCTCACCTTCGACCACCCCACCCCTCAGGCGATCGCCGACCTGCTGGGACGCGAGCTGACCGGCGACCGGGCGGAAGCCGCGCCCGTCACCGCCGAGACGGCGGCACCGGGCTCCGCCGCCGACGACCCGATCGTGATCGTCGGGATGGCGTGCCGGCTCCCCGGTGGGATCGAGTCACCCGAGGCGCTCTGGCGGCTGGTGGACGCTGCGGGTGAGGCCGTGTCGGAGTTCCCGGCCGACCGAGGTTGGGACATCGACGAGCTGTACGATCCGGACCCCGACCGCGTGGGGAAGTCCTACACCCGCCACGGCGGGTTCCTCAGGGACATCGCCGACTTCGACCCCGCGTTCTTCGGCATCTCGCCGCGTGAGGCGATAGCCACCGACCCACAGCAGCGGCTGCTGCTGGAGGTGGCCTGGGAGACGTTCGAGCGGGCCGGCATCGATCCGCTGTCGCTGCGCGGGAGCCGTACCGGCGTCTTCGCCGGGATGATGTACCACGATTACGCCCCCCGTCTGCGGGAGGTCCCCGGAGACCTGGAGGGCTATCTCGGAAACGGCAGCGCGGGTAGCATCGCGACCGGGCGCATCGCCTACACCTTCGGCTTCGAGGGGCCCGCGGTCACGGTCGACACGGCGTGTTCGTCGTCGCTGGTGGCGCTGCACCTGGCCGCGCAGTCGCTGCGCACCGGGGAGTCGGACCTGGCGCTGGCGGGCGGGGTCGCGGTGATGTCCACGCCCACCACGTTCGTGGAGTTCTCGCGCCAGCGGGCGCTGTCGGTGGACGGGCGCTGCAAGGCGTTCTCGGCGGCGGCGGACGGCACCGGCTGGGGGGAGGGCGTCAGCCTGCTCCTCCTGGAGCGGCTGTCGGACGCGCGCCGGAACGGCCATCCGGTGCTGGCGATAGTCCGCGGATCGGCGGTCAACCAGGACGGCGCGTCGAACGGGCTGACCGCGCCCAGCGGGCCGTCACAGCAGCGGGTGATCCGCCAGGCGCTGGCCAACGCGGGGCTCACCTCCGCCGAGGTCGACGCCGTGGAGGGCCACGGCACCGGCACCACCCTCGGCGACCCCATCGAGGCCCAGGCGCTGCTGGCGACCTATGGCCGGGACCGGCCAGACGACCAGCCGGTGTGGCTCGGATCGCTGAAGTCGAACATCGCGCACACGCAGGCCGCCGCCGGAGGGGCGGGCGTCATCAAGATGGTGATGGCGATGCGCCACGCCGTACTGCCGAAGACACTGCACGTGGACGAGCCGACCCCGCACGTGGACTGGTCCGCGGGGGCGGTCCGGCTGCTCACCGATGCCCGCCCGTGGCCGGAGACCGGCAGGCCGAAGCGTGCCGCTGTGTCGTCCTTCGGGGTCAGCGGCACCAACGCCCACGTGATCCTGGAGCAGCCGCCGGAGCTCGAAGAGCCATCGCGGAGCCCGGCCACCGCGCCGCCGGCCCTGCCGTGGGTGCTGTCCGGCCACGTGCCCGCGGGGTTGCGCGGCCAGGCCGTCAGCCTCGCCACACTCGTCGAGGGCCGCGCCGAGCTTGATCCGGTCGACGTCGCGCATTCGCTCGTCACGACCCGGGGGCTCTTCGCGGAGCGTGCCGTGGTGGTCGGCGCGGATCGCGCCGGGCTCGTGTCCGGCCTGCGCGCGCTCGCAGGCGACGGCGCGCTGCCCGACCACGTGGTGCGTGGTACGGCCGACGCCGACGGCAAGGTCGTGTTCGTCTTCCCCGGCCAGGGCGGGCAGTGGCTGGGGATGGCCGCCGAGCTGATGGACACGGCTCCGGTCTTCGCGGAGCGGCTCGCCGAGTGCGCGGCCGCGCTGGCGGAGTTCACGGACTGGTCGCTGCTCGACGTGGTCCGCGGCGCGCCCGGCGCGCCCGGTCTTGAGCGGGTGGATGTGGTCCAGCCCCTGCTCTGGGCCGTCATGGTGTCACTGGCCGACCTGTGGCGGGCGCACGGGGTCCGCCCGGACGCGGTGGTCGGCCACTCGCAGGGGGAGATCGCCGCCGCCGTGGTGGCCGGCGGGCTGTCGCTGCGGGACGGCGCCCGCGTCGTCGCGTTGCGCAGCCGTGCGATCACCGCGCTGTCCGGCGACGGCGGCATGGCGTCGGTCTCCCTCCCCATGGCCGAGGCCCAGGCCAGAATCACGCCGTGGAGTGACCGCCTTTCCGTGGCGGTCGTCAACGGCCCCGCGAGCGTGGTCGTGTCCGGCCAGGTGGACGCCCTGGCGGAGTTGCTGGCGGAGCTGGAGGCCGACGGGGTGCGCAACCGGCGGATCCCCGTCGACTACGCCTCGCACTCCGCCCAGGTGGAGGCCATCCACGACGATCTCATCAAGGCGCTTGCGCCGATCGCTCCCCGCGCGGGGACCGTGCCCATGCTGTCCACCGTGACCGGTGACTGGATCGGCACCGCGGCGCTGGACGCCGAGTACTGGTACGCCAACCTGCGGCAGACAGTGCGGTTCGAGGCGGCCACCCGGGCGCTCTCCGAGCAGGGCCACCGGGCCTTCATCGAGATCAGCCCTCATCCGGTGCTGACCGCGAGCATCAACGAAACCCTGGACGACGCCGTGGCCGCGGGCGACGGGCCCCCCGCGCTCGTCACCGGGACCCTCCGCCGCGACGAGGGCGGGCTGGACCGGTTCCTGGTCTCGCTCGCGGAGGCGTTCGTCCGCGGCGTGTCCGTTGACTGGACGGTGGCGCTCGCGGGAACCGAACCCCGCCGCGTCGAGCTGCCCACCTACGCGTTCCAGCGCTCGCGTTACTGGCTTGACGCCTCCCGCACGTCCACGGTGGCCGCCGGCACGGACGATACGGCGCTCCCGGGCGGCGCTTCGCCCGCTCCATCGCCGGCACGCCGCTTCGCCGGGCTCGGCTCCGCCGAACGCCGCGAAGCCGTACTGGACCTGGTCCGTACGGAGGTCGCAGCGGTCCTACGGCACTCTGACCTGGATGCCGTGGGAGTCGGGAGGGCGTTCCGCGAGCTGGGCCTGGACTCGCTGACGGCGGTCGATCTGCGCAACCGGCTCCGGGCGGCCACCGGGTTGCCCCTCCCCGCCACGTTGATCTTCGACCATCCGACGCCCGCGGCCGTGACCGACCACATCGTCTCGGCTCTCGCCGAGGCCGACGCGGCAGACGGCTCAGTGGCCGGCTCTGTCGCCGGCGAGCCGCCCGACCCTCTGACCACGCTGCAGCGGCTGGAGGCGGCGCTGTTCGCCGATCCCGGCGATCAGGCCGAGATTGTTTCCCGGCTGCGTGCCCTGGTGGCGCGCTTGGACGCCGCCGCTCCAGGCGGAGACGACCCTGAGGACGACGAGATCGACCTCGACTCCGCGACCGACGACGATCTCTTCAACCTCCTGGACAGGGGCTGATCCGCGATGGCGAACGACGACAAGCTGCGCGAATACCTCAAGCGCTCGATCGCTGAGACCAAGCAGGCCGAGAAGCGGCTGCGCCAGGTGGAAGCCAGGTCCAGGGAGCCGATCGCGATCGTGGGGATGGGCTGCCGGCTGCCCGGCGGCGTAGCCTCCCCCGAGGACCTGTGGGACCTGGTCTCCTCCGGCAAAGACACCATCGCCGAGTTCCCCACCGACCGCGGCTGGAACACCGACGACCTGTACGACCCCGACCCCGACCGCCCCGGCACCACCTACACCCGCCACGGCGGATTCCTCGACAACCCCGGCGACTTCGACGCCGACTTCTTCGGCATCTCCCGCCGCGAAGCACTCGCCAGCGACCCCCAGCAACGCCTGCTCCTGGAGGTCGCCTGGGAAACCTTCGAACGAGCCGGCATCGACCCGGTCCCGTTGCGAGGAAGCAGGACGGCCGTGTACGCGGGACTCGCCGACCGCACTTACGGTGCACGATTCCTGCAGGTGCCGGAGGATTTAGAGGGATATCTCGCCATCGGCAATCTCGGCAGCGTCGTGTCGGGGAGGATCGCGTACACCTTCGGGTTTGAGGGGCCCGCGGTGACCGTGGACACCGCCTGCTCGTCGTCGCTGGTGGCGCTGCACCTGGCCGTGCAGTCGCTCCGGTCGGGCGAGTCGGATCTGGCTCTGGCGGGCGGCGTCACGGTGATGTCCACCCCCATCGGTTTCACGGAGTTCTCCCGGCAGCGGGGGCTTGCTCCGGACGGGCGGTGCAAAGCCTTCGCCGCCGCCGCCGACGGCACCGGCTGGGCCGAAGGCGTCGGACTGCTCCTGGTAGAACGGCTCTCCGACGCGCGACGGCACGGACATCGCGTGCTCGCCGTGATCCGCGGCTCAGCCGTCAACCAAGACGGCGCCTCCAACGGCCTCACCGCCCCCAACGGCCCATCCCAGCAACGCGTCATCCGCCAAGCCCTCGACAACGCCGCCCTCACCCCAGCCGACATCGACACCGTCGAAGCCCACGGCACCGGCACCACCCTCGGCGACCCCATCGAAGCCCAAGCCCTGCTCGCCACCTACGGACAAGGCCGACCCACCGACCACCCCCTCTGGCTCGGCTCACTGAAATCCAACATCGGCCACGCCCAAGCCGCCGCCGGAGTCGCCGGAATCATCAAAATGGTCCAGGCCATCCGCCACGGCACCCTCCCCCAAACACTGCACGTAGACGAACCCACCCCCCACGTCGACTGGTCGGCCGGCACCCTCCAACTCCTCACCGAAACCCAGCCCTGGCCCAACCTCAACCGCCCCCGCAGAGCCGCCATCTCCGCCTTCGGCGTCAGCGGCACCAACGCCCACATCATCATCGAACAAGCACCCGCCGACGCCGTCCCCGCCGACGCCGGGCCCGAGCGGGAGCCGGGACGGGCTCTGCCCGCCATCCCCTGGACGATCTCCGGCCGCACCCCCGCCGCCCTGCGCGCCCAGGCCGACCGCCTGCTGGCTCACCTCGACCGCCACCCCGACCTCGACCCCGCCGACGTGGCCCACTCGCTGGCCACCACCCGCACCGCCTTCGACCACCGCGCCGTTGTCATCGGCCCAGCCCGCGCCGACCTCACCGAGGGCCTGCGGGCCCTGGCCGCGGGCAGCGCCCTCCCGAGCACAGTGACGGGCTCGGTCGGCGGGAACCCCGCAGTGGCGTTCCTGTTCACCGGACAAGGCAGCCAACGGACCGGGATGGGACGACAGCTCTACGACACCTTCCCTGTCTTCGCCGCCACCTTCGACACCCTCATCGAGCACCTGGACCGCCACCTGGCCGGCCATGTCCCGGCCCCCCTCAAAGACGTCGTCTTCGGCGAGGCCGAGCCCGGACTGCTCAACCAGACGGTTTACACCCAGGCCGGTCTGTTCGCCGTCGAGGTCGCCCTGGCCCGGCTGCTCCAATCGTGGGGCATCACCCCCGCCGCCGTGGCCGGCCACTCCATCGGCGCCCTGGCCGCCGCCCACATCGCCGGCGTTCTCGACGCCACCGACGCCACCGCCCTGGTGGCCGCCCGCGGCCGCCTGATGCAGACCCTGCCCGGCGGCGGAGCCATGGCCGCCATCCAGGCCACCGAAGACGAGATCACCACCGCCCTCACCGACGGCGTGACCATCGCCGCCCTCAACACCGCCACCTCAGTGGTCATCTCCGGCGACGCCCCCGCCGTCCACGCCCTGGCCGACGCCTTCCGCGCCCAGGGCCGCAAGACCCGCAACCTCACCGTCAGCCATGCCTTCCACTCCCACCACATGGACCCCATCCTCGCCGAGTTCGAGGACACCCTTGCCGCCCTGACCTTCCACCCTCCGCGGATCCTCGTCATCTCCGACCTCACCGGCCAGGTGGCCACCCCCGACGAGCTCGCCTCCCCCGCCTACTGGGCCCGCCACCTGCGCAACGCCGTCCGCTTCCACGACGTGATCCGCACCGCCCACGCCCAGGGCATCACCTCCTTCGCCGAACTCGGCCCGGACGGCGTGCTGACCGCCCTGGTCCAGGAGACCCTCGGCGACGACCCCGGTGTGGCCGCCGTCCCCGCCCTGCGCCGCGACCGGCCCGAAGTCGCCACCACGCTCACCGCCGCCGCCCACCTCCACACCCGAGGCACCCCCGTCAACTGGGCGGCCCTCTACACCGACAGCACCCCCACCACCGTCGACCTGCCCACCTACGCCTTCCAGCACGAACGACTGTGGGTCGAGCCACCCCCCGCCGGACCCAGCGACGTGTCAGGACTGGGCCTGGGCGCGGCGGACCATCCGCTGCTGGGCGCCGCCGTCACCCTCGCCGACGGCGACGGCACCGTCCTCACCGGCAAACTCTCCCTCGCCACCCACCCCTGGCTCGCCGACCACACCGTCTTCGACACCGTCATCGTCCCCGGCACCGCCTTCATCGACCTCGCCACCCACGCCGCCGACCACACCGGCCACACCACCATCGACGAACTGATCCTCCACGCCCCCCTCGTCCTGCCCGACCGCGACGGCGTCCACCTCCAGGTCATCGTGAACGCCGACCGGCACACCGTCGACATCTACTCCCGCCCCGGCGACGCCGCCACCGAGTGGACCCGGCACGCCACCGCCGTACTGGCGAACAGCGACGCGGAGCCCGGCTTCGACTTCGCGGTGTGGCCGCCCAGGAATGCGACCCCGTTAGAGGTCGAAACGGTCTATCCGGCTCTGGCCGAGGCGGGGTTGCGGTACGGCCCGGCGTTCCAAGGGCTCCGCGCCGCCTGGCAACGCGGTGACGAACTCTTCGCCGACGTCGTCCTCCCAGAGGGCGACCGAACCGACGCGGCCGCCTTCGGGGTGCATCCCGCACTGCTCGACGCGGCCGTGCACCTGCCCGCGTTGCGCGGCCTGGCCGATGTGCCGGAGGGACAGAACCGCTTGCCGTTCGCCTGGAACGGCGTGCGACTGCACGCATCGGGTGCGACGGCGCTCCGGGTTCGGGTGGTGATGGCCGATTCCGGTTCACTGACGCTGCAGGCCGCGGACGCCACCGGCGCGCCGGTGATCTCGATCGACTCGCTCGTCGCCCGGCTCGTCTCCGCCGATCAGTTGCGCACCACCACTCCGGCCAGGCCCAACGCGCTGTTCCACGTCGAATGGCCTCCACTGGCCCCGGCTCCTGCCGGACGGGAGGCATGGGCTGTGCTGGGAGAGCGCGCGCTCTACGAAAAGCTCCGCGGCGCGGGAGTCACGACGTCCCTGTTCGCCGACCTGGCCGCGCTCACGGCCGCCGTCGAAGCCGGAGAACCCGTCCCCGCTCTGGTCGTCCTCTCGGTGACGGGCCAGACCGACCCCGTCTCCGGCGCACACCACAACACCGAGCAGGTCCTGGCCGCCCTGCAGCAATGGCCGGCCGACGACCGATGGGCCACCACACGACTCCTCGTCCTGACCCGCAACGCCGTCGCCGCCAAGAACGACGACACCCCCGACCTCACCACCGCCCCCGTCTGGGGCCTCGTACGATCAGCCCAAACCGAACAACCCGGCCGCATCCTGCTCGCCGACCTGGACGACGATCCTCGATCCGTCGGCGCCCTGCCGACGGCCGTCCCCGCGGCTCTCGCCGCCGACGAATCCCAGCTCGCCCTGCGCGAAGGGCTGGTTCAGGTTCCCCGCCTGGCCCGCGCGCCGGAACCCGAACCGGACCCCCAGCCCTGGGATCCGGAGGGGACGGTGCTGATCACCGGCGGCACCGGCGGACTCGGCAGCACCCTCGCCCGCCACCTCGTCACCACCCATGGCATCCGCCACCTCCTCCTCACCAGCCGACGCGGCCCCCACACCCCCGGCGCACACGAACTCCACACCGAACTCACCGAACTCGGCGCCCACATCACCATCGCCACCTGCGACGTCACCGACCACCACGCCCTCACCGAAACCCTCGCCACCATCCCCCCCGACCACCCCCTCACCGCCGTCATCCACACCGCCGGAACCACCGACGACACCCCCATCACCAACCTCACCCCCGAACGACTCCACACCGTCCTCGCCCCCAAAATCGACGGCGCCTGGAACCTCCACCACCTCACCACCAATCACAACCTCACCGCCTTCATCTGCTTCTCCTCCATCTCCGGACTCCTCGGCGGAGCCGGACAAGCCAACTACGCCGCCGCCAACACCTACCTCGACGCCCTCGCCACCCACCGCACCGCCAACCACCAACCCGCCACCACCCTCGCCTGGGGACTCTGGGACCAAGCCACCGGAATCACCACCCACCTCAGCACTGCGGACCACGCCCGCATCGCCCGCACCGGACTGCGACCACTGAGCACCGCCGAGGCACTCGCCCTCTTCGACACCACGGTCTTCCGTCGCCACTCCAGCGCGCTTCTCGTCCCCACGCTCCTCGGCTCCGTCACGGACTCGGCGCCACCCCCGCTTCTGCGCGGGCTCATCCGGTCCTCCCGGCCGGTGGCCCGCACCGCCGCCGGCGGAGCGTCCTCGGTCACCGACCGGCTGGCCGGACTCGACCACCCCGAACGCGAGCGACTTCTCCTGGACCTGGTGCGCACCGAGGTCGGGACCGTGCTGAGCCATCCCAACCCCGAGGCCATCCCCACCGACCGGGCACTCATCGAGCTCGGCCTCGACTCCCTCACCGCCGTCGAGCTGCGCAACGGCCTCAACACCGCCACCGGGCTCCGCCTCCCCGCCACCCTCACCTTCGACCACCCCACCCCTCAGGCGATCGCCGGTTTCCTGGCGGGTGAGCTCGGCGAGACGGCATCGGCACCGGGCGGGCTGCCGGGCCGTACCGGCGCGAAGCAGGCCACGGGGGGGCTGGCCGCGATCCACCGGGGAATGCACGATGCGGGTAAGCACGTGGAGGCGGCGCAGTTGCTGCTGGCGGCCTCCCACATCCGGGGCCAGTTCGGCGCGTCGGAGCGCGGCCGGCACGCGCTGGACCCGATCCGGCTGGCCACCGGGCCAGGCCGGGTCTCGCTGGTCTGTTTTCCGGCGCTCAGCGCGATCTCCGGGCCGCACGAGTACTCCCGGTTCGGGCAGACCTTCCGAGACGAGCGGAACGTGTACGTGGTGCCCTCTCCGGGATTCACCGACGGGGCGGACGAATCGCTGCCGGATTCGCTGGAGACGCTGATCCAGATGAACGTGGAAGGGCTGCGCCGCAGCGTGGGCGACGAGCCGTTCGTGATCGTCGGACGTTCGATGGGCGGCTGCGTGGCGCACGCGGTCACCGTGGCGCTGGAGGATGAGGGCCTGTTCCCCGCCGGGCTCGCGCTGATCGACAGCTACCCCATCGACGCCGCCATGCGGGAGGGCATGGACTGGTGGCTGGCCGCCATGATCGGCGGGATGCTGGAGCGGATCGACCGGTTCGACATGACGCTGCACGACAACAGGCTGACGACGATGGGCACCTACAACCGCCTCTTCGTCGGATGGCAGCCCAAACCGGTGCGGACCCCGATCCTGCTGCTCCGAGCGGCCGAGCCCCTGCGGGGCACCACAGTCGACTCGGACGTGGACTGGCGGGCGTACTGGCCGGTGGCGCACGAGGCCGTGGACATTCCGGGCGACCACTTCAGCACCCTGGAGGAGAGCTCCGACACCACCGCCCAGGCGATCCGCTCCTGGATCAGCATGCTGATCGACATCGACGGGCCGGACGTGTGACCGCCCGGCCGTCGGCGATCGTGACCGGCGCGGGAGCCGGGATCGGGCGCGCGAGCGCCGAGCTGTTCGCCGAGCGCGGGTACGACGTCGTGGCCGTGGACCTCTCCGGAGCCGCGCTCTCCGAGCTGGAGGCGTCCCACGGCGTCGTGCCCCTCGTCGGCGACGTGGCGGAGGAGTCCACCAACGTCGTGGCCGTCGAGCTGGCGCTCGACCGGTTCGGACGGCTGGACGCCGCGGTGCTCAACGCCGGGATCGGTGCGACGCCTCCTTTGGAGGCGCCGGGCGCGGTCGAGCGATTCGACCGGATGGTCGCCGTCAACCTGCGCGGCCCGGTGCTGGGCATCCGGGCCGCCGCGCCGGTCCTGCGCGCAGGAGGCGGCGGCGCGATCGTGCTGACCGCGTCGATCTCAGGGCTGGGGGGCGATCCGGGCGTCTGGGCGTACAACGCGACCAAGGCGGGCGTGGTCAACCTCGTCAGAGGCACTTCGATCGACTACGCGGCACAGGGCATCCGGATCAACGCTGTGGCGCCGGGCCTCACCGACACCCCGCGCACCGCCGTACACCGGGAGGACCCGGAGCTCGCGGCCGAGCTGACACGGCGGATCCCGATGCGCCGCTGGGCGCGTCCCCGCGAGCAGGCCGAGGCCATATGGTTCCTGGCCTCGCCCGCCGCCTCCTACATCACCGGAGTGACCCTTCCCGTGGACGGCGGGCTGACCGCGAACACCGGCCTGCTCCTCCCGCCGGGCGGACCCGTCAGAGCGTGAGCTGCTCCAGGATGCCCAGGCGGTCGGGGAGGACCTCGTACTCGACGATCCGGCCGTCCCGGAACCTGATCGTGCTGATGCTCTGACCGGTGAAACGCCGTCCGCTCGGCGGAGCGCCGAACACGTTGCCGCGCTGCACTCCCTCGATCGTCCAGTACACGACGACCCGGTCCCCCTCGGCGACGGTGTCCGTCACCGTGGCGGTCACGCCCTCGACCGCCGAGCGCAGCCAGGTGATGTGCTGGACGAAACCGTCCCGGCCGCCGGCTCCTCCGGCCGGTCCCGCGCCGTCCCTGGCGTCATCGGCGATGATCTCGTCGAGGACCTCCAGACGTCCTTGGGTGACGGCCTCCTCGTAGAAGCGCCTCGCCACCGCGCGGTTGGTCTCCGTCGTGCTCATCGGCAGGTCCTTTCGATTCGAATCGGGCTGGTCACCGGGGTGTTCCCGGCAGGGGCAGAATGCCGAGGCTGGCGTCGAGACCGCCGTCGACGACGAGCGTCGTCCCCGTGATGTAGGAGGCGGCGGGCGAGACCAGGAACCAGATCGCCTCGGCCTGCTCGCGCGGCTCGGCGAACCGCTGGAGCGGGACGCGCCGTTCGATCTCCGCGGTGAGGAGCGGGTCCTGCCGGACTCCGGCGTTGATCCGAGTCCAGGTCAGGCCGGGGGCGAGGGCGTTGACCCGGATCCCCTGCACGGCGTAGTCGATGGCCGCGGCACGGACCAGATTGATCACGGCGCCCTTGGACGCGTTGTACGCCCAGTTGCCGGGGTCGGCACGCAGCCCGGCGACCGACGCGGTCACCACGATGGCCCCGCCGCCTCCGGCGCGCAGGACGGGAGCCGCGGCGCGGATGCCCAGGATCGGGCCGCGGAGATTGACCGCGAGAATGCGGTCGGCGGCCTCGATCGCGCCGGGCGTCTCGAAGGGGCGCGTCCCCCCGATCCCGGCGTTCAGGACCACGGCGTCGAGCCTGCCGAACCGCTCGACGGCCAGCGCCACGGCGGCGTGGTTGGTGGCCTCCACCGACACGTCACCGGCCAGGGTGACCACCTGGTCGAGCCGGGAGAGCTCCTTCAGACCGCGCTCGTCCTGGTCGACCGCGACGACGCCGACTCCCCGTTCGGCGAACAGCTCGACCGCGGCGCGGCCGATTCCCGAGGCGGCGCCCGTCACGACGACGGCCCGCGGCGTCCCGGACGCGCCGGGGCCCTGGTGGTCGGGGTCAGGGGTGGTTGCGGTCATGTCGAGCCCTTCAGGTCCATGGCGGATGCGAGTTTCCCCGCCGCCGGGCCCGCGGCAATCCGCGGGACGGCGGCGAGCAGCGCGCGGGTGTAGGCGGCGCGCGGCGACCGGAACACCGTGTCGATCTCCCCGATCTCGACCACCGCTCCGTCCTTCATGACGGCCACCCGGTCGCACACCTGGCGGACGACCCCCAGGTCGTGGGAGATGAACAGCAGTGAGACCCCGACCTCGCGCCGTAACCGGGCGAGCAGGGCGAGAATCTGGGCCTGGACGGTGACATCGAGGGCGGAGACCGGCTCATCGCAGACGATCACCTCGGGATTCGGGGCGAGAGCCCGCGCGATGGCCACCCGCTGCCGTTGCCCGCCCGAGAGCTGGCCCGGCCGCCGGCCGAGCAGACTCGCGTCGAGCCCCACCTCGCCCAGCAACTCCACGACGCGGTCGCGCCCGCCGCGTCGTGCCGCATCGCGCGGCAGCGCCTCCCCGATGACGCGTTCGACGGTGAAGCGGGGGTCGAAGGAGCTCAGCGGGTCCTGGTCGATGAGCTGCACACGGGAACGCCGGGCTCGGCGATCCCGTTCCCGCAGGCCGCTCCACGCCTGCCCGTCCAGGTGCACCGATCCGGCGTCGGGCTCGAACTCCGCCAGCACGATCCTGGCGGTGGTGCTCTTGCCTGACCCCGACTCGCCGACGAGTCCGAGCGCCTCCCCCGTCATCAGGTCGAACGACACGTCGTCGACGGCGGTGCGCCAAACCCCGGCAGCAGATCCGTCCGGCGACCGGAACCGCTTCGTGACGCCGCGAACGGCGACCACCGCCCGGCCGCGCGCGGGGGGCGGCTGAGCCGTACGCGCGGGCCGCGGCCGGCGTCCGGTCTCGTCCGCGACGGGGTGCCAGCAGCGGACGATGCGGTCCGGCCCGTACGCCACGGGCGCCGGGAGCTCAGCCGCGCAGCGGTCGTCGGCCAGCGCGCAGCGGGGGGCGTAGGGGCATCCGTCCCCCGCTGGAGGAGCCGATCTGAGCGCCGGAATGTCTTCCACCGGTCCGTCCAGGCTCGGCACGGCGGCCAGGAGATCCACCGCGTAGGGATGCGCGGGAGCCGCCAGCAAGGTCGCCGCCGGCCCCCGCTCCATCACCATGCCTCCGTAGAGGATGGCGATGTGATCGGCCAGCCGGGCCACGACCGCCAGGTCATGGCTGATCAGCAGCACCGCCGTACCGGCGTCCTTCATGCCCTTCAGGAGGTCGAGGACCTGGGCCTGCACGGTGACGTCGAGCGCGGTGGTCGGCTCGTCGGCGACCAGCAGCGACGGCCGCGCGGCGATGGCCGAGGCGATCAGCGCCCGCTGCCGCAGCCCGCCCGACAGCTCGTGCGGGTACTGCAGGTACCGCATGTCCGCATCGGGCACACCGGCCTCCGCGAGCAGCTCGATGACCTGCTCGTCCAGGGTGTCCCGGCTCGCCAGGCCGTGGACCTCGAGTGGCTCGGCGACCTCGTCCCCGACCCTGCGCAGCGGATCCAGCGAGGTCAGCGCGTCCTGAAGGACGTAGCCGGCGCGACGGCCGCGCAGCTTGCGCCACTGCCCGGGGCTGAGCCGGCGAAGGTCTCGTCCCTCGAACGAGAGGGTCTCGGCGCGCACGTCCGCGGTCCTCCCGGCCAGCCCCAGCAGCGCCCGCGCCGTCACGCTCTTGCCCGAGCCGGATTCCCCCACCACTGCGAGACACTCCCCCGCGCGCAGGGAGAGGCTGACATCCCGTACGGCACGCACGACACCCTGCCGCGTGGTGAAGTCGACCGAGAGTCGCTCCACGGCGAGCAGCGGCTCGGCCGGCGCGGCATCGGTCATCGGGCCGGTCATCGGAACTCCCGCCCTTCATACCGGGCCTGCAGCTCGCGTCCGATGACGGACACGGACATGACGGTGAGAGTGATGGCCGCGCCGGGGAAGATCGCGAGGGTCCAGCTCGCGTCAAGGTAGTCGCGGGACTGCGCCAGCATCGAACCCCACTCCGGATCGGGAGGCTGCGGACCGAGCCCGAGGAAGCTGAGGGACGCCCCCGCGATGATGGCGGTGCCGACGTTCAGCGTCGCGAGGATCAGCAGGGGCGCGAGCACGTTGGGCACGATGTGGCGGCAGAGGATCCGCGAGGGCGGCAGCCCGAGGTTGATCGCGGCCCGCACGTACGGCGAGCCCCGCACGACCAGGGCCTGGACCCGGACGATGCGGGCGAAGCCCGGCGCGAGGGCGATGGTGATCGCCACGACGGCGTGGCCGGTGCCCGGTCCGAGGACGGCCACCACGAGAAGGGCCATCAGAATGCTGGGGAACGCCAGGAAGACGTCGGCCACCCGCATGGCGGCCTCGCCGACGACCCGTCCGCCCAGCGCCGCCAGCAGCCCCCATACGGAACCGGCCGCACCCGCCAGCAACGTCGAGCCCAGCCCGACGAGCAACGAGGGGCGCGCTCCGTAGACGACCCTGGCGAACACGTCGCGCCCCAGCTGGTCGGTGCCGAAGGGGTGGCCCGGACCGGGGCCGCGCAGCGCGGCCGCCGGATCGACCACATTCGGCCCGTGTGCGAACAGGCCGGGGAAGGCCGCGGCCACGAAGATCAGGATGAAGAACGCGGCGGCGAGGAGCGGCACGGGCCGCGGGACGCGCCGGCGCGACGTCCGGGACCGGGCCGCGGCGGCGCGGACTCCGTCGTCGTACGGCGGAGCCGTGGCGGCTGTCTGGGGAACGGTCACAGCGCGACCTGCCGCATCCGCGGGTCGACGACCCGATAGAGCAGGTCGAGGCCGGTGTTGATCAAAGAAAACCACAGTGCCGCCAGCACCACCACTCCCGTCACCACGGGGAAGTCCCGGCCGTTGACCGCCGCGACGACGACCTGGCCGACGCCCTGACGGGCGAAGACGGTCTCCACCACCACGACCCCGGCGAGGAGCTCGCCGAGCGCCCAGCCCGAGAGGGTGAGCACGGGCAGCGCGGCGTGGCGCAGCGCGTGGCGCAGCCGGATGCGGTTCTCCGCCGCGCCTCTCGATCGGGCGGTGAGAGCGAACGGCTGGTCGAGCGCGCGTTCCAGCCCCTCCCTGGTGACCTGCGACAGAACGCCGGCGATCGGCAGCGCGAGGGCGACCCACGGCAGCACGAGCGCGGCGACGCCGTCGTCGCCCAGCACGGGAAACCAGCGCAGGTGGAAGGAGAAGGCGGTGAGCAGCAGGATGCCGATCCAGAAGTTGGGCGTCGAGATGGCGCAGAACTCGACCGCGCGGGACAGCGCCCGGGCGCGTGGCCGTCCGGCGGTGAGCAGGGCCAGGGTCAGCGCCAGGGCGAAGCCGAGAAGTGCGGCGCCCGCCGCCAGCGCGGCCGTGGCTCCGAGCTGCTCCAGGACCACGCCGCCGACGGACTGGTTGAGCTGGTAGGACTCGCCGAGGTCGGCGCGGGCGAGCCTGCCGAGGAAGACGGCGTACTGGACGACGATCGGCTCGCGCAGGCCGTACCGCTCGCGGATGGCGTCGAGCACCTCCGGCGTGGCGTGGGCCTGCACCCCGCCCGCGATCACGCGGGCCGGGTCGCCCGGCACCAGCCGCATGCCGATGAAGGCCAGCGTCGCCGCCCCCCACAGCACCACCAGGGTCAGCGCGAGCCTGCGGGACAGCCAGCGCGCCAGCGGCGGCACGGAGATCAGGCCCCCAGCCACGCGCCGTGGAAGACCGGGTAGGTCTGCGCGTCGAAGGTGACGCCGCGCACCTTGCCGGACAGGCCCACGAGCTGAACGGGGGTGTAGAGGGGAAGCACGTAGGCCTGCTTGAGCACCTCGGTCTGGACGGCGGAGTAGTCACGGACGGCCGTCGCGAGGTCGGAGGTCTCCGCCGCCTCCTCGACCCAGTGATCGATCTGGGGCGACCTGACGAGCGCGACGTTGCCGCCCGCCTTGGCGTAGGTGTTGCCGGAGGCGAACGCGAAACGGAGCACGTCGGGCGTGGGCCTGGCGAAGCTGACGTCGATCAGGTCGTAGCCGCCGCCGATGAGGTGCTTGCTGACGAATGTCCCCGTGTCCACGGCCGGCCGGTCGACCTTGATCCCGGCCAGCTTGGCCTGGGCCTGGATCCCCTCGGCCAGCACGTCGCGCTGCTCCTTGTTGCCCTCGGCCCAGAAGGGCCAGACCAGGGTGAGGGTCTTGCCGTCCTTGACGCGGTAGCCGTCCGCGTCGGTCTTCGTCCAGCCCGCCTCGTCCAGCAGCCTCTTCGCCTGAGCGGGGTCGTAGGCCGCGCGGGCGCTCTCGGCGCCGGCGTCGTAAGCGGCGGTCGTCGGGCTGAGCGGATTCCTCGCCGCCTTGAAATGGCCGAAATAGATGTTCTTGACGAGCCCTTCGACGTCGATGGCGGCCGAGAACGCCCGGCGGACCCTGACGTCCCGAAGCGGCCCGCGCGTCTGGTTGAAATAGAGGTTGTAATTGAGCCCCGGCGTTTCCTGGGCGTTCAACGTGAATCCGGGAAGAGATTTCAACCGCTCGGCGTCGACCGGCGGGACGCCCGCTATCGCCTGCACCTGACCACTCGTCAGCGCGCCGTACCGGGTGGCGTCCTCGGAGACGAATTCGAATACCAGATTGTCCAGATAAGGCGCGCCCCGGTGGGACGCGTTCTCCGGCGGAGAGGAATATCCGGGATTCTTCTTCAACGAGACACGCTTGTCCTTCTCCCACGAGACGTAGGAGAACGGGCCGGTCCCGACGGGTTCGTACTGAGCGACCGGCTTGGCGAGCGCGGCCGGGCTCTGGATCCCCAGGTAGGGAACCGACAGCGCCTGCAGGAACGGGGTGAAGGGCCGGGAGAGCGTCACCTCGACGACCAGGTCGCTCACCACCCGCGACTTCTCGTACGGAGCGATCAGCGACGCCGCGTACGCCGACTTGGTCGCGGGATCCACGACGTGGTCGAGCGACGCCTTGACGGCCTGCGCGGTGAACGGAGTGCCGTCGTGGAATCGCACGCCTTCGCGGAGGGTGAAGGTGTAGGTCTTGCCGTCCGCCGAGACCGCCCACTGCTTCGCCAGCCAGGGGCCGAAGCTGTCCGCGCCGGTCTGCACCACCAGGGAGTCGAAGATGTTCCGGTCGATGAGCCCGGTGATCGCGGTGGCCGCCACCGCCGGGTCGAGCGACACCTGGGTGCCGGCGACGGCGTACCTGAGGGTCCCGCCGGCCACCGGCCCGGCGTTGCCGGAGCCCCGCGCCGGCGGCCGGTCGTCGTCCCGGCCTGTGAGGGACACCACGAGGACGACGACGACGGCGACGAGGGCGGCCAGGGCGGAGAACACGACGTTCCGGCGCCGCGACCGCAGTCGGCCGCGCTTTCTGACGGGTTCGTCCTCGACTCGAGTGGCTGCGTCATCGCTCAAGGACATGGTGCGACCTTCTCTGCCGGAACGGCGGGCGAAACAGGCGGATGGCGCGAGAACATTCATGCCCGGTTCCCGCTTCGGCGATCACACCATATTCGGCCGCACCGGTCAACGCCGTTATGCGCTTTCCACCTCGGCGGAACAATTCGAATTCTCTATCAATTTCAATTCGAATCGCTTATCGGTCGGCGGTGCGGGCACGGAGGGAATCATCACCGACGAGAAGAACTTGCGCAGGATGTCACCGGAGTTCGCCGTGATCGCCGGGTCCAGCCCCTGCCTGCCGACCAGCCACAGTCCCATGGCTCCCTGCGGCGGAAGCTCGTGAACCTCCCGCAGGCCGTCCGGCACGCCGTACGCCGTCGGCAGCAGGGCGACTCCGAGGCCCGCCCGCGCGGCGGCGAGGACGCCTTCCAGGTTGACCGCCTCGGTCGTGATCCGCACCTCCCAGCCGAGCCCTTCCAGGACGCGTACGGCCTGGCGCCGGAGGCCGCACGGCTCCTGGAAGGCGACGAGCGGCAGCGGCGCGCCCATGGGAGGCGGGAACCAGCCGGGCGCCGCCAGCCAGCGCAGCGGCAGGGAGCCCACCTCCGTCCCACCCACGTTGGCCACGGCGCCGAGGATCAGCGCCATGTCGAGCGTTCCGCGCATCGTCTCCTCGGCGAGGATCGGGCTGCGATCCAGCCGGAAGACGACGTCGTGTCCGGGCAACGCGGACAGCAGCGCGGCGAGCAGGTCGGGCAGCACCTGGCCCGCCGCGTCCTCGATGGCTCCGATTGTCAGCGTCGACGGCCGGCCGGCCCCGAGGCGGGACATGACGTCGTCGTGCACGGCGAGCAGCCGCCGGGCCTCCACCAGCAGCGTCTCACCCGCCGGCGTGAACCTGGTCAGCCGGCCCGCCCGCTCGACCAGCGGCCGGCCGACGACCCGCTCCAGACCGCGCACATGTTGGCTCACGGTGGGCTGGCTCGTCCGCAACGCGGCCGCCGCGCGGCCGAACCCTCCACAGTCGGCGATGGCGACGAAAGTTCGTAGCTGGACCAGGTCGAGCAGTGCTCCCATAGCCGCATGATAGGAGGAAAAGCCTACTTTCCCTACCGGAAAAAGCGGTCGCGGAGCTCCTGCTTGCGAACCTTCAGGCTGGCGGTGCGGGGCAGCGCGTCCACGACGAACACGCGGGTCGGCCGCTTGTAACCGGCGAGCCGGTCGCCGACGTACCGGACGACCTCCTCGGCGTCGGGCGCGTGTTCCCCGGCCGGGACGACGGCGGCGGCCACGGTCTCGCCCCAGCGGGCGTCGGGCAGGCCGAAGACGGCCGCCTGCGCGACCCCCGGCATGCCGGCCAGCACGTTCTCGACCTCGGCGGGGTAGACGTTCATCCCTCCGGTGATGATCATGTCCTTGATCCGGTCCGTGATATAGACGTATCCGGCCTCGTCGACGTGCCCGGCGTCGCCGGTGCGGAACCAGGGGCCGCTGAACGACTCGGCGGTCAGGCCGGGCCGGTTGTGGTAGCCCGCGAAGAGCGTGTCGGACTCGACGACCAGCTCCCCCGTGCTTCCGGCCGGGAGGAACTCCCCCGACTCCCCGATGACCCGCACGCTCGCGATCGGCACCGGCCGCCCCGCGGACGCGTAGATGTCGTCCGCCGGGCAGCCGGGGCCCCAGTCGGCCGCCGTCGTGGCGGTGACGGGGGCGCCGGTCTCGGTCATCCCCCACGTCTCGATGTAGCGCGGGCCGACCACCTCCACCAGGTCGCGGACCTGGTCGGGCGGGAGCGCGGACGCCGAGTGCAGGATCCCGGAGAGGCTGCCGAGCACCTCGGGCCTCCGCCGCACCTCCTCCGTGAACGCGGGGACGAGCGGGCTGGGGGCGTACGTGAAGGTGGAGCGCTCGCGGATCATGGCGTCCACCCACGCGTCCGGCGCCCGCCCGGCCATGAACGACAGGGTGCCGCCGAGGTAGAGGTGGGGCAGGACGACGCCCCACAGCGCGGCCACGAACGAGAACGTGCCGGTGAACGCGCAGCGGCTGCCCGGCGCGAGGCGGTAGTGGTACGGCATGTGCCGGATGATCCTGGCGAGCGTCGCGTTCTCCACCACGACGCCCTTCGGCGTTCCCGTCGTGCCGCTGGTGTAGCCGATGATCGCCGCGCCCTCTCCCGGGACGGGCTCCGGGGCGCGGTCGGACGCCTTGGCGAGCAGGCCGTCGTAGCGCAGGCCGCCGGGAAGCGGCTCGCCGCCCACGGTGACCAGCGCGGCCAGGTCGCCGAGCCCGGCGACCTGGCCCGCGACGGCGCTCCGCCCCGCCGTGCAGGCGAACGCCCGGACGTCGGCGTCCTCGAGGATGGCCTGGACCTCGGCCGCCTTGAGCCGGTCGTTGACGTGCACCGCCGTGAACCCGCCGAAGGCGCAGGCGACGTAGGCCTCCAGCGCCTCGACCCGGTCCTCCATCATGAGCGCCACCCGGTCGCCGGGCCGTACGCCCAGGCCGGTCAGGGCGTTGGCGAACCTCGCGGCGTTGCGGGCGAGCTCCCGGTAGGTCCGGCGCTCGCCGTGGGCCACGATCGCCGTGCGGTCGGCGAATCGGCGGGTGGCGGCCCTGAGGAGGCCGCCCCAGCTGTCCGGGAACGCGTCGGGGGCGCTCATTCGGCGAAGTCGGCCGACAGACCCATGCCCCGCAGCAGGGTGGCCCGGTCGTAGTACTCCAGCCACTCGGCGACCAGGCCGTCCTCGATGCGGAGGACTCCCACGACCGGGACCTCGCCGTGGCTGCCCCGCGCGTCGAAGACGTCGAGCCGCTCCATGAAGACGCGGCCGTCGACGACGCCCATGGCCTTGACCCTGATGTCGAGCCGCTCCAGCCCTTCGGCGAGCACGGCCAGCCGCTCCCGGATGGCCTCCCGCCCGATGAGCGGCTCCTGCATCACGCTGTGCAGGACGCCGTCGGGCGCGAACAGGCCGATCACCCGCTCCCAGTCGAGCGCGTTCCAGGCGTCGATCATGTCCTGTGCGACGCGAAGTCTCTGGTCCGTCATGCGAGCTCTCTCCTGATGTCGCGCTTGAGGATCTTGCCGACCGGGTTGCGGGGCAGCGCCTCGCGCAGCTCCAGCCGTTCGGGCAGCTTGTAGGACGCGATCTGGGCCGCCCGCAGGTGGGTGAGCAGCGCGTCCAGCGTGACGGTGCGCCCCTCCTTCGGGACGACCACGGCGCACACCTTCTCGCCCAGCACCTCGTCCGGGTAGCCGAGGACGGCCACCTCCGCGACGTCCGGGTGGGCGCTGATCAGGCCCTCCAGCTCCGCGGGCGCGATGTTCATGCCGCCCCGGATGATGAGGTCCTTGACCCGGTCGACGTAGCGGAGGAACTCCCCGCGCTCACCGTCGATGACGAAGACGTCACCGGTCTTCAGGTAGCCCCGCTCGTCGAACGGGCTCGGGAGCCGGTCGCCCTGGAGGTAGCCGGGGAAGACCATCGGCCCCTTGATGCGCAGCTCGCCGGGACGGCCGGGCTCGGTCACCTCCTCACCGGTGTCGGGATCGACCAGGCGGGTGGAGATCTGCTCCGCCGACCGGATCGACCACTTCACGCCCGGCACGCCGTACCGGGGGAAGAACAGCGCCCGCTGCTCCGGATCGGGTACGTCATGCGGGTCGGTGATGAGCGCGATGCCCTCGTTCGACCCGAAGAAGTTGATGATCCCGATGCCGTAGTCCTCCTGCCAGCCCTTCACCATCGACGGGGCCAGCGGAGCCGAGCCGGACCCGATGAGGCGCAGCGAGCCGATGTCGGTCGTCGCCAGCAGATCGGGCCTGGCCAGCAGCATGGTGAGCAGCGCGGGCGGCGCGACGGTGTAGGTCGCGCGTTCCTCCGCGATCTGCCGCAGGAACGTCGGCAGGTCGAACGGGTGGTGCTGGACGAGCACGCCGCCGACCCGCAGCCATGGGAGGAACATGCCGTTGATGCCGGCCATGTTCACCATGGGGAACGGGTTCAGCAGCACGTCGTCGGCGGTCAGCCGGGGCGCGTCCACGGTCACCCAGCTCGCCGCGAGCCAGTCGTAGTGGGTCCTCCGCACGCCCTTGGGGGTGCTCTCGGTGCCCGACGTCCAGCAGATGGTCACGCAGTCGTTGGGGTCGCCGGCGTGCGACGCGACCGGGCCGCGGGCCGCGGCCAGCTCGGCGTCGAACGTGGGGTCGCCGTGGGCGAGGAGGACGCGCAGGCCGGGCAGTGCCGCGCGCGCCTCCTCAGCCATGTCGCGTCCGCCCATTCTTGTCACGGTGAGAAAGCCGGCGAATCCCGCGAGCGCGCCGAGCTCCCCGATCTCGTGTGCCCTGTACTGCACGGGCAGCGGGGAGATCACCAGGCCGAGCCGCCAGCCGGCGAGGTAGGCGGCGGCCAGCTCGACCGTGTTCGGCAGCTGTACGGCCAGCACGTCGCCCGGCCGGAGCCCGTGGTCGCGCAGCACCGACGCGAGGCGGTCCACCTCGGCGTCGAACTCGCTCCAGGTGAGCCGCCGCGGTTCCGCGCCCACCAGGTCGGCCTTGTTGGCGGGGTCGACGATGGCGAGCCGGTCCGGCGCCGCGGCCACCCGCGCCCGGAACAGGTCGTCCAGCGTCTCCCGCGTCCACCAGCCCCTGGCGACGTACTCCTCGACCCGCTCAGCGGGGTGCAGCCCTCTCATCGTTGGATCAGTCTCCCGAGGTGTCGATGACGTCACCGGCGGGCTCGAAGACCTTCTTCGAGCTCGACCAGGTGAAGGGACGGAACGCCATGATCCCCATCGACTTGGCACCCGACATCGTGAAGTCGATGCCGTCGATGAACATCGGCGGGTGGTAGTTCTGGGTCCGGGCCGCGTTCATGATCCCGACGCGGCTCAGGCCGTCGGAGGACGAGTTCGCCTTGGTGAAGGCGTCCACCATGAGGTCTCCGATGGCCCAGCCGTTCACCGTGTAGTTGTTGGCGGGGGCCTTGGCGCCGTTGGCGGCGGTGTCGCTCAGGTACTGCTTGACCGCGGCGTCGTCGGCGTAGATCGGGTTGCCCGGGTCCTTCAGCCACACCATGATCTGCTGGCCGTCGGCCGCCTCGCCCGCGGGCTCGAACAGCGTCTTGCCGTCGACGCAGTTGCCGGGCTGGATGAAGCTGTCGGGCTTCCAGCCAGCCCGTCCGACGGCCATGCTCAGGGCGAGGCAGTCGGTGGTGACGCCCGCGTCCACGAGGACCTGCGCGCCGCTCGCCTTCAGCGTCGTCGCGGCGGCGTTCGGGTCGGTGAGCGGAGCCTCCTTGACGATCTTGATGTTGGTGCCCTCGATCGCCTTCTTGAAGCCGTTGGCGTACCCCTGGCCCGACTCCGTCTGGTTCACCGCGAGCGCGACGGTCGCGCCGCTGGGGTACTTCTTCTTGAGGCCCTGGACGACCACGGCCATCTCGACCTCGGCGGACGCGAGGTACTCGGTGGTCCATGGGTAGGTCGCCGCGTCGCGGTAGGCCGGCACGGCCGCCTGGGCGAACAGCAGCGGCACGCAGGCCTCGTTCTGGTCGTCGGCGACCGCGTTCAGCTGCCCGGAGCCGAACGTGTCGAGGACGTGCACGCCGTCCTTCTGGATCAGCTCGCTGACGTTGGCCTTGGCCTTCTCCGGGTTGAAGGCGTCGTCCCTCGCGACGACCTCCAGCTTGACGCCGCCGATGCCGCCGGCCGCGTTCGCCACGGCGAAGCGCGCCTTCATGCCGTCGAGGACGGCGCCGACGGCCCCCGCGAGCGGCCCGGACAGTGGAGCGCTCCAGCCCACCTTGAGCGTCCCGGTGATCTTCGTCTTGGCGGCGTCCGGGTCGGCGCAGCCGTCGAGCGGCGTGACGCCCTGGGCGGCGGCGGCCGATCCGGCGGGCTTGGCGGGGTCGTCGTCCGTCGTCTTGTCGCCGCCACCGCCGCAGCCTGCGGCGAGCAGCGCGGCGGAGACGCCGACCACGGTCAGATATCTGGTTCTCATCTGGGATCTCCCTCTGATTCACGGGTGGGTGATGTTGCCCGCTCGGCCCGTGGTTGGGAGGGGCCGTCCCCGGTCGCGGGGCTTATCTGGACGAGACGTCGTACGGCCCGGCCGGCCACTCCGGCGACCCCCTCCGGCATCAGGAACACGATGACGATGAGGATGACGCCGAACAGGACGCCGGACACGTGTCCGGATGCCAGGTCGGAGGTGAAATAGGGCAGGTAGACGACGGCGAGCGCGCCGATGACGGGGCCGAGCAGCGTGGCCGCGCCCCCGACGAAGAGCCCGGTGATCAGCTCGATCGACTTCAGCAGCGTGAACGAGCCGTCGGGTGACAGCGCGCCGACGTACATGGCGAACAGGCTTCCGGCGAGACCCGTGACGGCCCCAGAGAGGCCGAACACGCCGGTCTTCATGGTCGCCAGCCGTACGCCGGAGGCGGCGGCGGCGATCTCGTTGTCCCGGGTCGCGATCATGGCGATGCCCGCGCGGCTCCGGGTCAGGTTGCGGATGAGCAGCAGCACCAGGAGCAGCGCGGCGGCGCTCACCCAGTAGAGCCACAGGCCGCGCTGCCCGACCGTCAGGCCGGTCCACGCGGGCGGGGCGAGGTGCCGGGACCGGATGACCAGGCCGGCCGCTCCCCCTGTCGCGTCCTCGAACCGCTTGACCACCTCGGGAAACGCGACGCCGACCGCGAGGGTGACCATCGCCAGGTAGAGCCCGCGGATGCGCAGGGCGGGCAGCCCGACGACGAACCCGAGCACGAAACAGAGCAGGACGGCGACCGGGATCGTGGACATCGGCGCCGCGCCGTAGGAGACCACGAGGACTCCCGTGGTGTACGCGCCGAGCCCGAAGAACGCCGAATGCCCGATCGACAGCAGCCCGGTGTAGCCGGTGGCCAGGTTGAGCCCGCTGATCGCGATCGCGAAAATCAGCACGCTGGTGAGCTGGCCGACCCGGAACGGCTCGGCGGAGGCCCCGCCGAGCAGCACCAGGGCGACGACGACCACGAGGGCGACCTGCAGCGCCCGGTGCGCCCCGGACCCGCCCCGGATCACAATGGGAAGACGGCGGGATGCGGGCGGGGCCCCCACGGCGTCGTGCTGGTCCAGAAGGGTCACAGCCGCTCCATCTGACGGGTCCCGAACAGCCCGGTGGGCCGCAGGAGGAGGATGAGGACGATCACGACCAGGGCCGCCGTCTGCGGCAGCGTGCCGCCGATGAACTCGACGTAGCCGGTGATCAGCGCTTCCAGCACGCCGATGACGAGCCCGCCGACGACCGCGCCGAGCGGGCTGTCGAGGCCGCCGAACAGCGCGGCGGCCGAGGCGTAGATCAGGATGGGGAACATCGTCTGGAGGCTGAGCTGCTGCGGGGAGAGCGGCGTCACGAGGACCCCGGCGAGCGAGCCGACGATCCCGGCGAGCCCCCAGCCCAGCATGAGGATCCGGCCGGTCCGCACGCCGCTGAGCGCCGCCGACTCCGGATTGTCGGCCACCGCGCGCATGTGCAGCCCCAGCCGGGTGCGGTTGAACAGCAGGAACACCCCGCCGATCAGGGCGATGACGACCAGCCAGACGCCGAGGGCGTCGATGTACAGCCGGGCGCCGCCCACGGAGAGGTAGTCCTTGAGCCCGCTCGGGAAGAGGCTGGGCATCGGCTTGGTCTCGGAGTTCCACAGCAGCCCGGCCAGCGCGTTGAACGCGGTGAACAGGCCGAGGGCGACGATGAGCGTGGCCATGTCGCTGCGCCGCCGTACGGGCCGGATCAGCGTGCGCTCCACCACCGCGCCGAGCAGGAACCCCACGGCGGCGGCGGCGATCGTGCCGGCCCAGAGCGGGACGCCGACGGTCGTCAGCCACCACGCGATGTAGGTGGTGAACAGCGCCATCTCACCCTGGGCGAAGTTGATCGTGCCCGTGCTGCGGAACACGACCACCAGGGCCAGCGCCATGATCGCGTAGACGGCTCCGTTGGTGAGGCCGTCGAAGAGTCGTTCGAGGAAGATGTCCACGGGCGGCGCTCCTCAGTAGCCCAGATAGGCGCGTCGGATGGTCTCGTCGCCGCGGAAGTCGTCGGCGGTGCCCGAGGCCACGACGCGGCCGACTTCCAGCAGGTAGACCCGGTGGGCGATGCTCAGGGCGAGCTCGGCGTTCTGCTCGACGATGAGCAGAGCGACCCCCTCCTCACGGTTGACTCGGGCGAGGACCTCGAAGAGCCCGGCGACCACGCGCGGGGCGAGGCCGAGGCTCGGCTCGTCGCACAGCAGCAGGCGCGGGCGGCTCATCAGCGCCCTGGCGACGGCCAGCATCTGCTGCTCGCCGCCCGACAGCGTCCCGGCCGCCTGACGGGAACGTTCCGCGAGGACGGGGAAGACCGAGCACCAGCGCTCGACGTCCTCGCGGATGCCGTCCCTGTCGCGGCGCAGGGCGGCCCCGACGTGCAGGTTCTCCAGCACGGTGAGGTGGGAGAACGTCCCCCGGCCCTGCGGCACGAGGCTGACGCCGCGCGAGACGACCGCGTCCGGGCGGAGCCCGCCGAGGGCCTGGCCCTCGAAGCCGATTTGCCCGGTGTACGGCAGGAGCCCCGCGAGGGCCCGCATGGTCGTGGTCTTGCCCGCGCCGTTGGCGCCGAGCACGACGACGGCCTCGCCCTTCCCGATCTCCAGGTCGACGCCGTGCAGCACCCGCGCCTGGCCGTAGCCGGCGGTGAGCCCTTCCACGGTGAGGAGTGTCATGACGCCTTCCCGAGGTACGCCTCGACCACGCGGGGCTCGGCGCGCACCTGCTCCGGAGTCCCGTCGGCGATCTTCCGGCCGAACTCCATCGCGACGACGTGGTCGGAGATGCTCATGACCAGGCCCATGTGGTGCTCGACGAGTAGCGCGCCGAGTTCGTGGTCGCGGCGCAGCCGCAGGATCAGGTCGCCCAGGTCGCGGACCTCCGCGTGGGTCAGGCCGCCGGCGGGCTCGTCGAGGAGCAGCAGCCGCGGCTTGGCCGCCAGCGCGCGGGCGAGCTCCACCCGCTTGAGCGTGCCGTACGGCAGGCCCCGCGCCGGGCGGTGCGCGAGGTCGCGCAGGTCCAGCTCGGTGAGGATGTCCATGGCCTCCCCTTCGAGGCGGCGCTGGGTGGCCCTGGTCCCCGGCCACCCCACGAGGGCCCCGGCGAACCCGGCCCGATTACGGGCGTGGGCGCCGGCCAGCGTGTTCTGCAGGACGGTCAGCGAGGGGAACAGCGCGAGGTTCTGGAAGGTCCGGGCGATGCCGAGCCGTACGACGTCGTGCGGCCGCACCTGGGAGAGGTCGGTGCCGCCGAAGGCGATCCGCCCCGAGTCGGGGCGGTAGATCCGGGTGACGCAGTTGAACAGAGACGTCTTGCCGGCCCCGTTCGGCCCGATGAGGCCGCAGATCTCGCCGGGGGCCACGGTGAAGCCGACCCCGTCGAGTGCCGCCACCCCGCCGAACCGCAGTGTCACGTCCGAAACCGCGAGCGAGGGTCTGGTTTCGGGCTCTATGTCCGTCTGCATCTGCCGCTCCAATGCGAGCTTCATGCTTCAGTTAGCAGTGTGATGCCGGTGACCGCATTTACTACAACAAAAAGAGTGAACACGTCAACGGTCCGCAACCCGGTCGAAACCTGTCCGTAACGACCTCTGGCGAACTAACTCTGTTAGTTGTAGCGTGCAGCAGAAGACACGCGATGAGGAGGCCACACGTGACTGACCAGCGCGACCCCGCGGTCCAGGCGCTGCTCGACAAGCAGGAGATATACGAGGTGCTGGCGCGCTACCTGCGCGCGGCCGACCGGGGCGACGTGGACGGCCTCGCCGCCTGCTACCTGCCCGGCGCGACCGAGGACCACGGCGGCGTGTTCAGCGGGACCGCCGCCGACTACGTCGCGAGCATCTCCCGCACGGTCACCCACCCCAAGAGCCTGACCATGCACTGCATGACCAACGTGCTGATCGATCTGGACGGCGACACCGCGCAGGCGGAGTCGTACGTCACCACGTTCAGCCGGGTGAAGACTCCGGACGGCCTCGGCCACTCCTTCGTCGGCGCGCGGATCGTGGACCGCATGGAGCGGCGCGACGGGCGCTGGGGCATCGCGCACCGCGCGCTGGTGTGGGAGTGGAACCACGACGCGCCCGCCGCCGAGACCTGGATCTTCGGCATGCTCGTCCCCGACACCGGAGTCCTCGCCCGCGGCGGGAAGTACCCGAGCGACCTGGTCTACCGGGGACACCAGGGAGACAAGGGAGCCGCCCAATGATCCGCGTCGAGGGGGCCGTCGCCCTGGTCACCGGCGGCAACCGCGGCATCGGCCGCGCGTTCGTCGAGGAGCTGCTCGCCCAGGGCGCGGCCAAGGTCTACGCCGCCGCGCGCGACCCGCGCGACGTGGAGATCGGGACGCCGGTACGGCTGGACGTCACCGACCCCGGCCAGGTCGCCGAGGCCGCGAGCGCCTGCCCCGACGTCAATCTGTTGATCAACAACGCGGGCTACCACGCCAACCAGCGCCTCGTCCTGACCGACGACCACCAGGCGGCACGGGACGAGATGGAGGTCAACTTCTTCGGCGTCCTCAACATGACCCGCGCCTTCGCCCCGGTGCTCGGTGCGAACGGCGGCGGGGCCATCGCCAACGTCCTCTCGGTCGCCGGGATGGTGCCGGCCCCGTTCATGGGCGGCTACTCCCCCTCGAAGGCCGCCGCGCTCTGGCTGAGCACGATCTCCCGGGCCGAGCTGGAGCCGCAGGGCACGCAGGTCACCGCGCTGATCGTCGGCTCGGTGGACACCCGGATGGCCGCCCACGTGGACGGCGCCAAGGAGAATCCGCGCGACATCGCCAGGGCCGGGCTCAAGGCGGTCGAGCGGGGCGAGAACGTCGCGGACACCGACTGGATGGCCGTCGACGCCCGCGCCCGCGCCGCCCGCGACCCCGCCAGATACGAGCGCCAGCTCGCCAAGCTGCTGAACGCCCAGACGCTCAGGACCACCAAATGAGCGCGCTCGACCTGGTCCAGCTCGGCCTGATACAGGCGACCGTCGCGACCCACGACCTGGCCGCGACCGCCGCGCTGGCCCGCCGCGAGCTGGGCCTCCCCAAGGGGTTCCCCGACCCGGAGCTCGACGCCTGGGGCATCGCCAACGAGGTGCTCACCCTGGGCCGCACCTACCTGGAGATCGTGGCCCCCGCCTCGGAGACCTCCCCCCTGCACCGCTTCCTCGCCTCCGGGGAGGGCGGCTACGTCGTCGCCCTCCGCGTGCCGGACACCGCCGGGCTGACCGCGCGGGCCGAGAAGGAAGGGGTCAGGATCACCCACCAGCAGGACTTCCAGGGCGCGACCATCACCCAGCTCCACCCCCGCGAGCTCGGCGTGCTCGTCGAGGCCGACGAGATCCCGCCGGGCAAGGAGTGGCACTACGACGACTGGGAGACGCCCGGCAGCCCCGGCACGCCTCTCGACCTGCTCGCGGTGGACATCGCCGTCGACCGCCCCGAGGAGACGGCGAAGCTCTGGGCGCGGCTGTTCGGCGCCGAGCGGACCACCGAAGGCGTCCGCGTGGGCGACGGCCTGGTCAGATTTGTCCCGGTCGCGGACCGGCGCGGCCTGGTGGCCGCCGACCTTCGCGGCGCCCCGCACGAAACCGGCGGTGCCCGCGAGTTCTCCCTGGCGGGCGTGACCCTGCGGCTCATCCCCGGCCTCATCGGCGGAGCCACCGGAAAGGAGAACACGTGACACTGCGCGTCATCCAGTGGGCGACCGGCGCCATCGGCAAGACCACTCTGCGGGCGATCCTCGACTCCCCCGACCTCGAACTCGCGGGCCTCTACGTCTACGGCGACCGCAAGGCCGGCCGCGACGCGGGAGACATCGCCCGCCGCCCCCTCACCGGCGTCATCGCCACCCGGGAGGTGAAGGACATCCTGGACACGGCGGCCGACGTGGTGATCCACACCCCCCGCCTGCAGGTGCCGTACGAGACGCACGACGCCGACATCCGCGCGCTGCTGCGGTCAGGCAAGAACGTGATCACGACGGCGGGCCACCACTTCCCCCGCGCGCACGGCCTGGAGCGCGAGGAGATGTTCCTCGCCGCCTGCCGCGAGGGCGGCACCACGCTGTACGGCGTGGGCGTCAGCCCCGGCGTGATCGGCGAGCGGATCGTCCTCGCCCTGAGCGGGGTCAACCTGGAGCTGGAGCACATCGCCATCGACGAGGTGCTCGACGCCACCCGGATGCCCGACCCCAACTTCGTGTTCGACGTGATGGGCATGGGCTCCGACCCCGCCGCCATCGACCTCACGGCCGGTGAGCTGCCCAAGCTGTACGGCATGCTGTACAAGGAGACCCTGGCGTTCATGGCGGAGCGCATGGGGCTCGACGTCGAGCGCTACGAGCCGGACCACCACGTCGAGCTCGCCGGCCGCGACCTCCAGGTGGCGGCGGGCACCATCCCCGCCGGAACCGTCGCCGCCACCGAGTGGCGCTGGCACGCCATCGCCGGCGGGCGGCGCGTGCTGACGCTGTCGATCATCTGGACGATGGACCCGGAGCAGCCCCGCTACGCCGGGCGCGACCACTGGACGGTCACCGTCACCGGCAAGCCGTCCATGACCATGACCCTCAACCTCATCGAGCCGGACGACCCCGTCAGCCGGACGACGGCGGCGCAGTTCGTGACGGCCGGCCCGGTCATCCGCGCCATCCCCGAGGTGGTCGCGGCCCCGCCCGGTCTCTTCGAGCCCCCCGTCTTCGCGCCGTTCAGGTTCCCGGAGGCACCGTGACGCTCTACGACACGGACCGCGTGGTCATGGGGCCGAGCCGGCCGGGCCCGGACGCCGGCTACGCGCTGCACGCCGACGGAACCCGCGTCGAGCGGCTGGCCGACATCCTCCGGCGCAGGGCCGCTTCCACTCCCGATCTGCCCGCCGTCATCGAGCCTGACCGGGTCACCACCTTCGCCCAGTTGGACGCCCGGTCCAGCCAGGTGGCCCGCGCCCTGCTGGCCGACGGCGTCGAGGCGGGCGACCGGGTCGCCTACATCGGCGTCAACGCGCCGTCGTTCCTGGAGGTGCTGTACGGCTGCGCCAAGATCGGCGCGATCGCGACCGCGGTGAACAACCGGCTGGCCCCGGCCGAGGTAACGCGGATCCTGGATGACGCGGAGCCCGCCGTCCTCGTGCTCGGCGCGGGCGATGACGGGCTCGCGCCGCCGCCCGAAACCGTGCCGTCCCTGCTTCGCGTGGTCACGGCAGGAGCAGGGGCAACGCCGTACGAGCAGTGGCTGGACGCCCAGCCCGCGACGGACCCGGGCGTCCTCGCGGACCCCGGCGACACCGCGCTGATCTTCTACACGTCGGGCACGACCGGCCTGCCCAAGGGCATCATGCTGACCGGGCGCAACCTCGGCCAGGCCCTGGCGACCATGCATTACGAGATCGACCTCGACGAGACGTCGGTGGCGATGGCGCCCATCCCCTACTTCCACATCTCGGGGCTCGGGCTCGCCATGGTCGCCGCCGTCAACGGGGCCGCCCTGCTGCTGGAGATGGCCACCGCCCCGGAGGACCTGCGCGACCTGCTGATCTCACGGCGGGTGTCGCACGCCGCGCTGGTGCCGACGCTGATCCAGCGCCTGGTGTCGCTGCCGGACGTCTCCTCCTACGACTGGTCGGCGCTCAAGTACGTCGTCTACGGGGCCTCGCCCATCCCGCTGCCGGTCATCCGGGCGGCGACCGACGCCATCGGGTGCTCCTTCCTGCAGAGCTACGGGCTGACCGAGTCGACCGGCGGCGTGACCGTGCTCCGCCCGGAGGACCATCTGCCCGATCCCGGTCAGGAGCGGCGGCTGCTGTCGGCGGGCCGTCCCATGCACGGCGTGCCGATGCGCATCGTGGACCCGGACACCCTGAAGGACGTGGCGCCCGGCGAGCGGGGCGAGGTGCTGATCGGCGGCGGTCACGTGATGGCCGGCTACTGGCGCAACCCGGCGGCGACCGAGGCGGCGATCCTGCCCGGCGGCTGGCTGCGCACCGGCGATGGCGGCTCCTTCGACGAGGACGGTTACCTCTACCTGCACGACCGGATCAAGGACATGATCGTCAGCGGCGGGGAGAACGTCTACCCCGCCGAGGTCGAGAGCGCGCTGACCGGTCACCCCGCCGTGCTGGAGGTCGCCGTGATCGGCGTGCCGTCCGAGCGCTGGGGCGAGGTCGCCCACGCGGTCGTGGTCCTACGGCAGGGCGCGGCGGTGACCGGCGAGGAGCTGATCGCCTGGAGCCGCGAGCGCCTGGCGCACTTCAAGTGCCCCAGCGGCGTCTCGTTCGTGGACACCCTGCCGCGCAACGCCAGCGGCAAGCTCCTCAAGACCCGCCTCCGCGAAACCCACGGCTCACCCCGCCCCTGACCGCGTCGTACGGCGGAGCCCCACCGCGCCGGGGCTCCGCCGGCCGTACCGCACCGGCTCCCCCGATGTCCGGCCGGGTCGATCAATGACCGCATGCTCCTTCACGCACAGAGCAACCAGACAACCGATCATCTGATTCTATGAAAGCGATGACTGCCACCGAGGCATCTCGCAGCTTCGCCGCCCTGTTGAACGAGGCCGAGCGCACGCCTGATCTTGGTGATCTGGCGGCCGGTGCCCTCACACCGCGTGCGGCCGCCAACCATTACATTCCGGTCAGATCCGCCAGCACCCGAGCCTCGCCCATGGCTTCCCACGCGCCAGCCGAATCCCCGTGCTCGACGGCCCAGAGCGCCGTCTCCACGCGGCGCGCCACGGCCCATGCCCGCATACGTCTCTCGTCCTCCCCGAGGGCATCTGCCACCAGCGCGAAGCGGGAGGCGAGCGGACGGCGCGGATCAGGGTACGCGAAAGGGCGGTCGATCTGCCCCAGCAGCGGCCAGGGGTCGTAGCCGGGATCGCCGATCATCGGCTTGGCGTCGATGGCCAGCCAGGGTCGCCGCTGGGCGGCGAGCACGTTGCCCGGATTGAAGTCGCCGTGGACGACCACCTCACGCGTGGCGGTAGCGGGCAGCTCGCGCAGCAACCGTGCGCCGTGGGCCACCAGTCCCGGGTCGAAACCGGGCCGCAGCCGGTCCATCCGGGCCTCCACCAGATCGGCCCACTCGCCGGCTACGTCCCCAAGACGTTCCAGGCCAGTCTCTTCCGGCGGCGGCACCCGCCACAACTCCCCCAGCACTTCAGCGCCCAGCAACAGACGTTCCTCCGCCTGAAGCTGGTCCGCGCACCCCAGCGGGCCGCCCGGCTCACACCGCTCCACCAGCAGCGCGTAGCTCTCCTCGTCATGCCGATGCACCCACACGGCTCCGCGGCCGTTCCACCACCGCAACGCCTCCGCCTCGCCCGCCGCCTCCCGGTGCGGCCAGCTCACCTTGAGCACCACCATGCTCCCGTCCGGCAGCCTCGCGGGCGCCACCCAGGAACAGCTTCCGCCATGGAAGGGCGCCCCGAGGCGAAGGGACCACCGTTCCCGAAGCTCCTCCACCAGCGACGGAAGCCGTGCCAGCCACGACTGGCCGCTCTCGGTCCGGCCCACCGTGCTCACAACCGGCAACGAAGACGGAAATAGCTCAACACTCACCTACGGCCACCATGGGAGAACGGCAGCGCTTGGCGGCCTCCGGGATTCATGTGTCTCATCCTCGTGTACGGCGCGGAGGCCGGGCAGCCGGCGCTATTCGGGCGCCATGATGTGGTGCTCCCAGGCCCAGGCGGCGATCTCGACCCGGTTGCGCATCCCGAGCTTGGTCTGGATGCCGGATATGTGGCTCTTGACCGTGCTCAACGAGATGAACAGCTCCGCGGCGATCTCCTGGTTGGTGCGGCCTCTGGCGATGGCCCGGACGACCTCGGTCTCCCGTTCGGACAGCGGCCGCGCGGGCCCCCGGGCCGCGGGCGCTCCGGCGGCCGTCAGGCGGCGCAGCAGCCGTAGCGTGACCGACGGCGAGATCAGGGCGTCCCCGGCGCTCGCGGCCCGGACGGCCTCGACGAGCAGGACGGGGCCGGCGTCTTTCAGGATGAAGCCGACCGCCCCGCCGCGCAGCGCGCCGTACACGTACTCGTCGAGGTCGAAGGTGGTGACCACGATCACCCGGAGCGGATCGGGGACGCCGGGGCCGGCCAGGGCCCGGGTGACCTCGATGCCGTCGAGGCGGGGCATCCGGATGTCCACGAGGCACACGTCGGGCCGCAGCCGCCGGGCCAGGGCCACCGCCTCCGCGCCGTCCGAGGCCTCCGCGACCACGCTGATGTCGGGCTGGTCCTCCAGGATGAGCCGCAGTCCGCCGCGCACCATCGCCTGGTCGTCGGCCAGCAGGACCCTGATCGTCGTCGGCACGGTCATCGGGGCTCCCCCGCGGGGACGGGCAGGGTGGCGACCACGGACCAGCCGGCCTCGAGGCGCGGGCCGGCACACAGCGTGCCGCCGAGGGCCTCGACGCGTTCGCGCATCCCGGCCAGACCGTACCCGCCGCGGTGGTGGTGCCGGGCCGCGACCGGCGGGGCATCGTCGACGACCTCGACGGTGACGGCCTGCCGATCCTGGGCGACGCTGACCGTGACCGAGCGGGCCTGCGGAGCATGGCGCGCGATGTTGGTCAGCGATTCCTGGACGACCCGGTAGACGGTGCTGGTCACTTCGGGTGGCCACACCGATTCGCCGTCGGGCAGTCGCAGGCGCACCGCGGGTCCGTGCCCATCGAAGCGTCTGACCAGTTCGCTGAGCTGCTCAGGTCCGGGTGTGGCGGGGGCCGCGTCGTCCGCGTCGCGCAGCAGGCCGACGACGCGGCGCATCGCGGCCAGCGCGTCGGAACCGGCCGCCTCGATGCCCGCCAGTGAGCCCTCCACCTTTTCAGGGTGCTTGCGGGCGACGAGCCGCCCGGCCTGAGCCTGGACCACGATGCCGGTGATGTGGTGGGCGACCACATCGTGCAGCTCCCTGGCCAGCTCCAGGCGCTCATCGCGGCGCACCTTCTCCGCGATGGCCCGGCGGCGGGCGTCGAGCAGTCGCAGACCCAGCCCGATCGCCACGGCGGCGAGCCATCCCGTGCCGTTCAACACGATCACGGCCGGGACTCCGGGGGAGGTCTTGTGAGCTGCAAGGCTGCCGGCGGCCACCGCGAACCCTCCGGCCGCGACGGCACCGGCCGGCAAGACCGGAAGCGCTCTGATCGCCGAGCCCACGAGCACGGACAGGGCCAAGGCCATGGCGGGGCCGGGCTCACCGGGCAGTTGGGCGAACCGGGCGACCAGGATGGCGGCCGCCGCGACGGCCAGGCCCGCGACCGCCGCCCGCAGCCGGTCACGCCGGCGCACCAGAGCGATCAGGCACACCACCGCGCCGGCTGCGCAGTCGAACCGCCAGTAGCCGCCGCCCCAGCTGTCCGCGATCGCGGCCGCCCAGACGGCGAGCGCCGCGGCGAACACGGCGCCCAGCGCGGCGTCGGCCGCGACCCGGGCGCGCCCGGGCGGCCGATCCGGAACGTTCACAGCGTTCAGGCTACGGGCCTGCGCCCGCGCCTCGAACCGGTCAAAAGTACGATCCCCGCGGACGCGAACCGTGCTTCCGGCCGATGCCAGGCCCCGGTCGCCGCCCGCAGGGTGAGGCTCATGCCCCATCACGACTCCCCTTCCCACGCCCCGGCGCCGTCCGGCGCGGGTGGTCCCGCGACGACCGGCTCCGGACGGCCGCGCATCGCCGCGCTCGACGTGGTGCGAGGGTTCGCGCTGTGCGGGATCCTGCTGGTCAACGTCCAGCCGATAGCCAACGCCGGCGAGGTCGTCCTGCCCCCTTCAGCGGCACGCCCGGGGGACGCGTGGATGGGGCTGCTCGCCGAGCAGCGCTTCTTCCCGATCTTCTCGCTGCTGTTCGGCATCGGGTTCTCGCTGCTGCTGGAGTCGGCCGCGGACCGCGCCGCCCGCCCTCGGCTGCTCCTGCTGCGGCGGCTTCTGGCGCTGCTCGGGTTCGGCCTGGCGCACATGCTGCTGTGGCAGGGCGACATCCTGACCGTCTACGCCGTCGTCGGCCTGGTGGTGCTGCTGCCGTCGACCTGGCTGCCGCGGTGGGCCGTGACCTGCCTCGCCGCCGCGCTCCTCGCGACGTCGCTGGCCGTCTACGGCGGCGGGACCGCGCTGGTCCCCGGGCTGTTCCTGCTGGGTTCGGCCCTGACCAGGTATGGGCTGATCGACCGGACCGAGCGGTCCATCCTGGTGCCGGCGGTGGCCGGCCTGGTCTTCGCGGCGGGGGCGGCGCCCGCCCTGTGGTGGCAGACGGGCGACCGGAGCGACATGGGCCTCTCGATGGCCGTGGCCGGGCTGCTCGTCGCCGGAGTGTACGTGTGCGCCCTGCTTGTCGTGCTCAGGACGCCGCTCCGACCGGCGCTGCGGGTGATCTTCGCACCGCTGGGCCGGATGGCGCTGACCAACTATCTGACCGCCACGGTCCTCGTTCTGGCGGTCGGTCACGTCCTCGGCGGCCCGCCGGACGGCTGGTCCATGACGACGGTGTCGCTGATCGCCGGGGCCATCCTCACCGCCCAGTGGCTGTGGTCCACCCTCTGGCTGCGCCGATACCGCCAGGGCCCCCTCGAGTGGCTCTGGCGCTGGGCCACCTGGGCCCGCCGCCCGCCCCTGCGCCGCTGAACGCCCTGGCCCTGGCGGGGCCAGGGCGTTCACCCGGACCGATCAGCTGATCTGCCGGTCTGTCCCCTCCCACCAGGGGCGGCGGAGCTCGCGCTTGAGGATCTTGCCCGAGGGGTTGCGCGGCAGCTCGTCGGCGAACGTGATCGCGGTCGGGCACTTGTAGTGGGCCAGCCGCTCCCGCGTCCAGGAGAGCAGCTCCTCCTCGGTCGCCTCCGTGCCGGGCCGCCGGACCACGACCGCGAGCGGCGTCTCGCCCCAGCGCTCGGACGGGATCCCGATCACGGCGGCCTCCAGCACGGCGGGGTGCCCGGCGAGCGCGCTCTCGACCTCGGCGGGGTAGACGTTCTCCCCGCCGCTGACGATCATGTCCTTGATCCGGTCGTGCAGGTAGAGGTAGCCGTCCGCGTCGAGAGATCCGGCGTCGCCGGTGCGCAGCCAGCCGCCGGGCAGGAAGGCCGCCTCGGTCGCGGCCGGGTTGCGCCAGTAGCCGGTGGTCACGCAGGGGCCGCGCACGATGACCTCGCCCACCACGCCGGGCTCCGCGGGCCGGCCGGTCTCCAGGTCGGCGATCGCGACCTCCATGCCCGGCACCGCCCGGCCTGCGGAGCGCAGCCGCCCCTTGACGGGGTTGCCGGGAAGGTGCTGGTCGGGGCCGAGCAGCGTGGTCACGCCGACGGTCTCGGTCAGGCCGTACGACTGGAAGAACTCCGCGCCGAACAGGGCAACGGCACGGCTGAGCAGGCTCTCGGAGATGGGCGACGCGCCGTACACGATCTGCTGAAGCGCGGAGAAGTCCGCGTCGCGGGCGGCGGGCAGCTCGGTCATGACCTGGATGACGGCGGGGACCATGGCGGTGTGCGTGACGCGGTGCCGTACGAGCTGGTCGAGCATGGACGCCGGGGTGGGCTCCCGGCACTGCACGAGCGTGCCGCCCTGGGCGAGCGTGATCAGCGCCCAGCCCGCGCCGGCGATGTGGTAGTAGGGGATCGGCACCATGCTGACCGAGTCGGGGCCGAGCTTGAAGCACCCTCCGAAGAGCTCGACCGCGCCGCTGAGGTTGTTCACGGTGACGTGCACGCCCTTGGGCCTGCCGGTCGTGCCGGAGGAGTACATCAGCACGATCAGCTCGTCGCCGGTGGCGTCGCGCCGCGGGTCCACCGGGTCGTGCTCCGCGAGCCACCGCTCGTACCCGTCCCCCACGGCGACGACGGGAACGCCGATCCCGTCCAGCGACGCGGCGTGGTCCGGCCCGGCGACGACGAGGGACACCTCGGCGTCGCCGAGGATCCACCGCATCTCGTCCGGGGCGAGCCGGAAGTTGAGGGGCACCAGCACGACCCCGGCCTTCGCCGCGCCGAACAGCAGCTCGAAGTATTCGGTCGCGTTGCGGTCGACGTAGCCGACCCGGTCTCCGGGGGCGAGGCCGGCGGCGACCAGCGCGGCGGCCACCCGGTCGGAGCGCTCGGCGAGCTCGCCGTACGTCACGGACCGGCCGTCACCGGTCACGGCGGGGGCGCCGGGCTCCCGGGTGGCGGACTGGCGTAGAAGACCGGCGATGGACGAGGACATGGGGGCGTCCTCCTTTCTGTCATGCGGGGGGTTCCACCGCGACCTCGTTCCCGCGCAGCGGCGCCTTGCAGGCGTCGCAGACGAGCTGCGCCTGAAAGGCGCGGCCGCAGGCCTGGTGGATGTAGACCAGAGCGGGCCCTTCGGCCGCCCGGAACCACCGCTGGCCCCAGTCGATCAGCGTCATGATCACTGGGAAGAAGGCGCGGCCCTTCTCCGTGAGGTGGTAGCTCGGCCAGTCGGGCCGTTCCGGGCTCGGCGTCTGCGCGAAGACGCCGAGCTCGCAGAAGGCGCGGAGCCGCTCCGCGACGATCGTGGGGGGTGCGCCGAGGCGCTGCTCGAAGTCCCTGAACCGGTGCAGGCCCTGGAACGCGCCGCCGAGGATGGCCGCCGACCAGCGGTTGCCGATGAGCGCCATCGTCTGGGGGAACATGCCCGCGCCACTGTCGAACGTGGAGCCCGACCGGCGCCGGGTCGTGGCGGCGGGCGCGGACCGCTCCCAGGTGCCGCTCGGGCCGAACCCGCCGGCGATGTCCCGGGGGCGCACCGGCTCCGCGCAGGCGGCGCAGGTGAGGATCGGCAGGAACTCCTGGCCGCAGCGCCGGTGGACCATCACGGGCAGCGACTCGACGTGCTCGGGAACCCAGGCCGCCTCCCACGCCCAGATGGCCAGCAGGACGGGCCACAGGTCGCGCCCGCGCTTGGTCAGGCGGTATTCGAACCGCTTGGCCCGGCTCTGGTACTCGACCCGCTCGAAGACCCCCATCTCGGTGAGCTGGGCGAGCCTGCGGGTCAGCACGGCATGCGAGATGGGCAGGGCCGCCCGCCACTCGCCGTAGCGGCGGGCGCCGCGGATCGCGTACCGCAGGATCAGCAGGCTCCACTCGTCCCCGATCAGCCCCAGCGTGAGGCCGACCGCGTTGACGTGCCCGGGAGGCAGTTGCGTGGGCCGATCCGGTGGGTGGACGAGCACGTGCGTCTCCATAGGCGGTAGCTCCGAATCCCCTGGCTTCATCCCGCTGGCTTCGAATGCCGCTCCGAGACGACGTCCAGCTCGCCGACGCGCTTCACCGGAAACCCAGCGCCCTCAAAGACCCAGTGCGCTCTCGGGCGACTCGGCCTCGCGCCAGCCGGGGATGGAGTCCCCCGCCGCCCACGTGGCGTGCGTGCCGCTGGAGATCCGCTCGGGGAGCCGGATCCGGGCCACCGGACCGTCCGCCACCCGAGAGGCGTCGAAGATCAGACACTCGGAACGATCTTCATTCATGTCGGTCGTCAGGGTAACAAGGTAGCCGTCGTCCTCGGCGGCCGATCCCACACGGGGGGCCATCGCGGGCTCGCTGCCGTACACCCCGGCCGGGAGGCTGAACCGCTCCTCGGCACCGGTGAGCATGTCGTGGCGGACCAGCCCGTCGAACAGGAACCAGCCCTCGACGCCGCTGGCGGCGTAGGCGTAGCGGTGGCGGCGTCCGCCGTAGGCGTTGTTCATCACGCCGAACTCGGTGATCGAGTCGGTGATCCGCTCCTCCTTGCACTGGCCGGTGACCAGGTTCAGCCGCCAGCGGTGCAGCCGGGTCTGCATCCTGTCCAGCGCGAGGAAGCGGAACATCCGCTGGTAGTAGCCGCCGTCGCCGGTGTCCTTGGGGTCGGGGTCGCCCTGGAAGAACCCGTCGAGGACGATCTCGTCGCCCTCCTCGTACGCGTTGACCCAGTGCAGGACGTACGTCGGCGCGGCCTCGAACCACCGGACCTCGCCGTCGCCGCGGCGCGGGACGACGCCGAGCCTCGTGGGCAGCTCCGGGTGGAACCGGGCGGCGTAGAGGCCCTTGGCCATCAGCTCGGGCTCCCAGAACAGCGGGCAGTCGTTCAGGATCGCGTAGTTCTCCGTGAAGGCCATGTCGTGCGGCAACCGCGGCCCGGGCAGCGGCACCTCCACATAGCGGCTGAGGCGGTTGCCGGAGTCCACGACGCCGAAGTGCATGTACGGCTCGGCCGTGCCGTAGTTGAAGAACAGCAGCTCGCCGGTGTGCTCGTCGACCTTGGTGTGCGCCGACACCCCGCAGGCGTACGGGAAGGCGCCGCCCCAGTCGGCCTTGCCGAGCGTCTCCAGCGTGAGCGGGTCGAGCCGGTAGAGGTCGCCGCACTGGTAGAAGCTCGTCAGGGCGACCCCGGCGTGCACGACGACGTCGGTGCTGGAGGCGTCCTTCATCCGGCCGCGCGCGCCCCAGCCGTCCTCGCGGATCGACCTGGCGGGGCGCTCGGCGATGCCGGCCCACAGCGCCTTGCCCGCCTCCCCTTCGGCGAGGAAGCCGTCGGTGCGGACGAACCGGTTCCGGTAGAACGCCCTGCCGTCCCGGAAGCCCACCACGTGGACCATGCCGTCGCCATCGAAGGGGTGGTAGCGCTCCAGCGCGGGATGCACCGGGTTCTCGGTGTTGCGCAGGTAGACGCCGTCGAGGTCGGGGGGGATCTCCCCGATCACCTCCAGGTCGTCCGCGCGCCACTCCGTCGTCTGCGGCCGCCAGGGACCCGTCCGGTACGGATGGTCGTCATCCTCCGGAAGGGTCGACAGCACGCGCCCGACAACTTCGACGTCCACGTTGATGCTCTCCTCTGGTTGAGCGAGGTCAGTTACGCCGCCGGCTCGGCGCCGACGACGAAGCTGACGGTCGTGGTGGTGCTGCCACCGATGTTGAGCGTGCCGAACCGGCGCGCGCCCTCGACCTGGTAGGCGCCGGCCGTGCCGGTCACCTGGCGGGCGGCGTCCAGCAGCATGCGGACCCCCGTCGCGCCGACCGGGTGGCCGCCGCCGATGAGCCCGCCGCTCGGGTTGACGGGGATGCGGCCGCCGATCTCCAGCTCGCCGTTCTCGATCGCCTTCCAGCTCTCCCCCGGGCCGGTGATGCCGAAGTGGTCGATCGCGGCGTACTGCGACATGCTGAAGCAGTCGTGGGTCTCGATGCCGTCCAGGTCGTCGACGCCGGCGATCCCGGCGCGGGCGAACGCGTCGAGCACGGTCCGGCGGACGTGGGGCAGGACGTACTCGTCGTCCCTGCTGCGCTCCAGCTTCTGGGCCAGCGGGAGCCCGACGGTCCGGTGGCCCCAGCCGAGCACGCGGGCGAGCGAGCGGCCACGGGCGATCTCGGGGTTGCGGGCGAGGAAACGCTCGCCGACCAGGACCACGCCCGCTCCGCCGTCGGTGATCTGGCTGCAGTCGGAGCGGCGGAGCCGTCCCTCGACCAGGGGGTTGGCCTCGTCGTCGGCGGCGAAGCTCCGGTCGGTCAGCGTCCAGCCGCGGGTCTGCGCGTTGGGGTTGGCGCGGGCGTTGCGGAAGTTGAGCTCGCCGATCGCGCGCAGGTGAGCGTCGTCGATGCCGTAGCGGCGGTCGTACTCGTCCGCCAGCGCGCTGAACATGTACGGCCACATGAACTGGGCGTCCCGACCCTCGTGGCCGATCCAGGCCGCGGCGCCGAGGTGGCCGGCGGCGAGGTCGCCGGGGACGGTCTTCTCCAGCTCCAGGCCGAGGACGAGCGCGCTGTCGTAGCGGCCGGACTCGATGTCGGCCATCGCGGCGAGCGCGGCGACGCCTCCGGAGGCGCAGGCCGCCTCATGCCGGGCGGAGGGCGCCTCCCACAGCTCCGGCTCGACCGTGGCGGGCATGCCGCCGAGCTGGCCCTGACGGGTGAAGAGCTGGCCGAACGCGTTGCCGACGTGCACCACGCCGATGTCGGCGGGGGCGACCCCGGCGTCGGCGAGCGTCTCGCGGACGACCTCCTCGGTGAGGTCGGAGAACTCCTGCCCGGCCTTGGCCCAGTTCTTGGCGAAGTCGGTCTGGTACCCACCCAGGATCCACACGGCTTCCGGCATGTCCGGCACCTCCATTTCTTCGATTCTTACTACAACAAGAAGAGTGAAGCGTCAACGCGCGGCGGCCGAATCTCCATGTCGAGCCGGAAATCCGGTCTTGCCGGGCTCACCGCACAACACTACATTTAGCAGAGTTACTGAGGACAGAGAGGACGGCGTCAGCGTGCCCGACGTCTACGTGCTGGACTACGTCCGAACCCCGAGAGCGAAGGGCTCCGCCCGGGGATCGCTGCACCATCTGAGCCCCGTGGACCTGGTCGTCGCCCTCCAGCGGGCGCTCGTCGACCGCACCGGCATCGACCCCTCGGCGGTCGGCGACGTGGTCGTCGGCGCCGCCTCCCAGGTGGACGAGCAGGGCGCCAACCTGGCCCGCACCGCGACGCTGCTCGCGGGCTGGGGCCACGGCGTGCCCGGCGGGTCCATCAACCGCTTCTGCGCCTCGGGCGTCGACGCGGTCGCCCAGACCGCCGGCCGGATCCGCGGCGGCGACCTCGACCTCGCCGTGGCGGGGGGCGTCGAGAGCGTCTCCCGGGTGCCGATGTTCAGCGACCGGGGTCCGCTGTGGTCCGACCCGGAGACGGTGAAGCGGATCGGCTCCGTCCACATGGGCATCGCGGCCGACCTCAACGCCACCATCGACGGGTGGCGGCGCGAGGAGCTCGACGCCTACGGGGTCGAGACCCAGGCCAAGGCGGCCGCCGCCTGGGACCGGGGCCACTACGCCGGCTCGGTGATCCCGATGAACCGCGCCGACGGCACGGTCTTCGACCGCGACGAACTGATCCGGCCCGGCACGACCGCCGAGAGCCTGGCCGCGCTGCAGCCGGCCTTCGAGGAGCTGGGCGCGTCCGGGCAGGACGACATCGCACTGGCGACCCACCCCGAGGCCGGGAAGATCTCCCACCTGCACACGGTCGGCACCTCCCCCGCGCTGGCCGACGGCGCGGCACTGCTCCTCCTCGGCACCGAGGAGCAGGCTCAGGCGAACGGCCTGCGCCCCCGGGCCCGCGTGGTCGCCTCCGCCACCGCCGCCGTCGATCCCGTGATCATGCTCACGGCCGGCCAGGAGGCGGTCGAGAAGGTCATCGCCAAGGCCGGGCTCCGGCCGTCGGACATCGACGTCTTCGAGATCGCCGAGGCGTTCTCCGCGCTGTGCCTGCGCTTCCGCCGCGACCTGTCGGCGGGCCCCGAACGGCTCAACCCGAACGGCGGGACCATCGCGATGGGACACGCCTTCGGCGCGACCGGCGCGATCATGGTCGGCGGCTGCGTCGACGAACTCGAACGCCGTGGCGGCCGTTACGGCGTCGCCGCCGTCAGCGGAGCCGCCGGGCTCGGCGTGGCCGTACTGCTGGAAAGGGCGAGCGCGTGAGGCAGCTAGAGGGACAGGTCGTCGTCATCACCGGGGGCGGGCGGGGCCTCGGCCGCGCGTTCGCCCTGCACCTGGCCGCCCAGGGGGCGCGCGTGGTGGTGAACAACCGCAACCGGGTGGTGGACGAGCACGGCCTCGGACCGGCCGACCACGTGGTCGAGGAGATCCGGGCAGCCGGGGGCGAGGCGGTCGCCGAACACGGCGACGTGGCCGACCCCGCGACCGCGCGCGACCTGGTCGAGCTGGCGCTCGCGACGTGGGGCCGGATCGACGCCTGCGTGACCAGCGCGGCCGTCAGCGCCCCGGCGATGTTCCACAAGTCGACGCCCGAGGCGTTCGAGGCCGTGATCCGCACCAACGTGCTCGGCACCGCCCAGATCGCCATGGCGTGCAGCGCCGTCATGCGCGAGCAGCGCCACGGCCGCATCGTCCTGGTGGCCTCGACCGCGGGGCTGCACGGCGAGCCGACCGTGTCCGCGTACGCCGCCAGCAAGGGGGCGGTCATCGCGCTCGGCAAGTCCATCGCCGTCGAGGGCGCGCCGCGCGGCGTGTTCACCAACGTGCTGCTCCCCTACGCCCTGACCCAGATGACCGACTCCGGCCAGGGCATGGAGCCCGCCTATCGCGACCTGATGGACGCCGAGGCGGTCGCCCCCGTGGTCGCGGCCCTGTGCGACCGCCGCTCCGCGCTGAACGGCGAGGTCATCGTGGCGGCGGGCGGCGGGCTGCGCGCGGCCGACTCGGTGGAGTGGGGCAGCGCGCCCGTCCCCCGCGACACCCTCGACCCCGCCGAGCTGGCCGAGCTGCTCGACCGCAGCCGCAAGGGTCCCGCCCACAGCTACACCAACGCCAAGGACGGCTTCCTTGACTTCGCCGAGGAGATGACCCGATGACGCTCGCCCACCTGCTGGTCAACCTGGTGGTGTCGGTGGCCGCCGTGGCCCTCACGATGCTGGCGACCATGACGTACGCCCTGCGCACCGGCGTCCAGAGCGTGATCGACACCGTGTGGGGGCTGGGCTTCGTCGTCGTCGCCATCGTCAGCTTCGTCACATCCCAGGTGCTCGACGGGGGCCTGGACGCCCGCCGCGTCATCGTGCTCGCGCTCACCGCGATCTGGGGCGTACGGCTCGGCGCCTACATCCACCGCCGGAACCACGGCAAGGGCGAGGACCCGCGCTACGCCGCGCTGATGCGGAAGAACACCGGCCCGGTCGTGCCGTACGTCATCCGCAAGATCTACTGGCCGCAGGGCGCGCTGATGTGGGTGGTGTCGCTGCCGGTGCAGGCCGCGATGTACGAGACCGCCCCGCTCGGGATCGTCACCTGGATCGGCGTCGCCGTGTGGGTCTTCGGGTTCGCCTTCGAGTCGGTCGGCGACTGGCAGCTCTCCCGGTTCAAGGCCGACCCGGCCAACGCCGGCAAGGTGATGGACCGCGGCCTGTGGGCGTGGACCCGGCACCCCAACTACTTCGGCGACGCGACCGTCTGGTGGGGCCTGTTCCTGCTCGCCTGTTCCCACTGGGTGGGGGTCCTCACGGTCGTCGCCCCGATCGTGATGACGCATCTGCTGCTCAACTGGAGTGGGAAGGCGCTGCTGGAGCGCCGCATGGCCCGCTCGCGCGGCCCGGAGTACGCCGACTACCTGGCGAGGACGAGCGGTTTCCTCCCCCGCCCGCCTCGCCGGGTCTGACGTTTGGTTCTCAGCGCTCCAGCAGCGTGAACAGCCGCTCCCACTGGTCGACGACCCTGTGGGGCGCGAACCTGGTGACCGACCGCCGGGCCGCCGCGCCGAAGCTCCGGCGCAGCCCGGCGTCGTCCATCAGCCGCTCCAGTGAGGCGGCGAACTTCACCGTGTTACCCGGGTGGACGATGAGCCCGTCGACGTCGTGGGTGATCAGTTCCCGGACGCCGGGCGCGCAGTCGAAGGCCACGGTCGGCAGGCCGTACGCCATGGCCTCCAGGATCGACATCGGGAAGCCCTCCTCGCGGGAGGAGAGCGCGAAGATCGACCCGCCGGTCAGGGCGGTCTCCAGGTCGTCGGTCGGCCCGGGGAACTCCACGCTGCCGGCCAGGCCGAGCTCGCCGGCGAGCGCCCGGATCTCGGCCTCGTCGGGGCCGGAGCCGTAGAGCCGGAGCCGCCAGCCGGGGTGCCGGGGAGCGACCTTGGCCCAGGCCTCCAGCAGCAGGTCCTGGCCCTTCTCGAACGACATCCGGCCGAGGCGGACCACGACCTGCTCGTCGAGCGACGCGGTCCGCTCCGGATGGACGTGCAGGGGGTTCGGCATGGCGCCGGCGGCGGACATCCCGGCGGCCGCCCAGGCGTCGGCGTCCTCCTGCGTGAGCACGAGGAAGCTGTCCACGCCGGAGAAGTAGGTCTTCACCCGCTCGTAGCGGCTGGACGAGCGGGTCGCGGCGTACGACTCGTGGCTCATGCCGATGACGGTCATCCCGCGCGTGTCGGCCAGCACCACCCACTCCATCGCCCACACCTGGGCGGCGATGACGACCGAGCCCGGCCCGCCGGTCCGGAAGATCTCCGACAGGCGGGCGGCGGCCCGCCTCATCCCGGCCCGCCTGCGCGCCATGCGCACCTGGGCGGGCACGTTGAGCCGGTCGAGGGCGCCGCGCGGCTGCCACTTCGCCGCGGGGCGGCGCTCGTACAGGACCGTGGTCGCGTACGGCAGGTCACTGCCGTAGTCGTGGGCCCGCTCGGCGTGCGTGATGCCGATCAGGTGAACTCGGTGGCCCCGCTCGGCGAACAGCCTCCCGATGTGGTGCGCCCAGCGCTGGAGCCCGCCGAGCTCCTCGAAGTTGTTGCAGACGATGAAGACGTCCCGGTGCTCAGCCACGGCGGCCTCCGGGGAAGAACCGGTCGACGATGGTCTTCGCGGCGGTCCCGGTGTCGTACTCGCCGAAGCGCTCGACGAAGCGGCGCCGCGGCTCCGCGTCCTTCTCCCTCGTGGTGTCGCGCAGTGTGGCGAACAGCTCGTGCTCCTCGGTGACGATCGGGCCGGGGGCGTGCTCCGCCAGGTCGAAGTAGGCGCCCCGGTCCTGGTTCACGTACGTGTCGGCGTCCGGCGTGTAGAAGACGATCGGGCGGTCGAGCAGCGCGTAGTCGAACATCAGCGACGAATAGTCGGTGACGAGGACGTCGGAGAGCAGCAGTAGCTGGCTGACGTCGTGCACATCGCCCACGTCGACCACCGCGTGGCTCACCCCCGGCGGCACCACGACCGTGCTCAGGTAGTGCGCCCGGATCAGCAGGACATGGGTGCGGCCCAACTCCCTGACGAACCGCTCCAGCTCGAAGGGGATCTCGAACCGCTTGACGGGCCTGCCCTTCTCGTCGGCCCGGAAGGTCGGGGCGTACAGCACCACCGTGCGGTCGTCGCCGAGGCCGAGCCTGCGCCGCAGCGCGGCGAGCTGCTTGGGGTCGCCGCCCGTGACGAGCGGGTCGTTGCGCGGGTAGCCGGTCTCCAGCAGGCCGGCGGTCACGCCGAGGCCCTTCACCAGCGTCCGGCGGTCGTGCTCGGAGCGGATGACGAAGTGGTCGAACCGGCCCACCATCTGGCGCATCCGGTCGTGCCGCGCCCGGGTGGCGGCCTTGACCTGCGGCTCGTCGAAGCCCATCTGCTTGAACGCCGAGCCGTGCCAGGTCTGGATGTAGGTCGTCCCGGACGGCTTGACCAGCCCGGCGGGGAAGCCCTGGTTGTCCACCCAGTACTCCGCGCGGGCCAGCGCGCGGTAGTACGCCCAGGACCCGCGCTTGACGAGCTCCGCCTTCTTCGGGAAGCCCTTGGGGCTGCTCTTGTACGACCAGATCACCTTGTAGCCGCCGCCCCGGCGGGCCAGCTCCTCGTAGATGTACTTGGGGTTGTCGGAGTACTGCGCGCCGAGGTGGCTCTCGAAGACCACGGTCCCCTTCCGGACGGGCAGCCGCCGCAGCACGGAGTTGTACACGGCGATCTTGGTCTTGCGGCTCTTGAGCCCTGTGAGGAGGTCGCGTTCCTTCCTGCTAAGCGTGCCCCACACCCGGGCTCCGGCGCCGTTGGTGGCGGCCTTGCGGAGCAGGGGCAGCGTCACCCGGCCGGGCCAGCCCGTGGCCACCGTGCGGAGGGCCAGCTCTCCGGACTCGGGGACGTAGAACTCCATGTGGTCCCCGGCGAGGCGGGTCAGGCGGGGCCGTACGGCGATGGCGGCCTGCTCGTAGTCGACCCCGCTGGAGGTGACGTCGGAGGTCAGGCGGACCGTGACGCTCTGCCCGTCGGCGGTCAGCACGAGCCACAGCCCGAAGGTCTGGTCGAGGAGGCCGATGGGGCGGATCGTCCGTTCCGCCGGGAAGGTGGCCTCCCAGTGGATGCGTCTGCCGTCCGTGCTGACCCGGGCGGGCACCTTGAACGCGCGGCCCTTGCGCTGGCGGTCGCGGAACTCCAGTGTGCCGGTCAGGTCCTTGGAGCCGATCCTGCCGAGCGGGTTCACGGCGTCCCCGGCCACATGCAGGTCGGCGCCCCGGCGGGACACCTCGGTGACCCGGCCGCCGAGCTTGAACGTGTTGAACGGCGCGGAGTGGACGCCGAGGTCGGTCACGTCGAGGATGCGGCGCTCGCGCTCGCCGTCGAGGTGCCGGTCGCACCAGTAGACCCGGCCGTCACGCTCCACCAGGTCGGTCGAGAGCGTCGGCCGCACGCCCTTCTTCGGCAGGTAGTCGGCCGCCGCGAGCGCGGCGTCGTAGTCGCCGTGCAGGACCATCAGCCCGCCGATCGCCGGGAGCGGCTTGCACTCGTCGAACGCCTCCTCGCCCAGCTCGGCGAGGTACGCGCGGGCCAGGTCGAGGAACTCCCGGCGGTAATCGGCGTCGCGGCTGCGCAGCTCGCGGAGGTAGAGGACCAGGTCGTGGTTGAGGAACTTGGCGTCCTTGCGGCGCTTCAGCTCGACCGCGTCGTGCTTGCGGAACACCTCGTCGATGGCCCGGTGGATCGTCAGCCGGTCGGCGAAGCCGCGCAGCTCGTTGCGCCGGTTCGTGATGGACAGGTTGGGGCCCCGCTGGACCACGAACCAGTTGTAGACCCGGTGCGGGATGATGGCGATCCGCCGGGCCGACACGTACGCCTGGGCGCTGAACAGCAGGTCCTCGTAGTGCAGGCCCTCGACGAAGCTGAGGTTCGCCCGCCTGAGGAAGTCGCGGCGGTAGCACTTGTTGGTGCTCAGCGTGTCGTACAGGAGGGTGGGGTTCTCCAGGACGTCGTCGAGCACCGCGCGGCGCCGGTAGAGGCTCGGATACCAGCTCCGCTCGTCGCCGGTGTCGCTGTAGACGCGCACGCACCGGCCGGAGACCAGGTCCGCGCCGGTCTCCTCGGCCGCGGCCACCATGTTCCGGCAGGCGTGCCGGTCGAGTGTGTCGTCGCTGTCCAGGAACATCACGTAGGAGCCGCGGGCGTGCTCGATGCCGACGTTGCGCGGCCGCCCGCACCCCCCGGAGTTCTCCGGCAGCCGGATCGCCCTGACGCGGTCCGGGTGTGCCCGAGCGAAACCCTCGGCGACCTGCGCCGAGGAGTCCGTGCTGGCGTCGTCGACGATCACGACCTCGACGCCGCGGAGGGACTGCTCGAGCACCGAACGGACCGCGGTCGGCAGGCGCTCGGCGTCGTTGTAGACGATGACCACGACGGTCACGTCCGGCGACGACAACAAAGGCATTCACCACCCATCGAGAACTACTATTCGAGTAGTAGAGATGGGTGGATCGTACTGCCCCGCGGGTTAGAGGATCGTTAGCCCGAAAGCCAGGGGGATTTTCCCGCCGATCCACTTACGCCCTCTATAACCCTAGCGGGTTCGCCGCCGGCACGACGGCCTACTTCGTGGCAGGACTGTGCCGCGCGCTCTGCCGTACGGCGTTCGCGGCGGCGTCGTCCCACTCCCGCTGCGCGGCCAGGTCCGCCTCGACGAACTCGCGGTACCGGCCGATCTCGCGGCTCACCGCCTCGGCGTCCCAGCCGAGGACGGGCGCGACCAGCTCGGCGATCACCGGTGCGGCCACCAGCCCGTGGTCGCGTTCCTCGATGAAGACGCGGGTGCGGCGGACCATGATGTCCTCCAGGTGGAGCGCGCCTTCGTCGGAGGCCGCGTAGACCGCCTCCGCCTTCAGGTAGGCGTCCGCGCCGGGGATCGGCTCGGCGAGGGCGGGCGTGGCCTCGATGAGCTCCAGCAGGTCCTCGACGCGGGAGCCGTACCGGTGCAGGAGGTGGTCGATCCGCCCCACGGTGAGGCCCGAGCGTTCCGCGAGCCGCCGCCGGTTGTTGCGGAGCGCCGCGAACCCGTCGGCGCCGAGGATCGGCACCCGCTCGGTGACCGACGCGGGCACGGCCTCGCCCAGCCCGCTGACGGCGACGTCGACCGCGTCCTTGGCCATCACCCGGTAGGTGGTGTACTTGCCGCCCGCGACGATCACCAGGCCGGGGACCGGCCGGATGACGGCGTGCTCGCGCGACAGCTTGACGGTCTCCTCCCCCGTGTGGCCCAGCAGGGGTCGCAGCCCGACATAGACGCCCTCGATGTCGTCGCGGGTCAGCGGCGTGTTCAGCACCGCGTTGACGTGGTCGAGGATGTAGTCGATGTCCGCGTGGGTGGCGGAGGGCTCGGCCTTGTCGAGATCCCAGGGGGTGTCGGTGGTGCCGACGATCCAGTGCGGCCCCCACGGGATGACGAACAGCACGCTCTTCTCGGTGCGCAGGATCAGCCCGGTGTCGAGCTTGATCCGGTCGCGCGGCACCACGACGTGCACGCCCTTGGACGCCTGGACGGAGACCGAGCCGCCGGACGCCGGTTTGGCCGGCCCCGCCAGCCGCTGGCTCTCGTCGGTCCAGACGCCCGTGGCGTTGATCACCTGCCGGGCCTTCACCTCTATCTCCGCGCCGGTCTCAAGGTCCCGCACGAGGGCTCCGGTCACCCGCTCGCCCTCCCGCAGGAAGTCGATCACGGGTGTCCGCGTGGTGACGCAGGCGCCGTACCGCGCCGCCGTACGGGCGACCATCATGGTGAACCGGGCGTCGTCGACCTGCGCGTCGTAGTACTGGATGGACCCGACGAGGGCGTCCTTGCGGAGGGCGGGGGCCTTCTGCAGGGTGCGCCGCAGGCTGAGCTGCCGGTGGCGGGGCAGCTTCCACGAGCCGCCGAGGGTGTCGTAGAGCAGGATGCCCGCGCCGATGTAGCCCCGCTCCCAGACCCGGTGGCGCAGCGGGTAGAGGAACGGGATGGGCCGGACCAGATGGGGGGCCAGCCGGTTGACCAGCAGGCCGCGCTCCTTGAGCGCCTCCCGCACCAGCCGGAAGTCGAGCTGCTCCAGGTAGCGCAGCCCGCCGTGGATGAGCTTGCTGGAGCGGCTGGAGGTCCCGGCCGCGAGGTCGCGGGCCTCCACCAGCGCGACCGACAGGCCGCGCGACACCGCGTCCAGCGCCGCCCCGGCCCCGACCACGCCGCCGCCGACGACGAGCACGTCGAACTCGCGCTCGGCCAGCTTCCGCAGCGCGGCCGCCCGGTAGCGCGGCCCCAGCTGTGGCCCAAACGATGGCCCCATTGATACAGACATCTGCTGTGCGCTCCTCAGTTGATGGATGAGCCGGCGGTCACTGGACGTCGACCCAGTCGAGCGTGCGGGACACGGCCTTCTTCCAGCCGGCGTAGCCTCGCTCGCGCTGCTCCTCGGTCCACTGCGGCTCCCAGCGCCGGTCCTCCTGCCAGTTGCGCTTGAGGTCCTCGGTGGACTTCCAGAAGCCGACGGCCAGCCCGGCGGCGTAGGCCGCGCCGAGCGCGGTGGTCTCGGCGACGACCGGCTTGGACACGGGGACGCCGAGGATGTCGGCCTGAAGCTCCATGCAGAGCTCGTTGGCCGTCACGCCGCCGTCCACCCGCAGCACGTCGAGGACGACGCCGGAGTCCTGCTCCATCGCCTCGACGACGTCGCGGGTCTGGTAGCAGATCGACTCCAGGGTCGCCCGCGCCAGGTGGGCGTTGGTGTTGAAGCGGGAGAGCCCGACGATCGCGCCGCGGGCGTCGGACCGCCAGTACGGCGCGAACAGCCCGGAGAACGCGGGCACGAAGTAGACGCCGCCGTTGTCCTCGACCTGGCGGGCCAGCGCCTCGCTCTGGGAGGCGCCGGAGATGATGCCGAGCTGGTCGCGGAGCCACTGCACCGCCGAGCCCGTGACCGCGATCGAGCCCTCCAGCGCGTACACCGGCGCCTCGTCGCCGAGCTGGTAGCACACCGTGGTCAGCAGGCCGTGCCGCGAGCGGACCAGCTCCGTGCCGGTGTTGAGCAGCAGGAAGTTGCCGGTGCCGTAGGTGTTCTTGGCCTCGCCGGGCTCGAAGCAGACCTGCCCGACCGTCGCCGCCTGCTGGTCGCCGAGGTCCCCGGCCAGCGCCACTTCCCCGCCCAGCGGGCCGTTCACCCGCGTCATGCCGTACAGACCCGGGTTGGAGGACGGCTTGATCTCCGGGAGCATCCGCCGGGGGACGCCGAAGAACGACAGCAGCTCGTCGTCCCAGTCGAGTGTCTCCAGGTTCATCAGCATCGTGCGGCTGGCGTTGGTCGGGTCGGTGACATGAACGCCGCCGTCGGGGCCTCCGGTGAGGTTCCACAGCAGCCATGTGTCGGTGTTCCCGAAGATGGCGTCGCCGCGCTCGGCCGCCTCCCGGACGCCGTCGACGTTCTCCAGGATCCACTGGATCTTGCCGCCGGAGAAGTAGGTGGCCGGGGGCAGGCCCGCCTTGCGCCGGATGACGTCGCCCTTGCCGTCTCGCTCCAGCGCCGAGGCGATGCGGTCGGTGCGGGTGTCCTGCCAGACGATCGCGTTGTAGTACGGCCGGCCGGTGCGGCGGTCCCAGACGACCGTCGTCTCCCGCTGGTTCGTGATGCCGAGCGCGGCGAGGTCGGCGACGCCGAGGTTCGCGACCCGGAGGCCGGTCTCGACGACGGCGCGGGTGCGCTCCCAGATCTCGGTGGGGTTGTGCTCGACCCAGCCCGCCTGGGGCAGGATCTGCTCGTGTTCGAGCTGGTGGCGCGCCACCTCGTTGCCGCTGTGATCGAAGATCATGAAGCGGGTGCTCGTGGTGCCCTGGTCGATCGCTCCGACGAAGTCGGCCATCCTGGCTCTGCCTCTCGTGTCGTGGGGTAGCGGGGGTCAGCCTGCCTTGCCGGTCGCGGTCTCGAAAGTGGCTGGCGGAGCGGAGCGGCCGGGCTCGGGAGCCTCCTCGCGGGGGAGGAAGTGACCGATCAGGGCCTGGTAGAGACCGGCGCCGACGACGGCTCCGACCACCGGCGCGACGATCGGCACCCAGAAGTAGAGGTTGCCGTACTGGTCCTTCCACGCGGTCTCGTATCCGGTGAGGAACGAGGCGAGCCGCGGGCCGAAGTCGCGGGCGGGGTTGATCGCGTATCCGGCGTCCGTGCCCCAGGCCATGCCGATGGCCACCACGATCAGCCCCACGATGAACGGCGCGAGGTTGGCCAGCGGGGCCGAGTTGCGCAGGTCGGTGACGGCGAGGATGAGGAACAGCAGGATCGCGGTGCCGATCACCTGGTCGCGAAAGGCGCCCCACTCGCCGACGGGCAGCGCGCCGTTGCCCGGCAGGGTCGAGAAGACCCCCTGCGTCTTGATGGTGAGCCCGGGGTCGACCTTGGCCAGGACCTCGCCGTAGTTCCAGCGCACGATCAGGGCGGCGACGAACGCGCCGACGGTCTGCGCCAGCGCGTACGGCAGGACCTTGCGCCAGGAGAAGCCCTTGAAGACCGCGAGGGCCACGGTGACGGCGGGGTTGAGGTGGGCGCCGCTGATCCGGGAGGCGGTGTAGACGCCCATGACCACGGCGAGCCCCCACGCCCAGGCGATGCTGTCGTGGTCGCCGATCCCCCCGGCGACGACTTGGGCAACGACGCCGGCTCCGAACAAGATCAGAATCAACGTCCCCGCGAACTCGGCCGCCAACTCGCCGGCCGGCCCTCCGGCTCTGAGCCGTTCCGCCATGTCTTCCTCCTAGGACCTGTTCGGTGCCGCTACCAGCGCGAATGACCGCGTGGTGGGGGCCCCGGTGGGGAGGGGGCTGCACCGGAGGTTAAACGGCGCTGCTAGGAAGCGTCAACGAATAGGTGTCGGCATTGTCGAACACTGGTCAGCTTCCCGTGGGCGTATTAGGCTCCAGAGCCGTGACCCTGACACCGATGATTCATCCCCGAACGCGCCGATCTCGGTATAAACCGGTCAAAATCTCCGTAGGTCTTTCATTCGTCTGTCGGCATTGTCGAACGACATCCGACAGCGGTACGATCCGGCACGTGCCCGGTCCCGTACAGTCCATCGAGCGCGCCGCCGCGATACTGCGCCTGCTGGCGCAGGGATCGGGCCGGCTCGGCCTCAGCGAGATCGCCAACTCCCTCGGGCTGGCCCGGGGCACCGCCCACGGCATCCTGCGCACCCTGCAGATGGTCGGCTTCGTCGAGCAGGACGAGGCGACCGGCAAGTACCAGCTCGGCGCTGCCCTGCTGCACCTCGGGACGAGCTACCTCGACGTCAACGAGCTGCGCTCCCGCGCGATCAACTGGGCCGACGCGCTCGCCTCACGCAGCGGCGAGGCCGTACGGATCGGGACGTGTCTCCAGGGCAAGGTCCTGGTGGTCCACCACGTGTTCCGGCCGGACGACAGCCTCCAGACACTCGACGTCGGGGTGCTGCTGCCCATGCACGCCACGGCCCTCGGCAAGGTGCTGCTCGCCTACGACGCCAACGCGGCCGCCGCCAAGCAGAACGGCGAGCTGGAGCAGTTCAGCCGCCGCACGATCCACACCCCCAAGGAGCTCACCCGCGCCCTCGCCGGCGTGCGCGAGGTCGGCTGGGCGGCCGAGATCGAGGAGATCACCATAGGCGAGGCGAGCGTGGCGGCGCCCATCCGCGGGTACGGCGGGCTCGTCGTCGGGGCCATCGGGATCTCGGGGGCCGTCGAGCGGATCTGCGACGCCCAGGGCCGGCCGCGGCCGGACTTCGTCACCTACGTGCGCGACGCCGCGCGGGCCGTGTCGCGGGACCTCGGGGCTTCCCGTTGGTGAAAGGGAGGAGGGCACCGTGACCGAGCGCTATGTGATGTCCATCGATCAGGGCACGACGTCCACCCGCTGCATCCTGTTCGACCACGGCGGCCGGCTGGTGTCGGTGACGCAGCGCGAGCACCGGCAGCACTTCCCCCGACCGGGCTGGGTCGAGCACGACGCCACCGAGATCTGGCGCAACCTCGAACGCATCGCCCCCGAGGCGCTCTCCCAGGCGGGGGTCGGCCCCGAGCAGGTGGCCGCCGTGGGCATCGCCAACCAGCGGGAGACGACCGTGCTCTGGGACCGCCGGACCGGCGTTCCCGTGGCCCCGGCCGTCGTCTGGCAGGACACCCGCACCGACACCCTGGTGGACGAGCTCTCCCGCCGCCCCGACGCGCACATCGTCAAGGAGCGCTGCGGGCTCCCCCTCGCCACGTACTTCTCCGCGCCCAGCATCCGGTGGCTGCTCGATCACACGCCGGGCCTGCGCGAACGCGCCGAGCGCGGCGAGGTGCTGTTCGGCACGATGGAGAGCTGGCTCATCTGGAACCTCACCGGCGGCCCCGACGGAGGCGTCCACGTCACCGACGTCACCAATGCCAGCCGTACGCTCCTGATGGACATCCGCGCCCTCACCTGGGACGACACCCTGCTGGACTTCTTCGGGGTGCCCCGCGCGATGCTCCCCGAGATCCGCCCGTCGGCCGAGACGTACGGCGCGGCGCGGCGGGTCGTGCCGGGGGTGCGGATCGCCGCCGCCCTCGGCGACCAGCAGGCGGCGCTGTTCGGGCAGACCTGCTTCGCCCGCGGAGAGGCCAAGTGCACGTACGGCACCGGCAGCTTCCTCCTGCTCAACACCGGCACCGAGCCGGTCCGCTCCACCCATGGCCTGCTCACGACCGTCGGCTACCAGATCGGCGACCAGCCCGCCGTGTACGCGCTGGAAGGCTCGATCGCGATCACCGGCGCGCTGGTCCAGTGGTTCCGCGACCGGCTCGGCCTCATCGGCACCGCCCCGGAGATCGAGACGCTGGCCCGCACCGTCGACGACAACGGCGGCTGCTACATCGTGCCCGCGTTCTCCGGCCTGTTCGCTCCGCACTGGCGCAGCGAGGCTCGCGGGATCATCGTCGGCCTCACGTCCTACATCACCAAGGGCCACCTGGCGCGCGCCGTCCTGGAGGCCACGGGCTGGCAGACGCGCGAGGTCGTCGACGCGATGAACGCCGACTCCGGGCTGAACCTCACGACCCTGAAGGTCGACGGCGGCATGACGGCGAACAACCTGCTCATGCAGTTCATCGCCGACGTCCTCGACGTGCCGGTGGTCCGCCCCATGGTCGCCGAGACCGTCTCGCTCGGCGCCGCCTACGCCGCCGGGCTGGCGGTCGGCTACTGGCCCGACCTGGAGGGCCTGCGCCGCAACTGGCACCGCGCCGCCCAGTGGCTGCCGGCGATGGAGCCCGGCCGCCGCGAGGAGGAGTACGACAACTGGCAGCGCGCCGTCGAGCGCACCTTCGACTGGATCAAACCCCCCAAGGACTGACGCCGGAGCGCCCGGCCGTCCCGAAGCTCGTGCTCGGGACCGCCCTCCCGGGGGTGGGCGGCCTCGTGCACGTTCTGCTCGCCTGGTGGAAGAAGCGTCAGTCGGCGATGTAGCTGATGGAGCGGACGTCGTAGCCGCGGGCCTTGGAGCCGCGGACGTGCATGAGCATCGCGCCGCCCTCGTAGGAGTACGCGCAGCTGTAGCCCTTCGGCTCGGCCGTACAGCCCTGGAAGAAGTGGGTCACGCCCGCCGGGTCGTACTTGGTGCGGAACAGCGTCTTGACGGCGGTGCCGGTCGCGACCTCCAGGCCACGGTTGCGGTCGCCCTGCTGCCACGCCTTGAAGAGGTACTTCGCCGGGGCCGACGGCGTGGTCAGGTGGCGCGACTCGTAGACCTTGGCCACCTTGGACCCGGAGACGATCATCAAGATGCCGTTCAGCCCGCCCGGCATATGCACGCTCGTGTGGACGAACCGGCAGGCGTTCCCCACGCAGCCGCCGAACTCGTCGGGGGCCCGGTAGACGTACGAGAACAGGGTCTTGACCGCGGACGGCGAGGCGACCAGGGCGGCGGCGTCGCGGTCGCCGCTCAGCCACGCCTTGAACAGCTTCTTCGCCACCCCGGCCGGAGCCGCCTGCGCGGACGCGGCGGAGGCGGTGGAAGTGGCGGAAGTGGCGGAGGCCGGGGAGGCCGGGGAGAACGTGAGGAGCAGAGCGGCGGCCGAGGCGGCCGCGGCCGCGCCTCCCAGGAATCGTCGTGACATGTCCCGAAGCTATCGGTCCTCGCTTGCACCGAGGTTGATCCCTGCTTGCAGGGCCCGCGCGGCGGGAAAGGCCATGTCAATGCTCGCCGAGGCCTGTACGGCGGGCCGCGCGACTCTTCGCGACCGGGGCGTCGGCCACCGAGCTCATGACCGTGCCGCTGGCCCTCCCCACCTAGGGGCCACCCCGGCCGATCTCCAGACGCGTCTCCGGGCGATCTCCGGTGATCATGCTGGTTTGGGCGATCAGGGGCCCGCGTACGGGAGCAGGCGCATCCGGATCGAGTCGTTGTACGGGATCACCAGCGTCCCGCCGCCCCGCCATACCTCGGGCCAGCGCGGACCACGTGGCCACTGGGCGGGAATCAGGAAGAGCCGCCCTCCGGACTCGGTGAGCAGCCGCAGGTTGCGATAGCGATAGGTGTAGCGGCCGCCCTTCCCGGGAGCCAGTTTCGACTCGGTCACGCCCGCGAACTCGGCGCCCAGCGCGAGAGGTTCCGTGGTGTCCAGCACTACCTCTGGCCTGGTCGCCAGATCGACGGCAAAGTCGGTCGCGCGTTCCCTGCCGTACGCGACCGCGTAGCTGGCACTCGCCCAGAACAGGCTCGCGACCGCGATGGAGACCGCGCCCACCACGGCCGCCCGTTCGAGAAGCCGCCGCCTGTCGGTGCGACGCCAGGTGGCCAGCCACCGGCCATAGGCGCTGACCAGGGCTCCCAGGCCGAGGCAGACCGGCGTGGTCCCCGGGAACTCGTTGTACGCGATGTCCGGGTTCACCATGCCGACCACGCCCCTCACGAGCAGAGCCAGGCCGAGCAGGAACACGGCGATTCCCGTCCACGTCAGCGCGCCGCCACGCCTGAAGGAACGCGTGAACGCTCTCGCGAAGCCTCTCACGAAGGCTCTCGGGAAGGCTCTCGGGAAAGCTCTCGCGGAGCCGCCCCTGTCGGCGCTCGCAACGCCACCCGTCCCACCGCTCACGGAGCCGCTCGTGGAGCCGCCCAGGTGGCCGTCTATGGCGTCGTCCGTGGAAGGGCTTGTGGACGCACTCGTGGAAACGCTCGTGGAGGTGCTGGTTGGAGCGCTTGTGGAACCGTTGGCGAGGTCGCTCGCGCGGCTCCGCCGTACGAGACGGGCCAGTTCCACATGCGCCCACAGCCCGAGCATCGTGACCAGGAACAACGCCACGAGTGGGAACCACAGCGCCTCGGAGCCATACAGCAGGACCGCCTGCGTCGACAGGTCGAGGATGTCCAGGTCGACACCGAACCGGGCGAAGCGCCGCCGACTGGCCACGTAGCCGAAGTAGAACAGCAATCCCACGGCGATGCTCGGTGGCAGCGCGCCGATGCCGATGAACTGGGCGAACGTCCTTACCCTGCGCTCAAGCGGCGTGAGCTCCTGCGCGGCCTCCTCCTGCCCGGCCTGCACCTGCGCCGTCTGCACCTGTTCGGCTTGCCCCTGCGCGGCAACCTGGGCGGCCTGAGCCTGCGCGACCCGCTCCTTCTCATGCGGGGGCTGCTGGTCGTGCTGCTCCCGCACGGGGTGGCTTCCCACGGGGTGGTTTCGCTCCGGGCGGTTGTCCTCGGGACGCAGTGGCTCGGAGTGCTCCACGTGCTCGTGCTCCTGGCCGGGATGATCCTTTTCTGTCGTCACGCCGGCCCGGTGTCCGTGGGGTCGGCCGTGGGGATGGGGGTCGTCGGCATGGGGTCGGTGGGCACGGGGTCGGTGGGCGAGGGCTGGAGCTGGGATGACGGCGAGAGCTCCGGCGCAGGGGCGCACGGATTCCCCTCCACGGTCGGGCCGACCGGCGTCCTGGCGCAGTAGTAGAACGGCACCGAATAGTGCCAGGTGACGGTGACCGGCGCGTCGGGCGAGGGACGGGCCGACGCGGGCAGACTCCCGCAGGCCGGCGTGTCCCTGTTAACGCAGTTCTGCTCCAAGGTCAGGACCAGCCTGGCTCTGGAGTTCACCTCTCCTCGGCCGTATGCCATGAAAAGGCACTCCGTTCCCGGCTTCAGCACCGACCCCTCGCACGGCTCGAGCACCTGAGCCGTGCTGGTACATGTCACCGCGCCGCCGCCGAAGGTGAAGACCTGCGGCTCCTCCTGGATGAAACGAACCTGGCGGACGCGTACCTCTCCCAGCGTGCCGCCGCGCACAGGCCGGCAGCCAACCCCCGCGTTGGTGCCTATCGGCGCGCTGAAGTCGCCGTCGAGCGTGGGACCCGAGGTCAGCGTGTAACGGCTCTGTCGGTTCCCGCCGCCACTCGCGCCCGGGGAACCACCCTGCCCGTTGCCCGTCGCCTGTCCGGCCCCGGTTGTTCCCTGCTGGGTTCCGGTCGCGGCGACCGTGCCCGCCCCCGCCGGGTTCCCGGGGTCGGAGTCCCGGCAGCCCGCCAGGACCAGCGCCGCCGTCAGCATCACCACAACGAGCGCAGGCCACACGCGGGTGTCCATCGATCCCATGCCATGATCATGCTCCGTTCCGTGGGGCGGCGGCAATGAGTATCCCCATACTCAACCAAGCGCCGGTGTATCAGCCGGGACACGGCGGGCTCTAGCTGACATGGAAGACCTACGGGACCAATGGCCGTTCAGTGGGCGCGCGGCGGAGCTCGGGCACGTGCGGGAGAGCCTGGGCGGTGGCCGGCGCGGCATCGTCGTCTGCGGCGCGGCGGGGACGGGCAGGACCCGCCTGGCCGCCGAAGCCGTCGCGGGTCTCTCCCATGTCTGGGTCACCGGAACCCGTGGCGGCGCGTCCCTTCGTTTCGGCGCGTTCGCCCACCTGCTTCCCGGCTCGGCGGCGGACTCCCTGAGCAGGGCCGTCGAGACGCTCCGATGGGTGCGCGTCCTGGTCGTGGACGACGCCCATCTTCTCGACGAGGCCTCCGCCGCGCTCGTCCAGCACCTGGCCGTCCACCGGCGGGCCGGGCTGCTCGTCACGGTGTCCGCGGACGAGACGGCGGCCTCATCGTGTCCCGACGCGGTGACCGGGCTCTGGCGGCGGCATGTCCTTCCGCGCCTCACCATCGGCCCGCTCTCGGAGGAACGGGTGGCCGAGGTGCTCACCTCGGTGCTCGGCGACCACGTCGAGGCCCTGACCGTGCGCCGGCTGCACCGCCTGAGCGGGGGCAACCTCCTGCTGCTGCGCGAGCTGGTCGCCGCCACGCGGGAGGCGGGGGCGTTGGAGCGGGCCCACGGGGTGTGGCGCTGGCGGGGTGAGGTGCCCATGACCGGCAGGCTGCGGGAGCTCGTCGCCGCCGCCATCGGCGAGCTCGGCGAGGCGGAGCGGGAGGCGCTCGAGCTGGTGGCCTTCGGGGAGCCGCTGGCCGCCGCGGCGGCCCCGGTCCCGGTCGCCGCGCTCGAACGGCTGGAGGCGCGCGGGCTCATCGTCACCGACGACGACCTGCTCGTACGGCTCGCCCATCCCCTGTTCGGCCCGGCCGTGCGGGCCGGTGTCGGGCGGTTGCGCGCCCAGAGGCTGAGCCGTACGGCACCGCCCCCGCGGGACGTCACCGCGGCGCTGTCGGACCAATGCGCCAAGCTGGCCGCGCGCGGCTACGCGGGTGACCTCGCCAGGATCGCGCCGGGCGCCGGCGAGCGGCTGGTGGAGGACGACGCGGGCTGGGACGAGGCCGGAATGGCCGAGTTCTGCGCGCGCCGGGCGTGGATCGCCCGCCTGCGCGGCGAGGTCCGCGAGGCGGTGAGCTGGAGCGGCGAGGGGCTGCGGCGCTTCCCCGGGAACGTTCCATGCCTGGGCGAGCTGGCCCGGGCCGCCGCCTGCGCCGGCGACCTGCTGACCGCCGAGGAGGCCCTCGACCGGTGTCCGGACGACGCGTCGGCGCGGGCCTGGGTCCTGGCCGCCAGGGGTGACCTCGACGGCGCGCTGCGGTCCGCCCTCGCCGCGGCCGAAGGCGGCGACCTGTTCGCACTGCATGACGTCGCCCGGCTCGGCGCGCCCGGAGAGGTCGCCGCCCGGCTGGACCGCCTCGCCGAGACGATGACCGGCGATCTCGCTCCCCTGCTGGCCGAGCACGCCGCCGCGCTGGCGGCGGGCGACGCGGCGGCGCTCGACAAGGTGGCCCGCAAGCTCGCGGAGCTGGGCCTGCTGCTGCACGCGGCGGAGGCGGCCGGGCACGCGGCGAAGGCCCATCGTGCCCATCGTGAGGGCCGTGCCGCGGACGCCTCGCAGGCCCACGCCGCCATGCTGGCCCACGCGTGTCAGGGCGCCCGCACCCCGACGCTGGTCGACCTGGCGACACCCCGCCTCACCCCGCGCCAGCGGCAGATCGCGGGCCTCGCCACCGCGGGCCTGACCAACCGGGAGATCGCGGAGCGGCTCGGGCTGTCCATCCGGACGGTGGCCAACCAGCTGTGCCGGATGTACGAGCATCTCGGCAGCAGCGACCGGACCGCGCTCGGCCGGCTGATCAGCCTGTCCTACGCGGCGCCGATGGCGGTGAGGGACCATCCCGTGGCCTGGTGAAGGGCATCCCCAGGGGCCTCCCGCCGGGCGTCCCGCAGGGCCTCCGCCATGGACGACCCCGCGCGCAGCCGGTCGTGCAGGGCCAGCATGAGCGGGATCACGGCCTCGTCGTTCACGGGGACCAGGCTCGCGACGATCCCGGCCGTGCCGAGAGGGAGCAGCGCCGTGGCCAGGCCGAGCAGTTCGTCGGCCCCGACCGGCTCCAGCCTGCCCGAGTCGCAGCTCGGCAGGATGATCCGGTACGGCGCGCGGCCCAGCTGCTCGAACTCGTACACGGTCAGCGGCCCGTCGTCCATGCGCAGCGAGGAGAACATCGGGCTGTCGGCGCGGAACGTGCCATGGGCGGCCACATGGGCGAGCCTGCTGCCGTCGATCGCCTTGAGCACGGCCGAGGCGGTCGCGTCGCCGTTCTCCAGGACGGCCGCGTCGCCGTACAGCGCGGCGAGCAGCGGGACCTCTCCCCCGCCGCTCTCCAGGCCGGGGCCCCTGGCGAGCACGACTCCGGGCCCGGCCACCGGCGGCGGGGCGAGGTCGGCGGCGCGCAGCCAGGCGCTGGCCGACGGCGAGACGCTCACCACGCGGTCGCGCAGCGCGGGGAGCACCGCCCACGGCACGCCGTGCAGCCGTCCCGGCGGCACCACGACGACGGGCCCCTCCCCCAGATGCCGTACGGCGGGGCCGAGCAGGATCTCCTGGAGGCGGCGGCCGCCCTCCTCGATCAGCGGCAGCCGCCCGGGAGCCCCGTCGTAGGCGAGCCGGCGCAGCCCGGCGCGGACGTGCTCGATCTCGGCTGCGGCGTCGGCGGCCCGCCCCGCCCTGAACCGGCGGACCCGTCCCTCTCCGCAGAGCAGGACGTGCAGGTCGCCGTCCACGCTGACGATCTCGGCCAGCGCGCCGCCGCCGAGCCGGTCGATCAGCGCGCGGACGTCGAAGCGGTGACCGCCGGAGGTGGTCTCGGCCCGGATCCGCAAAGTCCGGGCGCGGATCTCCCGCTCCAGCCGCCGACGTTCGCGGTCGAGCGCCGGGACGGGGGCGCCCGAGGAACGCGCCTCGTCGGCCCTGACCGTGATCTCGCGGAAGGCCGTCACGTCCCGCAGCAGGTCGCGGTCCTCCGGAGAGCGCGTGCGCGGCACCGCGAGGGCCGTCGCCCGCCAGCGCTCGCTCCACACGAGGAACCGGCGGGGGCTCCCCGACCGGAGACTGACCCGCTGCGCCAGCGAGGCCAGCTCGGCGCCCTGCGCGGTGGCGCGGGCCCGCAACTCGGACGCGCCCAGCGTCAACCGGTGCTCGTCGAGCACGTCCAGCCCGCGCCGGCAGGCGTTGAGCACGCCCCTCGGCCGCCCGGCCGCCTCGGCCCGCAGAGCCTGGGCGAGCCACCCGTCCGCCCTGGCGAACGCCGGCCCCCTGAACCGCCCGCGCGCCGCCGCGGCCAGGTAGGGGGCGGCGTCGGCCGGCCGGTTCAGCGCGAGAGCCGTACGTCCGGCGAGGAGGCACGCCTGGACGGCGTCCGGCGAGCGCAGCTCCGAGAGCCGCGCGGCCACCGTGGCGGCGTCGCGGACCAGCCGCGCGGAGATCCGCCCGGAGGCGAACCTGGCCTGGCAGAGCACCAGCCGGGCGTGCGTCTCCCACCATTCGCGGTTCTGGCCGGCGAAGAGCCGGATCGCCGCCTGTCCGCGCGTTACCGCGGTGTCCGGGTCGCCCGCGGCGATCGCGGCCTGGGCGGCCGTGAGCAGGAGTTGCGCCTTCCTCGTCGGCTGACCGCCGGTCCGGTCGAGGCGGCCGATCGCGGCGTCGGCCGCTTCCAGAGCCTCCCGGGGCAGCCCCGCCGCCATGAGGACGGCGCAGCGTTCCATCTCCATGACGTACATCGGCGTGCCGAGCGCCCGGTAACGTCTGGCGGCCTCGTCGAAGTGGCCGAGCGCCGCGGGCAGGTCTCCGGAGCGGAAGGCCGCGCGGCCGCGGTTCTCCACGGCGACGACCTTGTCGTGCTCCTGGCCGGTCGTCGCCCACAGCTGCTCGGCGGCGAGGAAGTCGAGGTTGGCCCGCTCGACGGAGCCGAGCGCCAGCAGGAGCGTGGCCCGCAGCGTGATCGCCCGGGCGGTCCAGATGGTGTCCTCCGCCCGCCGCAGGTCGGGAATCGCCCGGCGCAGGTCGTCGAGGGCTTCGGTGTGCCGGCCGAGGATCCACAGCGCTCCGGCCCGCCGGAACAGCACCTGGGCCGCCGCCACACCGTCCGGCTGGGCGAGTGCCTGGGAGAAGGCGCGGTCGAGCGCGGCGAGGCCCGGCCGGGTTCGCCCGCCGTGGATGAGGGCGATGCCGAGGGTCGCGAGGACGTCGGCCTCCCTGGCGGCGGAACCGGCCGCGCGGGCGAGCGACCTGGCCCGCCGCAGATGTGCGATGGCCGCGGTCAGGTCGCCGAAGTCGCGCTCGATGAGGCCGAGCACGTGATGCGCGACGGACGCGTCATGGGGCGTGGGCCTGCCGGCGAGCAGCGCGCGTGCGCCCGCCAGCGCCTCCTTGGGCTGTGAGAAGACCAGGGGCAGCAAATCGAGTGGATCTTGGGGGTCCCCGGCCACGGATCGATGTTAGACGCGGGCTCGCCGGAGCGTCCACACTGCGGTGTATCAGGGCGCCACCCGCTGGCTCCTGTTTGAGGAGACCCGCATCCTGACTATGAAAGGGACACCTCGCATGGCCGAGTCACCAGCGCTTCCCTCGAAAGAGTCCCTCCGCGACCGGTTCTGGAGGCAGCTCGGGCTGGTCCTCGCCGACGCGCCGCCAGGCCTCTGGCTGGAGGTCGCCGAGCACAGCGCCACGCTGGATCCCCGCCGGCCGCCCGCCCGGTGCTTTCCCGTCCAGGCTCCTGACGGCATCCGCCGGAGAAGCCTCGCCGAGGGGACGGAGGTCTTCGCCACACCGGACCAGGACTTCGACCCCGGATACGTGTATGAGAAGGACGTCCTCATCTGCCACGACGCGACGGCCCGCGACACGATTCTGGAGAGAGTGCCCGGCGCGGCCGACGACGCCGCCAGGCCCTGGCGTCCGGCCGGCGTGTACGCGATGCGCCTCGACGAGCCCGCCGAGCACGGCGAGTCCCGCGTGCTCGACGCGCTCCGCAAGCTCCGGGACGTCGAGTCCGTGAGCCCCAACTACCTCGTGTCGATCTGCAACGTCAACCTCTGCCCGGCGGACGAGCCGGTCGTTCCCGAGTTCACGCGTCCCGACCCACCGCAACGGCCGGAGCCGGACCTCGGTGCCGGGAAGCTCGTCCTCGTGATCGACACCGGTCTCGTGACGGGGTGGGACACGCCGGACCATCTCAAGGCGTACCCGTGGCTCGCCGACAAGGTCGAGAAGGATGAGGTGAAGGGAAGGCTCAGAGCACCGGAGCTCGGGGACGCTCCCGCGCCGCACCCGCATCTGGACCCGCGTCTGGATCTGGATCTGGGCGACGACATCCCGGTGCCGGGTCACGGGGGCCTTCCCGCTGGCCTGCTCGGGGGCCTGCTCGGGGGCCGGGAGATCTGGGGCGACGACAGGGGCCGGCCCAGGCACGGCGTCATCCAGGAGTACGTCGGCCACGGGACCTTCATCGCGGGAGTGGTCCGATGCGTCGCGCCGAGGGCGCGGGTGACGGTGTACAACACGCTCCAGTGGGCGGGCACCATCGACGCGATGAGCTTCGGCGACAAGCTCGTGGAAGACCTGGCGAGGTACGCCGGCGAGCACGGGCGGTGGCCCGACGTCATCAGCCTCTCCGCCGGCGTGCGGACGGTAGAGGGGCGGCCCCTCGACAGCCTGGGCGCCTTCATGGACCAGTTGCACGCCCACCCCGGGACGACACTCGTCGCCGCCGCGGGCAACGACGCGCTGAGCACGCCGTTCTATCCCGCGGCCTACGCCGCGGACGACCCGAGCGTGGTCTCCGTCGGAGCGCTCAACAAGGAGGAGAACGCCCGCATCGCGTTCAGCGACTACGGCGACTGGGTCAAGGTGTACGCCAGGGGCTACCACCTGGTCAACGCGTTCGCCTTCGGGGAGTACACCACGCTGCACCCCGCCGACCACTTCGTCGGGGCGAACCAGCCTCAGGGGAAGACCAGCCAGTTCGAGGGGCTGGCCAGGTGGAGCGGCACGTCCTTCTCCACCCCGCTCGTCGCGGGCCTCATCGTCGCGCGCATGTCGGTGGCGGGCGAGTCGAGCAGGGACGCGGCGACGTGGCTACTCGACCAGGCCCGGAAGCAGGCCGTGACCGACACGGACGGACTCGTCCTGCCGATCCTGCGGGCCGATCAATCGCTCGTATAGCCCCGCCGTCCGGGGCTCCCCCCGCGTACGATGACGATCCCGAACGTAAGGGACACGCCGCGTGGACAGCGATTCAACTGCCCGCCTCTTCCAGGCCGCGGCCGACGGTGACACCGCGGCCTGGGAGGCGCTCGTGAAGCGGCTCAGCCCGCTCGTCTGGTCGGTCATCCGGTCATACCGGCTGATCGACGCCGACGCCCACGAGGTGTACCAGACCACCTGGTTCCGGCTCGCCGACAACCTCACGCGGATCAAGGAGCCGGACAAGGTCGGCGCGTGGCTCGCCAGCACGGCCCGGCACGAGTGCCTCAAGGTCATCCGAGGCTCCCGCCGGGTCATCCCGACGAGCGACCTGGACGTACTGTCCCCCGGCGTCGACGATCTGTCACCGGAACGCGCCGTCCTCGACGCGGAGGAGACCAGGAATGAGGCGGCGCGGCTCCGGCGGGTCTGGGAGGCGTACGAACAGCTCTCAGAGAACTGCCGGAGGCTGCTCCGCGTGCTGATGGCCTCGCCGCCGCCGACCTATGCCGAGGTCGCGGCGGGCCTCGGGATCGCCATCGGAAGCATCGGGCCGACCCGGGGACGGTGCCTCGGCCACCTGAGAAAGCTGCTCGCCGAATGAGACGTCACCGGCGTCACGGGGGTCACCGGCGTCACTGCGAAGGATGTGCGGCATGAACGACGACATGGAGCTGGAGGGGAAGCTGCGCCGAGCGGCCGAGCTGTTCGATCCGGTGCCGCCCCACCTCCTTCAGGTCGCCACCGAGGCCTTCCGGTTTCGGACGATCGACGCCGAGCTGGCCGATCTGACCTTCGACTCTCTCGCCGGCCCCGTGCCGGTGAGGGGCGGCGAACACCCTCGGCTGCTGACATTCGGCGCGGCCGGGTCCGCCCTCGATCTGGAGATCTCCGAGACCGGGACGACGAACCGCATCGTGGGCCAGGTGATGCCTCCGCGGGAGGCGGCGATCGAGGTCCGCGGCCCCGGCCCGGTCTCGCTGACCACAGACGCACTGGGCCGCTTCACCGTCGATCGGGTGCCGGCGGGACCGTTCAGCATCCGCTGCCGGATCGGCGACGTCGCGTTCACGACCGAGTGGGTCACCATCTGACCCGGGCCACGAACCTGCCCGGCCACGAAAAGACGGCCACCGCGGCCCGGCGCCTTCTGGCGCGGAGGGCGGCGATGGCCGTCACATCACTGGGGGTCAGCCCTCGATGGGAGCCTCCCACAGCGCCTCCCAGGTCTTCTCGTCGACGAGGCCGGTCGCCTCCAGGCCGACGCTCTCCTGGAAGGCCGCGACCGCCGCCTTGGTGGCCGGGCCGAAGTCGCCGTCGACGCCGGAAGGACCCAGGCCGAACTGGCGGCGGCGGAGCTTCTCCTGCACCCGCCGGACGTTCTTACCGTTCTGGTCCGGCCGTACGACGCCCGGGAAATCGGGGGCGTGCCCGAGCTCGGCCAGGGTGGAGATGAGCGAGACATCCGGCCTTGACGGCGTCCCGTCATATGCTGGGCGCCCGTATCCGACGACCAGGGCGCTCGTACGGCGACGCCTTTTACAGGTGTCGTCGACATTCCCGTCGATCGTCTGGACATCGTGCTCGGAAATGACTTTCTCGACCGTCGCGACATGGTCGATTGCGCTGATTTTCCTGCCGCCGGACCAGTCGAAGAAAACGATGTCTCCGGGGCGGATTCCGGCCGTTCCGGCGTGCCATCTGTCGTGCTCGCGGAACCACTCCGCGTGGCTCGTCGTCAGGGCGAAGTCGCCGACGACGTCGAGCATGTCCGCCCCTCCGGCGGCCAGCGAGCACTGGGCGATGAACATGTCACACCACGGGGCCACGTCGAAAGCGGGCTCCAGTTGCTTGCGCTCGCGGTAGGTGGCCCCGAACACCGTCTTCCCGCCCGAGGGCTCCCTGTAGTCGAGGTAACGGGTCATTTCCCTGAGCAGTTCACTGGGCTTGGGCATCGCCCGCCACCTCCCGATCGATCTCGTCGTAGTCGGGCTCGGCGAATTCCTGGGGTGGATCGTCCGCTGTGAGCTCCGGCTCCGGTCTTGGCTGAGTGGGGATTTTCTCGGTCATGAATCAATGGGATCGCACGGCCATTCACGCGGGCATGAGTAGGCCCCTACTCGATTTCGACCGGAATCGCGCTTTCAACGCTCATGCCGTACGGCGGGCTCTTACATCGGGCGAGAGCCCGACAGTGGCTCGCACCGGCCCGCCCTCGGGATCGAGGCCGAGCGTGACGAGTCCCGTGCGCGACGCCTCTCGCGGGCGGCCGGGCCTGCCCGCTTCGGGCACCAGGCGGGTGAGCATGGCCGGGTCGGCGGGGAAGAGCGAGCGGGCGGACGCGAACAGAGCCGTCTCGATCCGGTCGCCGGGCCCCCAGGCGACGCTCAGCCCCAGCCTCCGCCCTCTGAGACGCCGCAGGCCGTCCACGAGATCGCGCTCCAGGGCGGTCAGGGCCGCGGCGTGCCCGACGGCGTGCAGGAAAGGCAGGAGCGCGAGAGCGTCGATCGAGGGGAGGCGGGCGTACATCTCAGTCCGGCTCCGCGCGGGCTCGATGCCGAGCATGCGCACCCGGCTGCCGGGTGGCAGAAGCCTCCAGGCCGCCGCCACCCGCGCGGGCATCGGCAGCCACTCAGGGAGGCGCTCGTTCCTCATGACTGGGCCGCCGCTCTCCCGCGATGGCATCTCGGCGTACACCTTGAGCCGCGCGGCCCCGCTGAGCGCCTCGTCAGGCTCAAGCCGGTACGGCCCGCCGTAGTCCTCGGGCTTGGGCCGAGACACACCACCGGACGACTCCTCGGGCGTGAGCCCGGGCAGCCCGGGGAGCGCCTCGCGGCCGCCGAGCCAGGCGCCGAAGCGCAGTTCCACACCGACCTGGGCCCGTCGCAGCTCCTCGGCGAGCGCCGGATCGGGTGCCTGACCCCACGCCGCCAGCAGCGCGGCCGCCAGGGGCAGCCGCCGCGAGTCGGCGACCTCCGGCCCGGCGACCTCGACCGTCCAGCGGAGACAGCCGTCGGCGGCGCCGACCGTCAGCTCGACGGGGAAGCCGGACGGCGTCAGACGGCTCCACCGCGCGGCCACCTCCGGCCACGGGCCGGCCTCGAGCCGGCCGACGGCGGCGTCGAGATGCGGCGGAAGGACGCCGGCACCGGTCGCCTCGCGGACAAGACCCGCCACCGGCCCTCGCAGCACGCCCGGCTCGTCGCACCGAACCTCTGCCTCGCAGGGCGGACTTCCGGCCGGACCTCCCGCCGCAGTTGCCGTATCCCCACGGACCACCGCCGTGTCGCGCGTGAACCTCGCGCCCAGCCGCCTGGTCACGCCGCGCCGATGGGGATGAGCGTCTCCGTTCCGTCGACGGGCGCCTCCTGGACCAGATGGCCGTCCTTGGTGACGATGGTCACGCGGCGGCGGAAGGCGCGCAGGCCCGCGTCCAGCAGCGCGACGCGCAAGGGGACGGGCTCGGTGGCGGTCCCCGGGATCTCCAGCCGCTCGCTGCGGCGGTAGGCGTTGCCCGGGTCGTCGTAGTCGATGTCGAGGAAGGCGACCTGCACCGTGCCGAGGGCGAAGAGCGGGATGGCCCGGATGTCGAGCGCGTCGACGAACGGGTCGTCCACGGGGAGGAACGAGGCGTCGCCGCTGATCGGCCCCGTGGTCCGCGCCGTGCCGTTCTTCAGATGATGCGTCAGCCGGGCGGTCCACCCGCGCCGGTCGGGGCGGGTGAGCCGGAGCCTCCAGAGCTGGGGCGCGCCGCCGGGACCGCCGGGGACCACCCGGAACACGTCGTGCCGCTGGAACGCCGCGCCGTCGTCATAGGACATCTCGACGTCGATCGCGTCGACGATCCCGGCGTCGATCCGGTTCGGGAAGATCTGCACCTCGACGAAGCCCAGGTCGTCGTCCGGGTCCACCTTGAGCGTGCGGTCCGTGCTGGACCGCGGGGCGATTTCGTAGCTGAGCCGCTCCCCCACCCAGCCGGAGTCCGCGCGGAAGTGGTGCTGGAGGCCGACGCGGAAGCCGATGTCGTGAGCCTGGTTGAGGAAGGTCGTGAACCGCTTCGGCCCCGGGTCCGCCGCCGTGAGCCGGAACTCGGCGTGGCGATGGTTCTGCGCGTCGGCCGGATCTCCGTAGTCGATCATCACGTCGGTGGCGAAAAGGCCGATCCGCTGGAAGTCGACCGGCGTGCCGACGTCGACGTGGAGCTCCCGGAAGAACGGGTCGTCCAGATCGACGGAGATGAAATGGGCGGCCTTGTCGGGAAGCTGGTCCAGCAGGAGACCGATGAACCCCTGTGGCGCGTAGGTCCGGGTCACCGCCTTCTTGCGGTCGTACACGATCGTGAGCTTCTTCCGCTCCTCCTGCCGCACGAACTTGAGGCGGAACGACACCAGCGCCGGGATCCCGCCGTCGCCCGTGGCCGGAGTGGTGGGAGTCGGCGTGGGAGTGGGCGTCGGTGTCGGCGTGGGAGTGGGAGTGGGAGTGGGCGTCGGGGCCGGCTGGCGTGCGAGTGTGGCCTGGATGGACACGGCGGGATCGCGGCCGGGCACCTTTCCGGTGATCTCGGCGACCCGGTCCTCGTCATGGCCGACGCGCCCGGCGGCCTGCGCCCGCGAGAAGCCCCGCGCCTCGCTCGTCACGATCATGGCGCGGTTGGCGATGAGGCCGCGCGCGATGGTCAGGCGCCGCTCGGACAGCCTCTGGTTGAACGCGACCTTCGCCGGATCGTTGTCGCCCTCGAAGCTGGCGTGGGCGACGACGGAGACGTTCTTCGGCGGCAGGAGGCGCTGGTCGAGCCACTCCCGCAGCGCGGCCGCTCCCGACGGCGGCGGCGTCCTGCCGGGTGCGGTGCTCTGGGAGAAGCGCGGATCCGGGGGCACGGGATTGCCGAGCAGGTAGGAGGTGAAGACCGGATTGGCCGGGCTCGGGGTGAAGCCCTGCTCGTGCGGCTGGTCGTAGGTGAATCCGAGGACGAACGTCTCGTCGACGGGTGCCGAAGCAGGCCAGTTCACGGTCACGGGGAGGCTGCTACCGGGGGGCACGGTGACGGCGACCGTGCCGTCCGCGTCCGCCACCTCCAACTGCCCGCCCACCGTCACGACCGCACCCGCCGGACCCTCGACGCGCAGGGTCTCGGACGGGCCGGCAGACCCCGGCACGAGCGACAGGCCGTAGCCGCCCGGCAGCGGCGAGGGCGTCGTCGCGTTGACCGTGAGAGTCGCGGCCGGAAGCGTCCCGGCGGGGGCCGTCGCCGTGTGCGTCCCCGAAGGGGTCGTCCCTGCGGAAGGCGTCCCTGAAGTGGTCGTCCCGGTGGGCGGCTGTCCCGCCGTGGCGGGCGAAGCGGGGCTGCCCGCCGTACCGCCCGGGCGGAGCTTCTTGAGCCGGTCGAGGACCGCGTCGAGCCCCTCCGGCTGGCCCGCGCCCTTGAGCTGCCCCAGGTCGAGGGAGGGCTCGAACCACTTCGCGAGCAGGTCGTTCTTGAAGAAGTCGAGGGCCCACTTCTCCTTGGCCTCGCGGTCGGGCGCGCCGTCGAAGTCGATCACCTTGATCTGGATGGCCCCATCCTGGACGAGCTTCTCGAACCCGGCTTCGATGCCCGCCCGCACCCAGTAGATCTGGGCTTCCAGGTTGGCCGAGAAATGGGTATATATGCGCTCGAAGTCGGCCGTGATCTCCACGTGGATGTCGGGGGTGAGCCCGGAATACTCCAGCTCGTAGACGATCCCGACCGGGGTGAGGCCCTTGGCGAAGGCCTGCTCCAGGATGATCGCCCCTTCCTTGTCCAGGACCAGGGAGAACGCCGCGGTCTCCGGGCCGACGAGGGACGGCCTGGTGGCGCCGAGGATCTTGGTCACGGCGGTGAAGCCGCCGGGCGGCGGGTCCGCGGCCACGGCGCCGCCGGAGCCTTCCAGGTTGAGGGCGATGCAGCGTACGGTCCCCCGCTCGATCGGCGCGGGAGCGAGGTTGGGCACGCCGTTCCGGACGAGCGCGCCGATCCGGCCCATGATCTTCCGGCGGGTGGCCTCGGGCAGCTCGACGACCGACTCGAACATCAGGAACCCGCCGCCGTCCACCCCGGCGTCGGCGACCTCGGGGCGATATTTGATGAAGCTGAACGCGGCGCTGCCGTCCGGGCGCCGTCCGAGTGAGACCTGGGTCGCGAGATACCAGAACTGGGTCTCGTCCGCGTGGTCACGGAAGACCGTCACGCCGTCGACGTCGAACGTGCCGGAGCCGAGCTGGAGCATTGGGTGGTCCCTCCTGATCGGGGATTGGCGGCGGTCAGGGATTGGCGGCGATGGTGACGTTGTCCTGGTCGAAGCGCCGCCAGTCCTGCTCGGCCGTGAGCCCGTTGCGGAAGAACCGGCGGACCTTGAGCTCGTAGGCGTCGGCGGTCGCGAAGTCGAACTCGAACACGGCCGTGGCGTCCGCCGCGGCGAACTCGACGGCGTCCTCGAAGGACAGCCCGGCGAGCTCGTCCTTCGCGCGGGCGTCCACGTGGATGCGCTCCAAACCCTTGGCGGCGAAGTCGGCCGGGGACCGCAGGGTCACCGCACGGTGGCCGCGCAGGTCGGCCCGGACGAAGACGCGGCTCGCCAGGGTTGTCGACCACGGCCCCTCGAACACCGTGCCGTCCTTCATCAGGATGGTGATGCGGTAGCGGGTCTGGTTGACGGTGGGATCGACCCGATCGGCGATGAACGGCCGCGGCGTCTGCCCTGAGACGATCTCGACCGAGTCCTCGGCATGGATGCCGTTGGCCGGATCGTCGTAGACGAAATCGACCCACGCCCTGTCGACCTGATCGAAGTTGAGCGCGGGGACGACGCTGACCTTGAGCCGCCGGGGGAACGGGTCTGGGACGTCGACCTGCGGCCGGGTGAGCGGGGCGAACGGCGTGACATGGTCCCGGTGGTCGGCCGCCCGGTAGGTGAGCCGCGCCATGACCGCCCCCGCGGGCGGGCCGACGAGGAAGCGCTGCCACTCCGCGGCCGGCTTGTCCGAGGTGAGCCGTACGAGGTCGTCCTGCCGGACCAGGTGGGCCGGGTCGTCGTAGCGGAGCTGCACCTCGACCTGCGGGTAGCGGTCCCAGGGGAAGCCAGGAAGGGACAGGACGGGGATGGTCTCCAGGGAGAACAGGTCTCGCGGCTCGATGCCCTCGGTCTCGCCGAGGACCTGGGTGGTGCCGGAGACGAGTTTGCCCGGCCGCTCGCCCGCGTCGGCCGGCTTCAGGTCCACCACGAAGCTGAGATCGACCGGCTCGATGAGCCGCCCGTCCACGAGGGCCGACGGCCACTGCGCCTCGCCCGTCGGCGTGGCCGGGTCGAGCCGCACCGTCTTGGTCTGCCCGTGGTAGGTCAGCGTGGCGGTGATCGAGCGGACCGGGTCGTGGGCGAAGTCGGCCTGGGAGATGACCTGCACCTTGCGCCGCTGGAACCAGGGGTCGTCGGCGTCGATCGGCAGCACGAGCCGGTCGCGGTCGAGCCCCGCGCCGAAGACGCGGAACAGGCCGTCGAGATGCCCCTGGGGGTAGATGGTCCGCCGGGCGGTCGTCCGTTCCGAGAAGTCGGCGTCGAGGCGCTTGGCGTCGACCCGGGTGTAGTGCGTCTTCTTGTAGGTGAAGACGCCGAGCGGCGTGGTGCGCTCCGGCGAGAACGACTTGATGACGTCGCGCGCCTTGTCCCAGCCGTCGGGCGGCTGCCGGAGGGGGTCGATCGAGCTCTCGAAGAAGGCGTCAGTGATCATGTCGCGGGCGCGCGCGGCGGCCGCGTCCCTGCGCTCCAGAAGGGTGCCGGTCTCGTCGTCCTCGGGAACGGTGGTGTCGACCTCGAACCGGATGGCCCTCTCGTCCTCCAGGCGCTCCATGACGTTCTGGATCTGGATGTCGGTGAACTGGCCCTCGTGGCCGAACGTCTCGTCGAGGATCTCCTGCGTCCGGTCCCAGTCGATCGTGAGCCGCACGTGGTAGGCGGGCCGGAGGGCCAGGTAGTCGAGGCTGTAGACGACGCCGATCGGCGCCAGCTCCCCGGCCATGGCCTGGTCGAGGATCGTGACCCCCCGCTCGTCGAGCTCGACGGAGAACGCCGCGCGGTTGTCGCCGTACAGCGCGGGCTTGGCGGCGTGCTGTACGGCCCGCACGAACCCCGGGCCGCCCCCGTCGCCCGTCTCCCCGAAGATCATGAGCTTCACCGAGCCGTCGATGACGGGCACCGGAGCGAGCCGCGGCGGCTCGGAGAGGCCGGCGAGCCGCTGGAGCTCGCGCCGCACGGTCTCCAGCCGGTCGGCGGACATGCCGAGGTCGACGTCGAACTCGGCGAAGCCCCCGTTGCGCGTCGCGGACCTGAACTTGATGAGGAGGAACTCGGGGACCTCGATCCCGCCGTCGGTCCTGGTCACGAACCGCGGCGCGAGCGGCAGGTAGTAGAACTGCAGCGGGTCGAGATGGTCCCGCATGATCGACACGCCGTCGATCAGGTAGTACGGCGGTGCCTCGAAGAGCATGGCCGGGTCCTTTCCGGTCAGGCGGGGAGCTCGATGATCAGGTCCGCGTCGGTGACCGGTCCCGGGGACTCGACCTCCTTGCGGCTTCCGTCGGCCATGAAGAACTTCGCCTTCCACGTGTAGCTCTTCTGGGTCTTGTCCTGGATGGCCAGCTCGAAGGCCTGCTCCGTGCCGGGCTTGCGGAAGGTGAAGCTGCCGCGCTCGTCGATGCCGTGGCCGGGGTCGGTGTAGTGGATCTCGACGGTGGCCAGCTTCACGAGGGTCCAGTCGATGAGGTCGGGGACGATCTTGACGCTCAGCGTGACCGACTCCTCGCCGAGCAGCAGCGTCTTGCCCGTGACCGGTAGGTCGCCGCTGTCGGTGGACGTGCCCTCCCGGAAGGTGGTGATGGCGCGGTAGGTGACCGCTCCCTGCCGCTCGTCGATGACGGGGAACGACCAGTCGAAGAAGCGCTTGTCCTTCTGCAGCGCGATGGACGTCGACTGGCGGTAGTCGTTGCCCTCGTCGGCGTACGACAGATCGACGAAGATCGTGTCGATCCGCCGCTCGAAGTCGCCCCGGGTGCGGAGCTGGACCGTGCGCGTCGCGGAGAAGGGGTCGTCGACGTAGAACCGCTGTCCCTTGAGGCCGGTCAGCTGCTTGACGTACTCCCGGCCGTCCTGCATGAAGTACTTGATCGAGCCGCCGTACGGCTGGACCGGCTTCAGCAGCAGCTCCTTGACCGTGGCCTTCTTGGTGTCCTTGTCGATCTGGAAGCGGTTCACCGGGGGCACTCCGGGCGCGACCTCGGGGTGCTCCAGCGTGAGGACGGCGCGGGTGACCTGGTCGAAGTTCATGTCGCCCACTTCGATGTCGACCAGCCACAGGCCCAGCTCGTCCACGTTGATCTTCAGGTCGTTGGTGTCGTCCTCGATCCATTCGGACGTGAACACCCGGCTCTCGCCCTTGTAGTTGACGACGTACTGGTACTTGAACTTCGTCGAGCCGCCGCTGATGAAGGCGTTGAACTTCCCGACGTCGTCGGCCTTGCGGAAGCCGAAGGTCTGGATGCCGTGGTCCCTGGTGTGCGGCGGATAGTCGATCTTCACGTCCACGCTGAAGATCGGCAGCTCGACGAAGTCCGCGTTCACCTGGATCGTGAGGTTGAGCTGGCGGAAGAACGGGTCGTCGAGGTCGACCTCCATCGAGTAGTCGGTCCAGGTGAACCCCTGGCTGACGAGCGACTGCATGTTGGCCTGCGGGTGCACCTCGACGGTGGTGACCTGGTTCTCCTTGACCTCGATCCGGACGTCCGACCGCTTGTCCACCAGGACGCTCCGCTTGATGTTCTCGAAGTCGTCGTCGCGGACCTTCGAGAAGTCGCGGTTCTCCGGCGGGACGGCCTCCAGCAGGTTGCGCTTGACCGCCTCGTCGAGCTGCCGCTCGACCGACCCGCGCACGATGTCGAGCAGCTTGGCGGTCTCGGGGTCGGCGTTCGGCAGCGCGCCGGGGTCGACTTCCACGATCCGGGACTCGGAGTTCCGGAAGATCTCGGTGACGTGCTCGCTGAAGTCGTCCTCCGACCAGAAGTTCTCCTCGAAGTCGACCTCCTGGACGAAGTTGTAGAACTTGGTCGCGACCCAGGTGCCGACGGCCCGCACCGGGGGCATCCGGGCGGCGAAGGTCAGGTCGTACACGACCCGGACGCCGCCGGCCCCCTGGCTGCTCATCACGGCCTCGAAGACGGGCGCGCCGAACTGGGTGAGCTCCGCCGAGATCGCCACGACGTTGTTGCCGTACATGGACGGCTTGCCCGCGTTGTTGACCCTCTGGACCAGGTCGCCACTGGCGGCGAGCACCTCGACCGTGACGTCGGCCGTGGTGACCTGGGGTTTGGTGAGGACGAGCTGGTTCGGGTCCACCGGCTGCGCGCCGGGGCCGCGGCGTGCGGTGATCAGCTGGGCCAGCTTCCCGCGCACCGTCTGCTCCTGCTGGTCGGTGAGCGCCAGCTCGATGTCCATGAAGACCAGCGCGGCCCCCACGTCGCCGCTGGCCAGCGGCTTGAGCGTGCGGTACTTGACGAACTTGAAGACGGCCTTGCCGGCCTCGCGCCGCAGGATCGGCACCTTCGGCAGGATGTGGAACCGCAGGTCGTCGCCGTCGTCCAGATAGGCGGTCGCCTCGGGCAGGTCGATGGCTCCTTGGAGCAAGAGCATGGATTCCTCCTGGTCGTGATCTCTTCTTTTGCGGGGGTCACTGGGTTTCGAGCAGGTCGGCGACGTCCCGGGTCCGCACCGTGACGCCTGCGGCCGCGGCCACCTCGCCGACCAGGCGGAGCCGATCCCTGGCTCCCCCGAGCGCGGCCTTGACCGCCGCCGCCTGGGCGGCGTCGAGCGTGGCGGACAGCGCGGTGGTCCAGGGCGGGAGGCCTGAGCTGGTGCCCTCGGCGACGGGGGCCCAGCCGCCGTCCGGCTTCCTGACCTCCACGGCGACCCGCCGTACGGTCACCGGCGCGGGGCGGAGATCGGACCCGGCGGGCAACCCCCGCCGCATGGCGTCCCGATCCTGGTCCGGCACGTCGAGGCGGGTGGTGACCTGCAGGAACGCCACGACACCCGCCTCGACGAGGCCGATCGCCCGCCCCCCTCCCGGCAGGCGATCGAGGAAGGGGCCGGGAGGGACGTACGTCCAGACGCCCGGCTCCGCGTCGTCCGGCCAGGCCTCGACCCCGTTCAGCACGATCGCCTCGGGGGGATCGACGGCGATGACCAGCCCCTCGGCGGGGGCGACCGGCGCCGACCACGGCCCCGCAGGCCCCGGAACGCCAGCGGTCACCACCCGCCACACCACGCCGGGCTGGAACGGGGAGGTGGCGATCCAGCGGATCTCGCCCTCCCCTCGCAGCCGTATGGTCCGCGGCGGCCCGGCGTCGCCTTCGGCCCGCCACTCGACCTGGACGGGCGGCTTACGGCAGATGAGGCGCGCCTGATGCGCGCCGAATCCCGGCAGGGTCACGGGGTCGAGGTCGAGCCGGTCGGGCCCGTCGACAGGCAGCTCGATCGTCCGTCCCGGCCCGGTCGGCCGGATGATCACGCGGACGGGCGGGTCCCCGGGCACGCGCGGCACGGCGGCCAGCGGCGTCGCCACGTCGAGCCGCGCCTGCGTCCGCCCCGCCGCCGTCACCACCTCGGCGACGGCCAGAGCGGTCAGGGCCTCCGACGCCCGGACCACCGTCAGCGGCAGCGGGAAGGCGGCCGGCCCGAGCAGCAGGTGCCGGTCCGTCGCCGGCTGCCACGGCCCGGCGAGCTCAGCGGGCCCGCCAGCCGCCCCTGACACCTCCGATGCCCCCGCCGGCACATCGAGCAGCGCGCGCAGCCGCACCTCGGCGCCCAGGTCCCCGAGGTGCGACTCCTCCCCGGGCGCGAGGACGACGTGCGCCGTGCCGGTACGGCCGGGCGGCTCCAGAGTGGCTCCGGCGGTGACCTGCTGGAGACGCAGGGGCGGCGCGGGAGGCACCCGCAGGTCGGCGAAGAGCGCGAGCAGGCCGGACACCGGCTCGGGCAGGTTGGCGGCGAACTCCACGGAGACGTGACCGGCGGGCAGGGGGGGCACCGTGATCCGGCGCACGTGCCGGTCGAGGCTGCCGCCCGAAAGCGCCCGCGCCGTGGAGAACGGGTCGACGCTGACCACCCGGTCGACGAGCACGGCGGTGGGCACGGCGAGATCGACGTGCTCCCGGCCCGGCGCCACCTCGTCCGGAGAGCGCAACCGGTAGCGGATCTCCGTGGACAGCTCCGGGCGGGCCAGCAGCTCCTTCAACCGCAGGGCCAGCGTCTCCGCCCGCCCCTCGCCTTGCCCGGCAAGCAGGGCGCCGAGGGCCTCACCCAGCTCCTCGAGGGTGAGGGCCGCCCCCTCGCCCACCCGCCCGGCCAGCCGTACGGCGAGGTCGTGCGGGTCGACGGTGACCGCCAGGGGCAGCCGCGGCGCGACCGCGCGCAGGGTGAGGCGCAGCGTCGCGGTCACCAGCAGGGTGGCGTCCTCGACGAGCCGCGCCGCGAGCGTGGCGGCCTCCGGGGAGAGGATCGCGGCGACCCTGGCCCGTGCCAGCAGGCCGGGGGCGAGCTCGAACGCGGGGACGAGCACCTGTTCCGCCACGCGGCCGAGCCTGGCGGTGAACTCCAGCACGCCTCCCCGCACCTCGGCCTCGGCGAGCCTGATGATCTGCCCCTGCGCCACGGCGGCCGCCCCGATCTCGGGCAGGCGGGTGCCGACCGCGAACCCGGCCTCGATCCGCCCGTAGGGCGGCTCCTCACCGCGGACCAGCGTCACGAGCAGCGCCGCCGAACCGTCCGCCTGCCGTTCGAGGTCCAGGACGTCCGGTACGGCCACCGCCAGGCCGTTGTCGTCGAAGCCGCGGAAGACGGCGCCCGGCAGTGAGGTGAGCGGCGCGCCGAGGTCAGGCAGGCCGGTGAGCAAGCCGGTGAGCAGGCCGGTGGGGGATGTCATCACGCACCGCCCGTCCCGGGGGCCGTCTTCATGGGCAGGAGGATGGTGGCGTCCGTCTCGCGCCATTCGCTCACGCCGACGCCCCCTGACTGCCACAACGTCTCGGTGCGGTAGCGCAGCGGAGGGATCGGAGCGCCCGTGAGCAGCGGCTGCACCGGCACGCGCACGGTGGTGACGGCGCTGAGCTCGGTCTCGGTGAGCCGGACCGTGCCGCCGCGCTCCACGACCACCACGAACATCGCGACCCGATCACCCGAATCACCCGGCGGGCCGGCGAAGAGGGCCGGGACGGCCTCCACCCGCACGTCCCGGGTGAGCTGGGGCTGGGCGCTCCGGTCGAACACGAGGGCCCAGATCGCCTGGCGGTCGGGCTCGGCCACGGCGTCGCTCTGGTCGAGCGCGATCGTGTCGGCGCCGCCCTCCGGCAGGGACGTTTCGGGCACCAGACGCACGTCCACGCCCTCGCCGGCCGCCAGGACCGCATCGCCGGGGAGTCCCTCGATGCGGAGCGGGACGCGCCGGTCCCCGCAGAGCGCCACGGCCACGAGCCGTCCCGGCCGCACCGGGCTCTCGATGGCGTTCGTCAGGCGGGCGGTGATCCGCGTGGCGGAGCTCTCGGTCGGGGTGAGGGCGAGCACGTCGCCTGCCGTGCGGTCCAGGCGCAGCTCGAGCGGCACGTCGTCGGGGGTGCCGCCGCCCGCCCCGACCCGCACCTCTCCCCGCAGCAGGCTGAGGGAGGCCCCGAAGAGCGCGTCGTAGACGAGGCGGAAGTCCTCGATCCCCAGCGTCTCGGCGTGGGTGACGCCGAGCTCCAGATCGATCTCGGCCGCGGGCCGTTCGGTCAGGGCGGACGACGGGGCGCCGCCTTCGGGCAGCGCGAGCCGCAGGACGGGCTGGGCGTCCGGCAGGATCTCCAGGCGCACCGGCCCGGAAGCGCCTTTCGCTCTGGCCTCCTGCTCCAGGATCGGCCGGGCCGCCTCCAGCCGCTCCCGCTGGAGGACCGGCTGGGCGGAGAACTCCATGGTCACGCGCACCGCGTCTTCGGACGCCGCGCCCGTGGCCCGCACCCGCAGAGCCGGTGGACGGCCCGCGCTCGCGAGCCGCGCGAGGAGGAAGCGGTCGGGCAGGTAGTAGTACCGCTCGGGACGCGCCGGGTCCTGCCAGTAGGAGTGGCTGCGCCCGTCGAAGGGCACCCGGACGCGGCCCATCGGGCGCAGGCCCCCGGGGTCTCCCCCGAGCCGCTCCCGCTGGGCGTCGGAGAGGACCAGCGGGGTCGGTGGAGCGGTCCATTCCAGGAGCAGCCGTTCCTGGCGGTAGCCGGGCAGGCCGTCCTCCAGCGTCTCCCCCGTCGGCACGCCGACCGTCACCCCGCGGCCGACCACGAGGGACACGGCCGCCTCCAGCGAGGCGAGCGCGGCGAGGACCTGCTGGCGCAGCCCCGGAGTGGTCAGCGGCATCTCGGCGGTCACGACCGTCTGCGTGGCGTCGAGGCGCACGCTGGGGAACGGCAGCTCCAGCACGAGGGACTCGCCGCTGATCACGGGGACGCGGTATTTCATGGAGACGCTGATGACGTGCGGCAGCTCGGCGACCCCCGGCCCCGCGGCGGGCGACGGCGCCTCGACGAAGGTCAGCATGAGAGTGGCCGTTCCGTCGCGGTCGGCGATGACGACGCGCGGCTCGTCGGTCGTGCCCACCTTGTCGAAGGCGAGCGAGTAGCGCGGCAGCGCGTACTTGACGGTTCCGTCCGGGCTTTCGAAGAGATCGCCGTCGGTCGGCGCGGCGCGCGGCGCGATGGGGACCGTCAGGTCTCTCCGGTGCGCCGACGCCGGGACCGGCGGCCGGACCACCGCCGGCGGCCACTGGAGGTCCGGGTCGACCCAGAAGATCCGGTCGGTGAGCAGGGGGTCCTTCCAGAGGATCGGCGGATCGTCGAGCCGTGGGAACTCCGGCGGGTCGGTGGCGATGCCGTCATGGCCGGGCAACCGTGCCCCGAGATCGAGACCGAGCGACCCCTCCCGTAGCCCCGTGCCCAGCGTCCCCTCCCGTAGCCCCGTGCCCAGCGTCCCCTCCCGCAGCTCCGTCCCCAGCCTGCCCAGCCTGCCCAGCCGCCGGCCTCCCGGCACCCGGAAGAGGTCTCCGATCTCGACGTCGCCGGTGAGTGCCTCGGGGACCGCGTCGAACAGGCCCAGATCGCTGTCACCGGGATTGAATACGAAGGACGTCGCCCCGTTGTCGGTCGTCACAGCCACGCTCCCGCCGTTCGCTTGTCTCGTGACGAGAGTGCGGGGCCACGCGGGAGCGCCGCATGAGTAGGGGCCTACTCCATTGGGGCCGCGCCCAACGGGACCGTGCCCAATGGGACGGTGGCAACCAGTGAGGTGCCGGTTCCGGCGGGGCTGGTGACCTCCATGCTGCCGCCGAGCGCCTGGACGCGGTCTCTGAGCCCCACGAGGCCCGACCCGTTGCCGGGGTCGGCCCCTCCTATCCCGTCGTCGCGTACGGAGATCCGGACGGCGGAGTCGTCCACGCTGAGATCGACGCGGGCGACGGAGGCCTGTGCGTGCTTGGCGATGTTGGTCAGCGCCTCGGCCACGACGTAGTAGGCGGCCGCCTCGACGCGCTCCGGGAGGCGCCGGTCGGCGTGGAGACTGAGCTCCACCGGTACGGCGGAGCGGCGCGAGAGCATCTTCAGCGCGGGCCCGATGCCGCCCTTGGAGAGGATGGCCGGGTGGATGCCGCGGGAGAGCTCCTGCAGCTCTTCCAGCACGCCGGTCATGCCCTGAACCGTGTGGGACAGCTGCGCCTTGAGGTTCACCAGTTCGGGCGGCACGGTGGCCTCGGCGGCCCGCAGTTCGAGCCCGAGCGAGACGAGGCGCTGCTGGGCCCCGTCGTGCAGATCGCGTTCGATCCGGCGCCGGGTGTCGTCGGCGGCGGCGATGACGCGGGCACGGGAGGCGGCGAGCTCGTCCCGGGCCTCGGCGTTGGAGATCGCGGTCGCGACGAGCTTGGTGAAGTCGAGCATGCGCCCGCAGGTGCTGTCCGGCTCCGGCTCTGGGGACAGGAAACCGGCCACGATCACGCCCCACAGGCGCGCCTCGACGATGATCGGGGTGCCGACCGACGCGCCGATGCCCCGCTCCCTGATCCACGCGGACATCTCTCCACCGGCGCCGTCGTAGTCCGTCACGCGCGCCGGCCGCCTGGTCCGCAGCACCAGCGCCGAGACACTCCGCTCCTCGAGCGGCCAGCGCGAGCCGAGCGGGAGCACGAAGTCCGGGCCGCGATCGCTCCACGAGCCGGTCACGACCACCGACCGGTCGGGCTCGTAGCGGGCTATCGCCGTACAGTCCGCCTTGAGGAGGAGACCGACCTCGAAGGCGACGGAGCCGAAGAGCTCCGCGGCCGACACGCCGCGGGCCACGAGCGTCGCGACCCGCCGGAGCGCTGCCTGTTCCGACGCGATGCGGCCCAGCTCGTCACGGGCGAGGTCGGCCTCCTGGCGCCGCCGGTCGGCGTCGAGCGCCAGTGAGCGCATCAGCGACGCGCCCAAGCTGGTGATGAGCGCGACGATCAGGAAGATGGGGAGCGGCGCCCACGCCCATTTATCCCTGATTTCCAAGGTGCCGAAAGGCGGAAGGTGGAAGAAGTCGAAGGCGAGACCGCTGGCGATGGCGGTCGCCAACCCGAGGCCAAGGCCCCAGATGACCGAGACCGCGAGGACGCCGAGGAGATAGATGACGCCGAGAGAGCTCTCGGGCGCGACGGGCTTCAGCACGTATGTCAGCAAAGTTTCCGCGACTATGCACGCGGCGGCGACCACGATCCCCAGTGTGCGGGACGGGCGCGTCGGGCGTAACAACAGCGACATCAGCCACGGGCGCATAATGGCTTCACAACTCCCGCTTCCACCGGGGCGCCCAGCGGATCTGGTTGACTACTTCCGCTGGCCGCTCCCGCCGTGCGGGCGATTGCTCGGATAGTCGAAAATGGTGTTATTGGGATTCAATCCCCAGCATAACGACTATTGAGGATGAGAGTCGACAAACCATTCGAAACAGGGGCGACGGGGCGGTGGACGAAGGCCGGACGCGCATCGCGCTGGCGGACGACGACGTACTGCTGCGCGAGGGGCTGGCGAGCCTGCTCGAGCGGTCGGGGTTCGAGGTCGTCGGCCAGGCGGCGGACGCGCCGGGGATCGTCACCATCACCCGCGAGCACCGCCCGGACCTCGTCATCCTCGACATCCGGATGCCGCCGGGGCACGCGGCCGAGGGCCTCGACGCGGCCCGGGTGATCCGCGCGGAGTTCCCGGACACGGGCATACTCCTGCTGTCGGCGCACGTCGAGGTCGAGCAGGCGATGGAGTTGCTCGCGACCGGGCGCAGCGTCGGCTACCTGCTCAAGAGCCGGGTCACCGACGTGGCGGACTTCATCGAGACGGCCGGGCGGATCGTCAACGGCGGCGCGGTCGTCGATCCCACCCTGGTGCGAGAGCTGATCACCACGCGCCGCAGGAACGACCCGCTGGAGTCGCTCACCAAGCGGGAGCGCGAGGTGCTGTCGCTGATGGCGGAGGGCCGGTCGAACGCCGGGATCGCCCACCAGCTCTGGATCACCGAGGGCACGGTCGAGAAGCACGTGCGCAGCATCATGTCGCGGATGCGGCTCCCGGAGACGGAAGACGACCACCGGCGCGTGCTCGCCGTCATCACCTTCCTCCAGGCGGTCTAGTCCGGTCAAGTCCGGTCAAGAGGGCCGGTCAGGTACCCCCCTCACCATGATCATGCAGGGTTTCCCGGGAAGCTCGGGGGACGTGGGGTTCCCCGGATCGTGATCATGCATGGATTCCGCCGTACGCGGTCTGATCAGCGCCGACACCGTTTGTGATCATGCGGTGCCCGTCCGTCGGGCGCACCCTCGTACTGCATGATCACGCCACAAGGGCGGGGCGGAAGGGGCCCGCACCTTCTTCCCTCACCAGACCGGCGCTCTAGTCGCGGCCGCTCCGCTCGAGGATCTCCTGGATGGCCCTCGCTGAGAGATCCGGCTTGGGGAGGAACGCGACGGCGGGGCTGGCCTCGATCATGTCCGCGAAGTCCCTCTGCGAGTAGGTCGAGATCAGGATGACGCTGGGCGGCTCCACGTCGGTCGTGTGCGAGAGCCGCGAGGCCACGTCGAAGCCGCTCTCCTCCCCCAGGTCGATGTCGACCAACGCGACAGTGGGCCGGAGCTCGCCGGCCTGCCGGACGGCTTCGGCGCTCGTCGATGCCTCGCCGACGACGGTGATTCCCTCGTGTTCGAGCAGCCGGCGGGCGGCTTCCCTGAAGCGATCGTTGTCGTCGACGATGAGGCAACACAGGGCCACGACCCCAGGATCGCAGGAATCCGCGGGTACGGCATTGCAGCCAGCAGGAATGTCCCGGGTGCCGTTGGCATGGCCCCGAAATGGGGGCTGTCGGCGCAGACGGCGAATGCCCGCCGCCGTGATGGTGGAGGAAACAGCCACGCTTCACGCCCTTGGGGGAAGGAATGCCGAGTCATCGCTCCCACAGAACATCAGCCAGGACAGGCGCTCAGGCGCTTCAGCGGCGCATGTCGTGGGTTCTTCCCCGGGACGTCGCGTCGGTGTCCACCGCGCGGCGCCGGGTCCGCTCGCAGCTGGCCGCCTGGGGTTACGGCGGGCAGCACGAGGTCGCCGAGCTGCTCGTCAGCGAGCTGGTCACCAACGCCCTGTGCCACGGATGGGGAGAGCCCGTCCTCACCCTCGTCCTCCGGGGCGGCACGCCCCGCTGCGAGGTGCGGGACGACAACCCCGAGCCGATCTCCGATACCGGCCGGGGGCTGCTCCTGGTGGACCGGCTGTCCCGGTCATGGGGGAGCCGCCCCTCGGATGCCGGACGGCCGGGAAAGGTCGTCTGGTTCGAGCTGCCCGCTCAGCCGTACCCACTGAAAGACCCACCGAAGAACCTGCTGAAGGACAGGAGTTCCATGCCATGCGGCGAATTCGCATCGCCAAGCCGAGGAAACCAGCGCCTCAGATCGACTTGGACCTGCGGACCCCGGCAGGACGGCGACTTCCGTTTTGACCAGACCGCGTGCTGACGCGGATCAGGCGTCGCCCTGGGCGAGCCTGGCGAGCAGCCGGTGGAACACGTCACCGAGCTGGTCGAGCTCCTCGTCGGTCAGCGGATCGAAGAAATAGCGCCGGACGGTCTCCACGTGCTCCGGCGCGGCGGCCTCGATGGCGGCCCGGCCGGCGGCGGTCAGCCGCACCATCGAGCCCCGGGCGTCTTCGACGCACTCCTCGCGGGTGACGAGCCCCCGCTTCTCCATCCGGCCGACCTGGTGAGACAACCGGCTGCGGTCCCACCCGACCGACAGGCCCAGGTCGCGCGCCCGCAGGGCGCCCTCGGGCGCCTCGGACAGCGGCACCAGCAGCGCGTAGTCGGCACCGGACAGACCCGCGTCGCGGACGAGCTGCCGGTCCAGCGCACTCTGCAGCTCTCGGCGCACATCGCGATAGGCCTGCCAGATGCGGGCCTCCCGCTCGTCAAGCCATCGCGGTTCCGTCATGACGGTCATGATAAGCCTTTTGTTGATACGTCATGTTGTCTCGTCCCGGCCTGAGGAGCCCAGATGTCTAGCCGACGTGGACGTGCGGGCGCCGCTCGACGTCGGGTTCGGCCTGCCGCAGGACCTCGCGGGTCAGCGGCGGCACGTCTCCCCCGCCGAACATCAGGTAGCGGAGCATGGCCACGATCGGATTGCCCTCGGCCCAGTGGAAGTAGATGTGCGGCGCCCGGCCGGTGCGGTCCCGGAGGTAGAGCAGCAGCGCGGCGAGCGCGTTCGGGACCGTCGAGCTCTCGATCCTCAGGATGCGATGGCCGTACCGCTCCTCGCCCTGGACCCGCAGCTCGGTCTCGAACTCCGAGGCGTCCGGCACGGTCACCTCGACGAACATGACCGGCTCGGAGGTGCGCAGGCGATGGTTCAGCCACTGCTCCCGGAGCTTGTCGTTGTACTCGGTCTGGTTCCGTTCGTGCGGCTCATTGGCGATCAGATGGATGTCGCCGCACGCCTCGATGACGAACCGCTCGGCGAGCGGATCGAGATGCACCTCGGTCACCCGAAGCTCGGTGGAGCGGGTGGCCCGCGAGACCAGCGAGGTGACGATGATCGCGACGATGAAGAAGAAGGCGATCTTGACGCCGTCCGGCCGCTCGAAGACGTTGGCAACCAGGGTGTAGGCCAGCACCACGCCGATCAGGGAGAACGCGATCAGGAGCCTGACCTGCCCCGCCCTGGCCGCGGCTATGGCCACCGCGACGTTGGCCGACATGAAGAGCACCAGAACCCCCGTGGCGTACGCACCGCCCTGCGCCTCGACGTCGGCGCCGAAGATGATCGTGATGGCGAACGCGATGACCATGAAGACCAGCACCAGAGGCCGTACGGCCCGCGTCCAGTCGGGGGCCATGCCGTACCGGGGAAGGTAGCGGGGCACGAGGTTGAGCAGCCCGGCCATCGCGGACGCGCCCGCGAACCAGAGGATCGCGATCGTGCTGACGTCGTACAGCGTGCCGAACCAGTCGCCCAGGAAGCCGTGGGCGAGATAGGCCAGGGCGCGGCCACTCGCCTTGCCGCCCTTCCCGAACTCCTTCGCCGGGATCAGGACGGCGGTGACGAAGCTGCTGAAGATCAGGAAGACGCTCATGATCAGGGCGGCGACGGTGAGCAGTCGTTTGGTGCCCTTGATCCGCCCCGAGAGGCCGCCCTTGACGAGCGGCATCACGGCGACACCGGTCTCGAACCCGGACATCCCGAGCGCCAGCTTGGGCATCACCCACAACGAGACGGCGATCATGCCGATCGGGCTGCCGTGGTCGGTGGTCAGCACGTTCTGCCAGCTCACGACGAGGTCCGGCTGGCGCATCACGTGGAGCAGCCCGACCGTGACCACGACCGCGTTGAGCACGAGATAGACGCCCACCAGCACGACGGCGATGCCGATGGCCTCGCGGAAGCCCTTCAGGAAGATCCCGCCGAGCAGGGCGACGAGCACCAGCGTGACGAGGACCTGGTGCCCCTCCAGGAAGCCCGGCACGAACGGGTTCTCCAGGATGTGGGCCGTCGCGTCGGCGGCCGACAGGGTGATGGTGATGACGAAGTCGGTGGCCGCGAAGCCGAGCAGGACCAGCACGAACAGCTTGCCCCACCACTGCGGGACCAGCTTCTCCAGCATGGCGATGGAGCCCTGCCCGTGGGGGCTCTCGACGGCGACCCGCCGGTAGATCGGCAGCGCGCCGAACAGGGTCAGCAGGACGAGAAGCAGGGTGGCGATCGGCGACAGGGCCCCCGCGGCCAGCGCGGCGATCCCCGGCTGGTAGCCGAGTGTCGAGAAGTAGTCGACGCCCGTGAGGCACATGACCTGCCACCACGAGTGCTGCTTGTGCGGAGCCTCGGGCCCGTGCGGACCCACCGCCTTCAGGTCCTCCTGCTGGAGCCCGTCCAGCAGCCACGCCCGCAGCGACCGGTTCCCGGCCGTCGCGGACTGCACCGACCCGGCCAACCCGTCACCTCACATCAAGCGCACACAAAGACGCAAAGCACCCTACTGAGGTCAGACTGGGATTCCCGTGATCATGGCGTCAAGAAAACGTATATATCCGTATGCCCCTCGATCGGCCGGCGTCAAGAACGCGTGGCGATACCGGGATCGGCCGTCAGGGTTCAGTCAGGAACGCCGCCGGAGCGTGACGAACGCCTCCATAGTGGGCCTCATGACGACGCGTTCGCTCGGGGAGGACCGACCTCCGGACATGAGGCCACGGCATGGTCGCGGCATGGAGCAGTTCCACCATCCGCGTTCCGTGTACGCCGGTCACGGCCCGTCCACACGGCCGACGGAGGAGCGCCGGCGTCTCCTTGAGGGTCTCACCGGGACGGTGCTGGAGATCGGCGCGGGCGACGGCGTCAAGTTCACCTGCTACCCGGACGCCGTCGCCCGGATCGTCGTCGCGGAACCCAACCCGTTCCTGCTTCCGACGGTCAGGACGGTCTGCTCGGACGCCCCCGTCCCGGTCGATCTGGTCACCCCGGCCGATCTCAGCCGTCTTCCCCTGCCGGACGAGTCCGCGGACGCCGTCGTCTGCTCGCTCGTCCTTTGTACGGCACGGCGCCTCGGCCGGACCCTGGCCGAGATCGGGCGAGTCCTCAAGCCCGGTGGCGAGCTGCGGTTCTACGAGCACGTGCGGTCGGCCAACCCGCTCGCCGCGATGGCCGAGAGCCTCGTGACCCCCCTGTGGTCGCAGGCCTGCGGCGGCTGTCACCCCGCCCGGGACACCGTGATCGCCATCGAGGAGGCGGGCTACGCCGTCGGGCGCGTCGACCGGTTCGCCTCCCACGGGATAAGCCATGTCCTCGGCACCGCCCGGAAATCGCGCGCAGCTAGTTGAACGGCTGGACCTTCTGCGAGATGTTGCAGGCGTGTGGCGTCTTCTTGCAGAAAGCGGCCTGGGTATAGGTCTTCTCGCTGACGCTGATCGAGATCTGCTGCGTGCCGCGCATGATGGTCGGGCTCTTCACCGCCGAATACCTCTTGTGGCGCTTGCCGTTCTCGTTGTGGGTGTTGCCGTTGCCATGCTGACCCTGCCCACCATGCGAGCCCTGCGGCCACCCGGCGCTCGCCTCCGCCTCCGCCTCCGGCGGCGTGACGGCCCCCGACATCACGATCGCGAGCGCGGTCAACGGCAATAGCCGTACGGCCACGCCGGAAATCCCACTTGCCCCACAACGACTCGTCATTTCAATCCCTTTCGGTTAGACCTGCGACATCCCCCTCCTTACCCCGCGACCTGCGATTCCATTGGTGCCCGTGTGCACGTTCGGCCGTCTGTGGTTGACCGTGGGTGACCAGGATCGCCGAACGGACACCCCGCTCACCTCACGACGCCCGTTGATCCTTGGTCTGGCACTACGGTAAACACCTCGGCCCGACGCTGGACGCCTGATGAGGCCGCTCATCCTGCTGGACGTGGACGGGGTGCTCAACCCCTCCCGGCGCTCGTCGCCACGCTTCCGCCGTTACGACGTTGTCCTGGACGGCGAGCCGTACAAGGTCCTGCTCGACCCTCGGGACGGTTCCCGGCTCCGGAACCTGGCGGCAGCGGCCGACGCCGAGCTGGCTCTCGGCCGGGCCCGTGAATGGCTGATGATCCCCCGCCGCTGAGAGTGGAAAACCGATCGACCTCCGCGGGGCCCGGATGACAGGCTCGTGCCGTGTTCGAAGCAGCGGAAGTCCTGCGCGTTCTGACCCTGTTGCGTACGGCGGGCTGCGAGGTCTGGATCGGTGGCGGCTGGGGAATCGACGCCCTGGTGGGCCGGGTCACCCGGGAGCACCGTGACCTCGACCTCGCCCACCGGGCCGAGCAGGAGCCCGTGGTGATCGGAACGCTGGAACAGGCCGGCTACGCGGAGACCGGCGACGCCCTGCCCTGCCTGTCGGCGGCCCAGCAGGTCCACTTCCACCAGGGGTACGAGCCGACCGACCGGGACCGGCACGACATGGCCCAACTCCGCGCGGCGTTCGGCGGCGCGGCCGGCACATGGTGATCGTGCAGCGGGTCGTGGTCCGGTGGACCAAGCGGGGGCGCGGCGCCGGCGAGGCCGCGCGCCGGCGCGAGATCCCCTCGGCGTTCGAGCTGCCGCCGATGCCGGACGGGCCTCTTCTCCTCCACGACGTGCTCGCCGACGAGCGGACCGGATATGCCGCCACCAGCGCGGCCGGCGCCCATTCCCTGCCAGGGCGGCTCAACGGGCTGCGGTTCGAGGAAGCGCCGCAGTCCGGGCTCCGAGTCGCCCGGTCTCCGGTGTGGGCCGCGTATCCGGCGAATCGGCACCCGGGGCAGGTGTTCCTCCTCCGTCCGGGAGACCGGGCCCGTTATCGGGCCAACTTCCGCTTCAGCGGCGCCGGCGTCGAGTGGTACTACGAACAGTGGACCGTCAACATCGCCTGCGCGCCCTGGCGGCACGACCTCTTCCTCACCGAGGAGTTCGACCACGAGAAGGACGAGCGGGTCTCCCTGTACGGGGGACGCCGCTGACCCGCTGGAGGACCCTGTGACGACCTGCCCGCACCCCGAGCGATCCGGGCCCGCCGACCTGCTGTACGCGGTGCGGCACGGCCAGAGCACCGGCAACGCCGCCTTCGCCGCCGCCGAGATCGACGGGACGGCGGTCATTCCCTCCGACGACATGGCGATCTCGCTGACCGGCCTGGGTGAACGGCAGGCCGCCGCGGTGGGCCGGTGGCTGGCCGCTCTAGGCGAGGACGAGGCCCCCGACATGGTGTGGTGCTCGCCGTACCTGCGGGCCGGGCAGACCTGGCAGATCGCCGAGCGGGAGCTCGGCGCCGCGGGCCGGCCGCTGCCCTGCCATCGAGTCGACGTACGGCTCCGCGACCGGGACCGCGGACAGCTCAAGCACCTGCACCCGGCCGTCGTGCGGGAACGGTTTCCCGGCGAACCGGCGAAGGAGGCCCGCGACACCCTGCGCTACCGGCCGCCCGGCGGTGAGTCGTTCCTCGACGTCGCCGAGCGGCTCCGCGGTGTGCTGGCCGACGTCGAGGCCGACCACCGCCACCGTCGCGTGCTGATCGTGGCCCACGACGCGGTCGTGCTGTTCTTCCGGCAGATCCTCGAACGGCTCACCGACGCCGACATCCTCGCCATCGCCGGGATCGGCCTGGCGGGCAACGGCTCCATCACCACCTGGCGGCGGGCCGCCGGCGGTTACCGGCTCCTGGCCTACGACGACCGTTCCCATCTGCCCGGCTGAGTCACTTGATCGCCGGAGAGATCCCGTAGCGGCCGGCGAAGGCGGCGAGCTGCTCCACCGCCTGCCGGGACCGCCGCGCGGGACGGACGATCAGCCGGTGGACGCCCAGCTCCTCGAACGCCGCGACCTGCTCCGGCGGCGCCTCGAAGGCGCTCACCGTCAGCTGGAACGGCCCGGGGTCGCGACCGGCCTCGTCGAGCATCCGCCGCAGGCGCTCGATCTGCGGCCGCGCGCTCTCAAGCGTGTGCGGCATGCTGATCCACCCGTCGCAGAGCCCTACGGCCCGGCGCAGCGCGGCGGCGCTCTCCCCGCCCGCGAGCAGCGGAGGGTGCGGCCGGGAGATCGGCTTCGGCTCGAACACGACCCTGTCGAAGGAGTAGAACCGGCCCCGATGGCTGACGACCGGCTCGGTCCACAGCCGCTTCGCGACCTCGATCGCCTCGTCGAGACGCGCGCCGCGGGTGGCGAAGTCGAGCTCCAGGGCGCGCCACTCCTCCGCCATCCACCCGGCGCCCACGCCGATGACGGCCCGCCCGCCGGACACCCAGTCGAGCGTGCCGAACGCCCGCGCCGCGACCAGCGGGTGCCGCAGCCCGAAGAGGTAGACGTACGTGCCCAGGAGCACGTGACGGGTGCGCGCGGCGATGGAGGCCAGGAAGGTGGGGGCGTCGAACAGCGGCGTCTCGGGCGGCACCGGGGGGCGCCCGTCCGCCGCGCCGGGGTAGCCGGAGTCGGCCATGTCCGTGGTCAGGACCAGGTGCTCGGGCAGCCACACCGACTCGTAGCCGAGCTCGTCGGCGGCGACGGCCACGTCCGTCCAGACCGCCGGGTGCAGCAGCCCCAGGTTGACTCCGAAGCGCATGGACGTGAGCGTACATCTAGCAAGCGCTTGGCCGCCGCACCCCTTCGCGAAGCGGATAATCTACCCTAAACCCATACCAGTGCGTGATATATCCCACATTCGCGACAAATCGGAATCTATGCCCCTAAGTACGGTGTTCGTTCTCCCGAGAATGCCTAAAGAAGGGCAAACCCGTGCCTTTACCTGCGGCGACGCTGCGATCTCTCAACCACCACAATTACCGGCTCTGGGCAGGGGCCGACCTCGTCTCGGTCACGGGCACCTGGATGCAGGTGCTCGGGGTCAACTGGCTCATCCTGTCCGCGACCGGTTCGGCGACCAGCGTGGGCCTGAGCCTGGTGCTTCAGGCGCTCCCCACGCTGCTGCTCGGGCTGTGGGGCGGCTCCCTGGCCGACAGGCTCCCGACCCGCCCGGTCGTGCTGGTCACACAGATCGCCCACGCGATCGTCGCCGCCACCATCGCATGTGCCGCGATGAGCGGTCCCACCTCGATGACGCCGATCTACGGACTCGTCCTCGCCAGCGGCGTGGTCAGCGCGATCGGCGGCCCCGCGCTCGGCAAGTTCGGCGCGGAGGTGGTCCCTCCGGCGGACCTGCCCAACGCCATGGCGCTCGGCTCGGTCATCAACTCGGCGGGCCGCATCCTCGGCATGAGCCTGGCCGGAGTGCTCCTCCCCCTCACCGGCGCGGGCGGTCTGTTCCTCATCAACGCGGCGAGCTTCTTCGCCGTGATCGCGGCGATCGCCGCCATGCGCTCCTCCGAGATGCACCGGCTCGTGCCCACCGAGGCGAGCGCGGCCAGCGTCCGTGCCGGGCTCTCCTACGTGCTCCGCACGCCTCGGCTCGCCGTACTGCTGGCGCTGGCACTGGTCCTCGGCAGCCTGGGCCGCAACTACCAGGTGACCATGGCCGCCATGAGCGCGGGCCCGCTCCACGCGGGACCGGGCGGGTACGGCCTGCTGTCGACGGTCTTCGCGATCGGGACGGTAGCCGGAGGCGTGATCGCGGCCGGTCGTCGTCACCTCACGGTGGGCCTGCTGCTCGGCACGGCCCTGCTGACCGGCGTCGCGCAGACCGCGAGCGGGTTGATGCCGGGCATGACGACCTTCGCCTCGCTGATGGCCCCGATCGCCGTCGGCGCCGTGATCATCGACACGACGTTCGGCGCGCGTGTCCAGCTGGACAGCCCCGATCACATGCGCGGGCGCGTCATCGCCGTCCAGGGCGTGGTGAGCGCGGGCGCCGGCGCGATCGGCGGCCCCCTGCTCGGCTGGCTCTGCGACGGCATCGGCCCCCGCCTCACCCTCGGCACCACGGGAATGGCGGTCATGGCCGCCACGCTGGTCGCCGCCGTCGTCCTGGCCCGCCTGGCGAAGGTCCGGCTCGGCAGGGCCGTCACCGTTCCGGTGCAGGGGCTCCTGTTCCGCCGCGTCCCCGCCGAGCAGGCCCCCGCCCTCCGCTGAGCTTGTCGCCGATGTTACGCGGGCGTGAACAGAAGTGATCAGGTCGGAGACACGCCCTCGGTTCCCCTGTCGCAGAGGAAGCGGTGATCGACCGCACCTGACGGCGATCGATGCCATTCACGCAGCTCTCGCGGGATCGGCACCTGGTTACGTTCGCCGAGCACCGTCTGACGCCCCTCCCCTGAATGGACACCAGGCCGTCGAGAGAGATTCGCGAGCATTGACCGCCTTGTTTATCGGGTGATAGTTGTATCTAGCTGGGCAGCCCCCCGACCCAGGAGTCCGAGATGGTTATGCGGTTGTTAATTGAGACAAAACAACCCGCGAGCCTTCAGCTCAAAGTCGCACCAATTGCTAGTGCGCTTGCCGGCCTATTTTTCGTCAAGAATTCAAATAACCGGTCCGGCGTCGGCCATGACTCAGCGTCACATGTTCACGTCACCCGCTGCCGGCCCCGGCCGGCAGCGGCCCGCCCGTGTCCGGCCACCCGGGCCGTGCGCGCCCACACCTGGGAGACCCGCGCGCGCCTGCGCGACGTGCTGGAGGCCGACCTGCGCTATCGGATGTCGCGACTGGCGAACGGAGGGTTGCCGCTGCTGCTCTCCGATCTCAACCCGGGCATCCGCCTGGACGGTTCCACGCTCCTGGTGGACACCATGTGCGACAGCGAGCACAGCACCAGCACAAGCAACCTGATCCTGATGCCCGCCGTGCTGCGCGACCGGGTCATCGTGCTGCTCACCGAAGCACAGCCGAGGACCGCGGTGCTCTTCTATCCCGTATCTGGGATGCCCACGGCGCGGCCGTCCGCGGGACCGTACGTCTCGTCCCTTCACGACCTGGCCAGACTCGCCCCGCCCGCCGACCGGTACGTGGTCGGCCATCTGGCCTCGGCACTCGTCGGACCCCGATGTGGGTCCTGTTCGTGACCATCTGGTCTTCCTCCACCGCGTACGGTTAGAGGCCGGGCCCCCGATTGCAGTATCCTGTTAGCACTATCGCGTTTGCAGCTTCCCCGCGGGAGCCTCACACTGGTCTCATGAGTCCTGTTTGAGGTTCCGGGAGAGACTGTGAAGCGCTATACGGTGACGATCGCGCCGGAGGCCGGCGAAGAGGCGGCGCGCGCGACTCGGCCAGAGATGGTGGTACGCATCGAGGTGGTCCACGGGGAGCCCCACGTCGTCGAGCTGACCGTGCGGGCCACCGCGGGAGCCGACCTCACTAGTGGCGACCTTCCTTCGGTCGATCTGGAGAGCCTGGCCCGCGCGTTCGCGACCCAGTCGTCGCCGGCGGCGCCGCTGACGGCCCCCGCGCCGCCGGCCGCCCAGGCCTCCGCGCGCCCGCGCCGCACACGCCGCGCGGCGGCCACGGCGATGGCGGTTCCCGGCGCCAGGGCATACCGCAAGATGCCCGATCCGGACGAGCTGCAGCAGGTTTACGCCGACACCGGCAGCATCGCCGGAGTCGCCAAGCACTACGACGTCCCGAGTCACACGGCGCAGGGGTGGATCGGCCGGCTGCGCCGCCGGGGAGCCATATCAGCCGAGTGAACGCCGCAGCACCGGCACGGCCTGCTCCAGCCACGGGCCGAGTTTGCCGTCGAGCGCGTCGAACTCGGCTTCGAGCAGGCACAGCGCCGGGGCCGGCACGCTCGCGCCGACCTCGGCCAGCAGCGGGCCGAGCATGGTCTCGGCGACCTGACCATGCCGAGGGCTGGCGGCCGTCATCAACGGCACGGCCACCACATCCCGCAGGCCGCCCTTCGGCAGCAGGTCGATGAAGAGTTTCAGCAGTCCCGTGTAGGCGGCCTTGAACGTGGGACTGGCCACGAGCAGCAACCCCCCGGGCGTCCGCACCGCGGTCAGGATCTCGTCCAGGCCACCTCCCCCGTTCCACTGCCCGAGCAGGTCGGCCATCAGTTCGGCCAGATCGATCAGCCGCGGCTCGCCGACCGTCCCGCCCAGTGACGCCCCCAGCGCGTGCGCCGAGTGCACGGCGATCTGCCGGGTCCTCGAGTGCGGTTTCGGATTGCCGACGAGCACGTGGAACGGCGTCATAGCAACCCCCGCGCGCGCAGGATCGGCATGACGCCCTCGGCGAAGGTGTAGGCCTCCTCCAGATGCGGTTGCGCGGACAGGATCAGGTGGTTGGCCCCGGCCGCGTGGAACTCGGCGATCCGGTCGGCGACCTCGGCATGGCTGCCGACCAGGGCGGCGGCCGGGCCGGGGCGGGCCAGGCCGTACCCGGTCCAGACGTTGGGGTAGATCTCCAGGCCGCCGCCGTGCAGGGCGGCCATCCGCCGCTGGCCCTCGGACTCCGACGCCGCGAACCGGCGTTGCGCGGCGGCGATGGTCTCGGCGTCAAGGCCCGCGATCAGCCGGTCGGCCTCCGCCCACGCCTCGTCGGCCGTCTCCCGGGTGATCACGTGCAGCCGGGTGCCGCACGACAGGGCGCGCCCGTGTTCCTCGGCCTCCTGCCTGGCCTGTTTGAACATCCCGGCCAGCCCTCCCGGCGACTCACCCCAGGTCAGGTACACCTCGGCGTGCTCCGCCGCGGCCTGTCGCGCCGCGCCGGACGAACCGCCGAGGAACACGGTGGGCGGCACGGCGGGCGGTCTGGTCAGCAGCGCGTCGCGCACCTGGTAGTGGACGCCCTCGAAGGTGTACGGCTTGCCGTCCCACACCCCGGACAGGATCCGCAGGAACTCCCCGGCCCGGTCGTAGCGGGCGTCGTGGTCCAGCCAGTCGCCGAAGCGGTGCTGCTCGTCGGGGTCGCCGCCGATGACCACGTTGAACTGGAGCCGGTCGCCGGAGATCCGCTGGAAGGTGGCCGCCATCTGGGCGGCCAGCAGCGGCGCGACGAGGCCGGGCCGAATGGCGATCATGAATTTGAGGCGGTCGGTCTGGGCGGCGAGCGCGGAGGCGACGACCCAGGCGTCCTCGCAGAACAGCCCGGCGGGGGTCAGCACACCCTCGAACCCGAGCTGGTCGGCGGCGCGCGCCACCTGCCCGAGGTAGCCGAGCGTGGGCTTGCGCCGCGTGATGGTCGTCGAGCGCGGCCCGCCTCGGCGTTCGGCCAGGTCCCGTCCGTCGCCGTGCGATGGGAGGAACCAGTAGAGATGTAACGACATCACTACCTCTCAGTGAACTCGACGGGCATGGACGTGATGGCGTTCATGAAGTTGGAGCGCATCCGCCGTACGGGACCGGCGAGGCGCAGTCCGGGCAGGAGGGGGCGGAGTTGGTGGAGCAGTTCGGCGGCCTCCAGCCGGGCAAGGTGAGCGCCGAGGCAGAAATGCGGGCCGATGCCGAAGGCCAGGTGCGGATTGGGGGTCCGCGAGAGATCCAGCGTGTCGGGGGCGCCGAACACCCGCTCGTCCCGGTTGGCGGAGATGTAGTACAACACGACCTTGTCCCCGGCGGAGATCGGGCGGCCGTCGAGGACGGTGTCGCGGGTCGCCGTACGGCGGAACTGCATGATGGGGGTGACCCAGCGCAGGAGTTCCTCGACGGCCGACGGAACGAGGCCGGGGTCGGCCACGAGCCGGTCGCGCTCGGCCGGGTGGTCGAGCAGGGCGAGCACGGATCCGGAAATCAGATGCCGGGTCGTCTCGTTGCCCGCGATGACCAGCAGCAGCCACATCTGGGCCAGTTCGCGTCTGGTGAGCTGGTTGCCGTCGGCCTCGGCGGCCACCAGCCGGGTGAACAGGTCGTCGCCCGGGTCGCGACGGCGCGACTCCGCCAGTTCGGCCGCGTAGGCGTAGGCATCGGCGAACGTGCGCGCGTACACGTCGATCTGGCCGCCGCCGAATTCCGGGTCGTCGAAGCCGACCAGGTTGTTGCTCCAGGTGTAGAGCAGCCCCCGGTCCTCGCGGGGCATGCCGAGCAGGTCGGTGAGAACCAGCAGCGGCAGTTCGGCGGCCAGGTCGGTGACGAGATCGCCGCCACCCGCCGCCGAAAGGCGTTTCACCAGGGTCGCCGCGTGGTCGCGGACGGATTCGCGCAGCCGGGCGACCGCCCGCGGCGTGAACGCCGCGCTGACCAGCCGCCGGATCCGGGTGTGCCGGGGGGCGTCCATGTTGATCAGCAGCTGCCGGTTGCGTTCCAGGTCGGCGCGGCTGCGCGGGTCGGCGAGGAACGCGCCGCGTTCGGCCGAGGAGAACAGCGCCGGGTCGCGGGACGCGGCGTGCGCGGTCGCGTGCCTGGTCACCGCCCAGTAACCGGTCCCCTGCCGGGTTCTGGCCGTGCCGTCGGCCGCGTGCGCCACCAGCTCGGGCTCCTCGACCCAGGCGACGGGATCGTCACGGCGGCGGCGGGCGAACTCCTCGAACGGCACGCTCTCGGCGTAGGTCGCCGGATCGGCGAGCAGGGTGCTCATATGCGCCGCCCCGCGTGTTCCCAGTACGGCTCGCGCAGCGCCTGCCTGGCCACCTTGCCGGTGGGTTCACGGGGCAGGCCGGTGACGAAGTCGTACGAGCGGGGGACCTTGAACCCGGCGAGCTCGGTCCGGCAGTGCGCGTCCAGTTCGGCGTCCGTGACCTCGCTGCCCGGTTCGCGTTCGACGAGGGCCTTGACCTGTTCGCCGAACTCGGCGTCCGGGACGCCGATGACGACCGCGTCCCGCACGCCGGGGTGGGCCAGCAGCGCGGCCTCGATCTCGGCCGGGTAGATGTTGACCCCGCCGGAGACGATGATCTCGACGGACCGCCCGGTGAGGAAGAGGTACCCCTCGTCGTCGAGGTAGCCGACGTCGCCGACCGTGAACACCTCTGGCGCCACGTAGGCCTCGGCCGTCTTCTCAGGGGCCTTGAGGTAGCTGAAGGACCGCTTCGGGTTACGCCGGATGCCGACCCGCCCCTCGACGCCGCGCGGCGCCGGCTGCCCGTCAGCGTCGACGATGACCACCTCGTTGGGCGGCAGCGACCGGCCGACGCTGCCCGGCTTCTTGAGCCAGGCCGGCGAGTCGATGAGGGTGACGATGCCCGACTCGGTGGCCGCGTAGTACTCCCGGAACACGGGGCCCCACCAGTCGATCATGTCCCGTTTCACGGCGGGCGGGCAGGGCGCGCCGCCGTGCCAGATCCGGACCAGGCTCGTGCCGTCGAACGTCGTGTCGCGCAGGCGCAGCATGCGGATGAACTGGGTGGGGACGAGGTGGGAGATGGTCACGCCGTACCGGTCGATGAGGGCGAGGGTCTCGGCCGCGTCGAACTTGCGGCGCATCACCACCGAGCAGCCGCGCAGCAGCGGGTAGAGGGTGAAGAACAGCTGCGCCGAGTGGTACCAGGGGCCGACCAGCAGGCTCCGGCCACCTCGCGGGATCTCCAGCCAGTCCCCGAGGGCGGTCGCGGTCGCCGCGACCCGCTCGATCGGCGCGCCCACCTTGAGCAGGGTGGTGACGACGCCCTTCGGGCGTCCGCTCGTCCCCGAGGTGTAGAGCAGGGTCGCCCCCGCCACGGGCTCGCCGTCCGCCGACGGCAGGTCCGCGAGGTCGGCTTCGCAGTCCAGTACGGCGAGGCCTCCTGAGGCCTGGGCGACGTTCGCGGCATACGCGGGCTCGGTGACGACGAGGGCGGCCTCGGAGTCGGCCAGGATGTAGGCGATCTCCGGAGGGGTCAGCCGCCAGTTGATCGGCACCACGACCAGTCCCGCGTGCAGGCAGCCGAACAGCACCTCGTAGGTCTCCCGCCGGTTACCCAGCACCACGGCCACCCGGTCACCCGTACGGAGCCCGGCGCCGCGCAGAACCCCCGACCACAAATCGGCACGGGCCGCGAACTCACCCCAGGTCGACGACCCGGTGTCGTCGATAAGGGCGACTTCCTCATGGGGAAATCCGTCCAGCAGTACGGCCATATTTTGACTCCACTCATTCAAGAAATGTCAGGAAATAGCGTCAGAATGTGCTCGCGTAAAGGGCGGAAATTGAGCCGGGCCGTGCCGGGAGTGCCGATCTGCCCGCGGGTGAGGCGGGCCGTTTCCGGGTCGATGAGATGCGGTTTTCCGGCCGCTTCCGCGATGAGCTGGACCTGGCAGCAGCGGTCCATCGCCAGGAACCACCAGGCGGCCTCCTCGACCGTGCCGCCGACCGTCAGCAGACCGTGGTTCCGCATGATCACGGCCTTGGCGTCGCCCAGGGACGCGGCGACCTGCTTGCCTTCCAGGACCACGCCGCCGAACTCCTGGTGGAGCGCGTGGTCCTCGAAGAACACGCACGCGTCCTGGGTGATCGGATCAAGGAGGCGCCCGAGGGTGGCGAAGGCCCGGCCGTACACGGAGTGGCTGTGCGCGGCGGCGTGCACGTCGGGGCGGGCCGCGTGGATGGCCGAGTGGATGGCGTAGCCGGCCGGGTTGACCTTGCCCTGTCCCTCGACGACCTCGCCCGCGTGGTCGACCAGGAGCAGGTCGGCGACGGCGACGTGGGCGAAGCTGCGGCCGAACGGGTTGATCCAGAAGTGGTCGGGCCGCTCCGGGTCGCGGGCCGTGATGTGCCCGCCCGCGCCCTCGTCGAACCCGTTGACCGCGAACAGCCGGAGGGCCAGCACGAGCTGCCGCTTGACGTGCTCCGTCGTCGGGCTATCCACAGCCGCCTGCCGTGTCCGTGTCGAAGCGCCGGTCGCCGAGCGTGCGCAGCAGGTCGGCCAGGAACCAGTCGAACCGGTCGAGACCCCAGTAGCGCTCGCGTCCGACGCGGAAGTAGGGGATGCCGAAGATGTCGTCCTCATACGCCCGGAACAGGCAGTCCACGCCCCGCTCACGCAGCTCGGAGTCGTCCGGGGTCCGGGCGAGGCCGGCGCCGTCGAGGCCACAGCGGTGTTCGATGGCGGTGATGACGGCCGGGTCGCAGATGTTCTCGCCGCGGGTCCAGCGGGCCTCGGTGACCTCGGTGTAGAAGGCGGCCTCCGCGCCCAGGTCGCGGGCCTTGAGGAAGGCCAGGTGCGGGATCTCCCACCACGGGTCGATGTCGACGGGCCAGCGCATGTCCAGCTTGAGCCGCGCGGCCATCCGTTTCGTGTCGTGCAGGATGTACAGGTGCTTGGCCTTGCTCATCTGCTGGTAGTGGAACTCCCCGCCGCGCGCGGCCAGGCGGCGCTCGGTCTCGGGGTCCGGGTCCCAGAACGGGATGAACTCCACGACATCGTGCGCGTCGGGAATCTCGCGGCGGAGCCGCTCGATGGCCATCCAGCTGAACGGGCTGCGGAGGGAGAAGTGCACCCGCGGCCCGCGCCCCGGCCTCACTGGAGCGCCTTCAGCACGTCGTCGTCGAGCGTGGCGAGGGTGCCGGCGTCCGGCCCGCGGCTGATCGCGTACCCGTGCAGGATCGTGGCGGTCGCCACGTGCCGGGGCGGGTCGTCGCCACGCTGGGCGTAGCAGTCCATTCGCCCGTCGAAGGTGACGCCCCCGATGATGTCGCCGGCCGAGAAGGTGACGGTCATGGTGTCGTCCAGGTGCGCGTCGGCGAGCATCGTGATCCGCGAGCGGGACACGACGGGGATCCAGCCGCGCTCGGCGAGCAGGCGTCCGACGCCGATGCCGCGGTCGTAGAGGAAGCGGTCCACGGTGTCCTCCAGGGTCCGCGCGTACGCCGAGTGGGCGACGCGGTCGGAGAAGTGGCAGTGGAAGTAGGGGACCCGGTAGGACCAGGAGAACCCGGCGCCGGGCCGGGCCTCGGCTCCCGTGGTGGGTTCGGTGACCAGGTCCGCGAGCTCCGCGGGCGGCGGGGCGGCGGCCGGCGCGCCGGCCTCGCGGACGAGCGCCACCGTCGCCTTGGCCCGGCAGACGGACACGGTGCCGCCGTCGCGGGTGGTTGACAGTCGTACGGCGAAACGCCCCGGTTTGGTCTGCGACACCTCGGCCGAGACGACGTCGTCCACGTCCAGCACGGCCGGGAGTAGCATCGAGCAGTCGACGAGCTCCAGGCCGAGACCGCGATCGTGGTAGAGCCGGGCCGGGCCGAGCCCGCGGTCGCGGAACCAGTGCAGGACGGCTTCCTCGACCAGGTAGTCAAAGTGCTTGAATCCAACCCAGGTCCGGATATTCGCACCTTCGTACCCTGGGCGGCCGAGCCCCGGGATGAGCATGGCGGTCATGAGGTCACCTCTTTCAGAAAGGCGCGGAGATGGGCCGCGGCCACCTCGGCATGCCGTACGTGCAGGAAATGGCCGAAGCCGGGCTCCACGACGAACTCGGCGTGCGGCAGCTCCCGGCGCAGCGCGGCGGCGCGGGCCGGCCCCATCGCGTGGTCGCGATCCCCCGCGAGCACGAGTGCCGGCCCGGTCACGGCTCCCAGGTCGAGCCGTGCCGTGTGCAGGAACGCCTCGAACATCGCCATGAAGCCGATCGGCCCGATCCGGTCGCGGATCTTCGCCAGCATGGCCTCGCCCACGTCCGGCTCGACCCGGCTGAGCCGCCGGGAGAGCCGCAGTTCGAGGCTCTGGTCGATGATGCGCGAGAAGTCGGCCCGCGCCCGGTCGAAGACCGACCAGGTGACGGCCATCTCGGGCGGGCAGTAGAACGGCGCGATCAGCATGGCCGGGATGGTGACCTCGGTGAGCAGCTCGAGCACCGCGCTGGACCCCATGGAGTGTCCTACGAGCAGGTCGACGTGCGGGAACGCCCGCCGGGCCTCGGCGGTCCCGAGCAGCTCGCCGAGCACGGCCCCCGGACTTCCGTGGCGACGCCACGCGTGGTCCGACCCGGCGTTCCACGGCAGTTCGAGCGCGTGCACCCGCCACGCCGGATCGAGGTGCCGGGCGAGCGGCAGCCACGACCGCCAGTTGTCCTCCATCCCGTGGACGAGGATGACGGTCCGGCCGCCGGGCGAGCCGGGCGTGAGCTGGTGCGTCGTCGTCATGACCCGCCCACGCGGAGCGTGCGGTATCCGTCGGCGGCGTCCCCGCAGGACAGGTCCCTGGGCGGCCCGCCCGCCCTGACGTCGGCCACCGCCGCGCACACCGCGAAGACGCCCGCCGCGCCGTAACGCGCGCTGTCCGCCGGCGTGTCGGGGTGAACATCCGCGGCAGCGTCCACGGCAGGGGACGCCGGGGGCGACCCGTAGTCCCGCAACGTGACGGTGGCGGCCGCCGCGGATGTGCCTGCGCCCGCCGAGAGGATCAGGCACGCCGCGCCGCCGGTCAGCTTCTCGGCGGGTCCGGCGTGGCGCAGGCTGTGCAACGCCTGCGCGTCCTCGTCGTCGGGCTCGACGCCGACGACGACGGCCCGCCGGGCCCGGCCCCGCTGAAGCAGGGCGCCCGCGAGCCAGATCGCGTCGAACCCGGCGCCGGCGCCTGAGCACACCGTGAGGTTGGGGCCGCCGAAGCGGAACCAGATGGCGATGGCCCCCGCGATGACGTTGCTGGAGGCGCCCGGCGCGAGCATCGGGCTGACCGATCGGACGCCGTCGGCGCGCAGGCCGCGGGCGATTTCGCTGACGACCCCCACGTTTCCGAGGTTCGAGCTGACGACGACCGCGACGCCGGGGTCGGGTTCGGCCGGCGAGCGGGGGGTCTTCGGCGGCAGGTCCAGCGCCTCGTGGACGGCGCAGAGCGCCAGCAGGGTCGCGCGGTCCTTGCCGAACAGGCCCTTGCGGCCGAGCATCGCCGCCGGATCGACGTCCGCGGAGCCGGCGACGGCGGCGTGCACGTCCAGTTCGATCACGTCGCCTCCAGGAGGGTGACGGCGTTGACCCCGCCGAAGCCGAAACCGTCGATCTGGACCAGGCGCGGCCGCGCGGCGACGGGCCGGTCGCGGACCAGGTTGAGGGCCGCCGCCTCCGGCAGCGGGTCGCGCAGGCCGACGATGTGCGGCACGACGCCGGATTCCATGCAGTACGTCGCCATGACGAGGCTGAGCAGCGCCGATCCGCCGGAAGTGTGCCCGACCGCGCCCTTGATCGCCGTGACGAGCGGCGCGTGTCCGGCCATCAGCTCGGTCAGCGCCAGCGCCTCGACCGGGTCGTTCAGCTCGGTGCCGGTGCCGTGCGCGACGACCAGGTCCACTTCGCCGGGAGCGCGTCCGGCGCGGGCGAAGGCGTCGCGCATGGCCCGCAGGATTCCGGCCCGGTCCGGAGCGGTCTCGTGTCCCGCGTCGCACGACAGCCCCGTCGCCAGCACGCGCGGGCCCGGGGCCCCGGTGGTGTGGGCGTCCGGCACCAGCACGACGGCCGCCGCGCCCTCTCCGAGCAGCACACCCGTGCGGTTCCGGTCGAAGGGGCGGACCCGGGTCGTCGGTTCCGCCGCGACCCGGCCGATCATGGCCAGCATGGACGCCGTCATGGCGTCGGCGCCGGCCGCCACCACGGCGTCCGCCTCCCCCAGTTCGAGCAGATCCTGCGCGAGCGCCAAGGCGTGCCCGCCCGCGCTGCACGCCCCCGCCAGCGTCAGGGCCGGACCGAAGTGCAGCCGCTCCGCCGGGAAGCCCTCCGCCCCGGCGCCGCCGGTCGCGAACGCCTCGACGGCGGACAGCTCTCGCAGCCCCGTCCCCGCCAGGACGACCACCCGCTGCTGAGATCGGTCGATCCCGGCCTCGGCGAGCGCTTCGTCGACGCACGTGGTCAGCCACCGGCTCGCCCGGAACAGCCGTGGCCCGCCCTCGATCTCGTAGCCATGGGTGACACGGGTCTCCGCCGGGTCGTACAGCCGCAACGGGGCAGCCCCGCACGCGCCCCGCGACAGGGCCGCGAACGTGCTCGGCCCGTCCCCGAAGCAGGTCCGTACGGCAGTGGCCGCGACACGCACACTCATTCCGGCACCGTCCGGATCACGGCCGCCGCGACCGCGCCGTCGCGGGCTCGGCCGGTCACGACGGCGACGGCGTCCGCGGGGGCGTCGGCGCGCCGGTCGAGGACCGCGGCCAGGGCCAGGCCGCCGGCCGCCGCGCCGCAGTCGCCGTAACGGCCGCGCGGGCTGAGGTCGAGGGGGCGGCGACCGAGCGCCGCCTCGACCGCGCCGGCTTCGCCGTCGTCACCCTGTGGATCGCTGGGGTGATCGCCGGTGGCCATGGCCCAGACCCGCTCCGGCGAGGCCCCCGCCTGCGCCAGGGCTCGCCGTACGCAGCCGGGGAGGGCGTCGGCGCCGTCCGCGGGGGTGAAACCCGCGGCGGTGGCGAGGACCTCGGCCATGCCGGTGACCGCGCGGCGGAGGACGAACACGGTGGCGGCCTCCCCCGCCGTCACCGTCCCGCTCAGCGCCGACGACCAGGCGGTGTGCGGGGTGAATTCCTCGACCGCGCCGACGAGGACCGTGTCGGCCTGGGACTTCTCGATGGCTCGTACGGCGTACCTCATCGCCTGGAGGAAGGCGATCGGTCCGCCGGCGACGGTGGCGTTGACGCCGCGGAGGCCGTACCAGATGGCGGACTGGCCGGCGGCGCAGTTCATCACGGTGTTCGGGAACTGCATGGGGTTGACCAGGTACGGTTTGTCCTGGACCAGGGTCTCCCTGGAGAAGTCCATGGTCGAGGCGAGGCTGCCGACCGTGGTCCCGAGGACCAGGCCGACTCGGGCGGGGTCGACGGTGGTGAGGTCGACGCCGGCGTCGCGCAGGGCCTCGCCGCAGGCGACCACGGCGAGCGCGGTGGCCCGGTCGAACGTGCTGGTCCCTTTGCGGCCGAGCCGCTCGCGCACGCTGAAGCCGGCGAGCACGGGGGCGCTGTGGACGGGCAGATCGTCGTAAAGGGGGGTCGCGTCGGCATCGCCGGCGGGAGCCAGCACGGCACGACCGGTGATCATCATCGGGCGGCTCCGAAGACGGTGATGGCGTTGTTGCCACCGAAGGCGAAACCGTCGTTCTGGGCGACGCGCACGGTGGCGGGCCGGGCCACGTTGGGCACCGGGTCGATCCAGGGCAGTTCGTCGTCCTGGGTGGTCCAGTTGATCGTGGGCGGCAGGAATCCGTCGGCGATGGCCAGCGTGGTCGCGATCGCGCCGAAGCCGCTGGCGGCGCCCATGGTGTGGCCGAGCATCGACTTGATCGAGCTGACGGGGGGAATCCGCTCGCCGAACACCTGCCGTACGGCACGGGCCTCGACCAGGTCGTTGGCCGGGGTGCCGGTCCCGTGCGCGCAGATGTAGTCGATCTCGTCGGCTTTCACGTCGGCGTCCTCGTGCGCCATGCGCATGCACGCGGCGATGCTGTCCTCGTCGGGGGCGACCATGTGCCGGGCGTCGCAGTTGACGCCGTAGCCGAGGACCTCGGCGTAGACGCGGGCGCCGCGGGCCCGGGCGTGGTCGGCGTTCTCCAGCAGCAGCACGGCGCCGCCCTCGCCGGTGATGATCCCGGCCCGCCCCTTGTCGAACGGGCGGCAGGCGCCCTCGGTGAGCGCGCCGAGGCGGTGGAATCCGGCCTGCGCCCATCGGCACACCGAGTCGGCGCCCCCGGCGAACATCAGGTCGGCGTCCCCGCGCGCGACGCAGTCGAAGGCGTACCCGATGGCGTAGTTGCTGGCCGAGCAGGCCGTGGCGAGCGTGAGCACCTCGCCGGCGAGGCCTAGCTCCGTGGCGACTCCGGCGGCCAGCCGTTCGGCGGGGAACTGCCGCAGGGTGCCCGGGTCCATCGCCGCGAAGCCGCCCGCGACCTGCTGCGCCACGAGCGATTCGACGACCTGCGACTCGCCACTCGTCGTGCCGATGACGACTCCCGCGTCCGCGCACGCGTCGTCCGGCAGCCCCGCGTCGGCCGCGGCCAGCCTGGCGGCGGCCGCGGCGAGCTGTGCCGACCTGCCCCAGGCCGCGGGGCTGAGGCGGGTGAGGTAGGTCTCCGGGCGGAAGTCCTTGACCTCGCCCGCGTCGCGGTAGGGGAACCCCTCGGCGTCGAAACTCTCGATCGGCGAGATCCCGGACCGGCCCTCCCTGAGGGCGGCGCGGAAGGCCGTGACCCCGATGCCGATGCTGGACACCGGCCCGAGGCCCGTCACCACCACACGGGCGCGCAAGGTCAGTCCCGCCATCCGGCGTAACGGGCCACCACGGTGTAGACGGCCTTGAGCGACCGCATGTCGTTCAGCTCGGACTGCGGAATGTCCACTTTGTACTTCTTCTCGATCCGGGCGAGGATCTCGATCGCGCGCAGCGAGTCGGCGTCGTACTCGTCGACGAAGTCGGCCGCGTCGGCGACCTCCTCGGGTTCGAGTTCCAGCACCTCGGCGACGATCTCGCGCAGCTCTTCCAGGTGTTCGGTGTGGTCACTCATGATGGTTCCTTCCGTTGCCGTTGGTTAGGGTCAGCGCCGGGCGGACGACCGCCATCATCGAGGTGACGACGGCGACGCGGTCCGCACCGACGAAGCTCTCCCCGCTCGCGAAGGCCGCACCGTCCACCACCTGGTCGAGCCGGACCAGATGACGCACGACGTCGCCCGGCAGGACCGGCCGTTCGAACACGACGTCCTTGGCGGCGGTGAACATGGGCAGCCCGGACTCCGTGGCTCCCAGGAGCCACAGCACGGCCGCGGCCTGCCCGAACGACTCGAGGAGCAGGCTGGCGGGGTACTCGCTGCCGGGCTGGTCGCCCCGGTAACAGGGCTCGCAGCCGCTGACCGCCTTGACGGCCTCCAGACGCTCCCCGGGCGCCGCGTGCTCGATCCGGTCCAGCAGGATCATCGGGTGCCGGTGCGGGAGGATCGCCCGGATCGCATCGTGGTCGATACGGAGCTCCCCGGACCGGGGCCGGTGACTGTCGAGCCGGTCCCCCACGCCCGTAGCGGCCGTCGCGTCCGTCGCGGCCCTGGAGCCCTGCTCGTAGCGGGCGCTGACCTTGGCGGTCGTCCGACCTGTCCCGTCGGCGCAGCGCGCCCTCACCTCGAGCCCGTCGTCCGCACGCTCGATCGCCGCCTCGACGACCAGGCTGTCGCCCGCCAGCAGCGGCGCCAGGAACCGGGCCGAGCGCAGTCTGGCCAGCCGTACGGGACCGACGGCCTCGGCCACGGCCTGCTGGACGCTTTCCAGCGTGAACACGCCCGGATAGACGGTGAGCTCGGGGAAGTGGCCCGGCATGTAGGGGTCGTCGGCCGCGACCTTCTTCACGGCGCGGACCGTGCCCTCGGTCACCTCGGCGCTGTCGATCGCGCGCAGCGGTGTCGCCGTGCTCACAGGACCATCCCGCCGTCGACCTGCACGACCTGGCCGGTGATGTACGCGGCGCGGCCGGACAGCAGGAACGCGACCAGATCGGCGACGTCGGCGGGGTCGCCGAACCGGCCGAGCGGGATCCGGCCGAGGGCCTGCGTGCGCTGTTTCTCGCCGAGCTCGGCGGTCATGTCGGTGTCGATGAACCCGGGGGCGACCACGTTGACCCGGATCCCGTAGCGGGCGACCTCCTTGGCCAGCGACCTGCTGAGGCCGACGATCCCGGCCTTGGTCGCGGCGTAGTTGGTCTGGCCCGCGTTGCCGTACACACCGGCGATGGACGACAGGTTGACGATCGAACCGGTCTTGCGCTTCAGCATGCGATAGGCGACGACGTGGCAGGTGTTCCAGGTTCCGGTGAGGTTGGTGTCGACGACGTCGCCCCACTCCTGCGGCGACATGAGCACCGCTGGCCGGTCGCGGGTGATGCCCGCGTTGTTGACCAGGGCGGTCACCGGGCCGAGTGCGGTCTCGGCCGCTTTGACGAACTCCTCGACCTGGGTCACGTCACGCACGTCGCAGGGCGCGAACCAGGCGGGCACGCCCATGGACTCGACCTCGGCCCGGGTCTTGCGGGCGGCCTCGCCGTCGCTGGTCGAGCAGCCGGCGATGGCGTAGCCTTCGGCGGCCAGGCGCAGCGCCACGGCGCGGCCGATGCCGCGGGACGCTCCGGTCACCAGTGCCATCCGGTCGTCGGTCATGGCGTCCTCCAGGGATCGGCGAGGATCTCGTCGGTGTGCGCGCCGGGTTCGGGGGCGCCCGACCTGATCCGGGCGGGGGTGCGGGAGAACTTGATCGCGGGCCCGGTGAGGGGGGCCACCGTGCCGTTGGACAGCGTCGTGTCGCACAACATGCCGCGTTCGAGCACGTGCGGGTCTTTCGCCGCCTCCGCCAGATCCCGTACGCGCTGGGCGGTCAGGCCCCGCGCGTCCAGCAGAGCCTGGACCTCGTCGGCGGTCCTGGTCGCACACCACGCGCCGATGACGGCGTTGACGGCCTCGCGGTTGGCCACGCGTTCGGCGTTGGTGGCGTAGCCGGGGGCGCGGGCCAGCTCAGGCCGGTCGATGACCTGGGCGAACAGCCGCCAGTGCTTGTCGAGCGCGACGGCCAGGTAGACGTACGCGTCGTCGGCGCAGCGGAACACCCCTGCCGGGACGACCATGTCGGTCTGGTCGCCCTGCCGTCCGGGCTGAGCTCCCGCGGCGGCCAGGGTGAGGTAACCGTCGCTGGTGGCGAGCAGCGCGTCGAGGAGCGCCACGTCCACGTGCTGGCCCTCTCCGGTCGCGTCCCGGTGGCGCAGCGCGGACAGGGCGCCGATCACCGCGTAGAGGGCGGCCAGGTCGTCGGCGATGAACGTCGGGGAGCGCAGCGGCCGGCCGCCTGGTTCGCCGTTGAGCGCCATCCAGCCGGAGGCCGCCTGGATGATCGGGTCGTAGCCGGGGCGGCGCGACTGCGGGCCGTACTGACCGAATCCGGAGATCGACACGTACACCAGGCCGGGGTTGACCTCGCGGCAGCGCGCGTAGCCGAGGCCGAGTCTCGCGAGTGTGCCGGGCAGGTAGTTCTCGACCAGCACATCGACGTCCGCGACCAGCCCGAGCAGCGTGTCGGCGGCGCCTTCGGCGCGCAGGTCCAGGGCGAGGCTGCGTTTGCCGCGCTGCGTGGTCTGGCGGAACCAGGCCAGGCCGGTGCCGGGGATCTCGGGCGGGAACAGCCCTTCCCGGTTGCCCGGCATCTCGACCCGGATCACGTCCGCGCCGAGATCGGCGAGCAGCGCGGTGGCCGTCGGCCCGGCCCACACCTTGGTGACGTCGAGCACCCGCAGCCCCGTCAGCGGCCCGTCCGGCAGCGCGTCCTGGTCGAAGGCGGCCATCATGTCCTCGCCAGGATGGAGGCGGTGCCGAGCGAGCCGCCGCAGCACATGGTGACCAGGGCCATGGACAGGTCGGCGCGCTCGAGCTCGTGCAGCGCGGTGACGAGCAGGCGGGTGCCGGAGCAGCCGAGCGGATGGCCGAGGGAGATCGCGCCGCCGTTGACGTTGACCCGGTCCAGGTCGACCTTGTGCGCGTCCGCCCAGGACAGGACGACCGACGCGAACGCCTCGTTGACCTCGAACAGGTCCAGCTCCGCGATCGACATCTCCGCTTTCTCAAGGATCTTCCGGGTGGCGGCGGTGGGGCCGTCGAGCAGGTAATAGGGGTCGGCGCCGGCCACGACCTGGTGGAGGAGGCGAGCGCGCGGGCGCAGGCCGCGCGCTCGCGCGTACTCCTGCGACATCCAGAGGATCGCCGCCGCGCCGTCGGACACCTGCGAGGTCGTGCCGGCCGTGTGCAGGCCGTTCTCGACGTTGGGGGTGAGCCCGGCCAGCCCGTCCCGGGTGGTCTCGCGCAGCCCTTCGTCGCGGGTGACCCCGGCGATGGGGGTCACTTCGCGGTCGAACCTGCCCTCCGCCCAGGCGGCCGCCGCGCGGCGCTGCGAGATGACCCCGTAGTCGTCGAGGTCCGGGCGGGTGAGGCCCTGCCGGGCGGCGATCCGCTCCGCCCCGCCGAACTGGGCCTTGGGCGGGTCGTCCCAGGGGTAGTCCGCGGTCTTGTAATGTCCGGGGCCCTGGTAGAGGTTGACCCCGACGGGGACCCGGCTCATCGACTCGACGCCGCACGCGATGCCGACGTCGATCGCGTCGGCCGCGATGAGCGCGGCGATGAGGTGGTTGGCCTGCTGTGCCGAGCCGCACGAGGTGTCCACGGTGGTGCAGCCCACGCCGTAGTCGAGGCCGGTGCTCAGCCACGCGTTACGGGTGACGTTCAGGCTCTGCTCGCCCGCCTGGGTGACACAGCCGCCGATGATCTGCTCGACCTCGCTGGGGTCGATCCCGGCCCGGTTGATCACCTCGATCTGGACGTGCCGGAGGAGTTCGACCGCCTTCAGGCCGGACAGGGCGCCACCGCGCTTACCGATCGGAGTCCGGACCGCTTCGACGATGACAGGAGACCCCAACGGTCCCCTCCCCCCTATCTTGAATCTTGCATCTGGCCACGAGCCTAGCGACGTGAGTCGGAGATGAGTAGTACTTGTTTCTTGTATTTCTTCCCCATTGCTCAGGAAAAGCGGAACGCTGATACTGGCAACCATGCCTTCGCTCGCAGCGGGCCTGCCACCGAAGTTCGACGCCCGTGAACCGGCCGTGCTCGCCGACCCGTACCCCACGTACCGAGACCTGCGGGCAGCCGGGCCGCTGTGCCGGATGGGCCCGGCCAGCTACGGCGTCACCCGCTACGACGACGTCGCGGCGCTGCTGCGCGATCCCCGGCTCGGCAGCGAGTTCCCCGAGCAGTACCACCGGATGTCGGCGGGGGACGGTCCAGCCGGGCGGTTCTTCAGCCGGATCATCCTCTACCGGGACCCACCGGCACACACCCGGCTGCGCCGCCTGATCGGCAAGGCGTTCAGCCCGTCCCTGGTCCGGCGGACCCGGCCGCGCATCGAGCGCATGGTGGACGCGCTGCTCGACCCGGCGGCCGAGCGCGGCGCGTTCGACGCCGTCACCGATCTCGCGTTCCCGCTGCCGGTGATGGTGGTGTGCGCGCTGATGGGCATCCCCGAGTCGGACGACGCGCTGATCAGGCCGCTCGCCCTCGACCTGAGCCGGGCTTTCGCCGCGATCGTGGCCGAACCCGACCGCGCGGCCGCCGACGTCGCCGTCGAGGGACTCCGCGCGTACCTCGGGGACATGCTGGCGCGGCGGCGCGCCGACCCCGGCGACGACCTGCTGTCGCTGCTGCTCGCGGCCGAGGAGGACGGCGCCCGCCTGAGCCACGACGAGATCGTGGACAACGCCGTCTTCGCGTTCTTCGCGGGTTTCGAGACCACCACGAACCTGATCTCGACCGGCTGCGCGGCCCTGCTCGACCATCCTGACCAGCAGAAGCTCCTTCGCGACGATCCTGATCTCACCCCCGGGGCCGTGGAGGAGTTCCTGCGCTACGACTCCCCCATCCAGGGCGTGGCCCGGCTCGTCCGCGAGGACGTCGAGGTCGGAGGCCGCGCGATCCGGGCGGGCCGGGTGCTGGTCCTGCTGATCGGGAGCGCCAACCGCGACCCCGCCCGGTTCGACGATCCCGACGGCCTGCGTGTCGACCGGTCGCCCAACCCGCATCTGGCCTTCGGCGGCGGCACCCACCTCTGCCTGGGCGCCAGCCTGGCGCGGGTGGAGGCCGACGTCGCGTTCCGCGCGCTGCTCCGCCGGTTCGGCCCGCTGTCGCCCGGTGCCCCGCCCGTGCGGGAGACCGGGGGCACGCTGCGGTCGTACGCGTCGGTCCCGGTGACGGCGGACCCACGCTGATGCCTCTTCCGCCCCGATTCGACGTCCTCGACCCGGCCGTGATCGCCGACCCGTACCCGGTGTACCGCGAGTTGCGGGCGGGTGGGCGGCTGTGCCGGGTCAGCCCCGCGAGCTGGGGGGTCACCCGGCACGCCGACGTGGCCGCGCTGCTGCGCGACCGGCGGCTGGGCAACGAGTTCCCGCGCGAGGACCCGCAGTTCCAGATGGACGCCAACCTGGCCGGCGAGGTGTTCGGCCGGATCATCCCGACCATGTCCGTGGCCGATCACAGCCGCGTGCACACGGTCATGGTGCGCGCCTTCAGCCCGGGGACGGCCCGGCGGATGCGCGAGCGGATCGGCCTTCTCACCGACGAGTTGCTGGAATCCGGCCTCGACACCGGCGAACTCGACGCGGTCGCCGGCCTGGCGTTCCCGCTGGCGCTGAGCGTGGTGTGCGAGCTGATCGGCATCCCCGGCGGCGCGCGGGCCGAGATCTGGCCCAGGTCGGCCGCTCTCGGCAAGGCGTTCACTCCGTTCCTGCCCGAGGGCGACCGGGCCGAGGCGGACGCCGCGCTCGCGTGGCTGCGCGCGTACGTGGAGGACCTGCTCGACACGCGCCGCCCCGACCCCGGCGGCGACCTGCTCGCGCGGCTGCTGCACGCCGGCGGCGAACGCGAGGAGATCGTCGACAACGTGGTGTTCCTGTGTTTCACCGGCTACGAGACCACGATGAACATGGTCAGCACCGGCTGCGCCGCCCTGGCCCGGCAGCCGGAGGAGTGGCGCCGGCTGCGCGACCGGCCCGAGCTGGCCACGACGGCCGCCGAGGAGTTCGTCCGGTTCGACGCGCCGATCCAGTACACGGCCCGGCTGGCACTCGAACCGATCGAGATCGGCGACCGGGTGATCCGCCCCGGCCGGACCGTGCTGCTGCTGCTCGGCTGCGCCAATCACGACGAGTCGGTGTTCGACCGTCCCGAACGCGTCGACATCGGCCGCACCCCCAACCCGCACGTGGGTTTCGGCGGCGGCGTCCGCGGCTGCCTGGGGGCCGCGCTCGCCCGGGTCGAGGGCGGCGAGGTCTTCCGGCGGCTCGCCGCGCGATTCTCGCGTCTGGAACCGGCCGGCGAGCCGGTCCGGCTCCCGAGCGCCCTGTTCCGCGCGTACGCGACGATCCCGCTCGCGGTCAAGCCGTGATCGGCGCCCTGCTGCCGGACAAGGTCGCGACCGCGTGGCTCGATGACTTCACTCTCGCCGGCCTCCCGCTGCCGGAGGAGAGCGCGGCCCCGCCGGACGGGCGCCCACCGGGGGCGTCGCGTGCTCTGGAGTTCCGGGCCGGGCGGCACTGCGCGCGGACGGCGCTGACCCGGCTCGGGGTCGCCCCCGCCCCGGTGCCGCGCGGTCCCGACCGGGCCCCGCGCTGGCCGGAGGGCGTGGTGGGCTCGATCACGCACTGCCGCGGCTACTGCGCGGCGGCCGTGGCCCGCTCCTCCGCGTTCACCGCGATCGGCATCGACGCGGAGCCCGACGAGCCCCTGCCCAGCGTGGTCCTGCGCCGGATCGCGCTCCCCGCCGAGCTCCGCGCCCTTCCCACGGGGGCCGCCTGGGGCCGCCTGCTGTTCTCCGCGAAGGAGAGCGTCTACAAGGTGTGGGCGCCCGCCACCGGCAGGTGGCTCGGCTTCGACGAGGCCGAGGTCCGGTTCGACCCGCCCGCCGGGCGGTTCGAGGCCTCTGTGCTCGTGCCGCCGTTCCCCACCTATTCGGGGCGGTTCCTGGTGTCGTCAGGGCTGGCGTTGACCGCGATAGCCGTACAGGAGGTTGAGAAGGATGAGCCTGATCGGGCAGCCGGTGCGGCGGGTGGAGGATCGGCGGTTGCTGACCTCGGGGGGAACGTACACGCCTGATCTCGCGGAGCCCGGGTGCCTGCATCTGGTGCTCGTGCGGTCGGCGCGGGCGCACGCCCGGGTGAGCGTCGGCACGGCCCGCGCGGAGGCGCTCGGCGGGGTGGTCGCGGTGCTGACCGGCGACGACGTGGACGTGCCGCCGGTGCCGCCCGAGGTCGGGACGATCAACCAGGCCATGCCGCAGCCGCTGCTGGCCGGGCAGGTCGTCCGCTACGTGGGGGAGCCGGTCGCGGCCGTGGTCGCCACCACCGCGGCGGTCGCGGCGGACGCCGCGGCGCTGGTCGAGGTGGGCTACGAGGACCTTCCGGTCGTGGTCGACCCGGCCGAGTCGGCCGGCGGCGGAGTCCTCCTGCACCCGGACGCGGGGACGAACGTCGCGCTCAAGCTGACCTTCGCGCGGCCGCCCGGGCGGGCCGACATCTTCGCCGGCTGCGAGGTCGTGGTCAGCCTGCGCATGGTCAACCAGCGGCTGTCGGCCGCGCCGCTCGAAACGCGGGGCGGGGTGGCGCGCTGGGACGACGGACGCCTGACCTACCGGGCGGGGGGCCAGGCGGCGCATCTGTGGCGGGAGAAGCTGGCCGCCGCCCTGGGCGTCGCCGAGGAGTCGGTACGCGTCGTGACCCCGGACGTCGGCGGCGCGTTCGGGGCGAAGGCGTTCCCGGGCCTTGAGGACATCCTCACCGCCTGGGCCGCCCGGCGGCTCGGCCGGCCCGTGCGGTGGACCGAGACCAGAAGCGAGAACCTGGTGGCGGGCGGGCACGGCCGGGCCCAGGTGCAGGAGGCCACGCTCGGGGGGACGCGGGACGGGCGGTTGCTGGCCTACCAGCTCAATGTGCTGCAGGACGTCGGCGCGTACCCCAGGATCGCGGCGGTCCTGCCGTTCTGGACGCGCACCATGCTGACCGGTCCCTACCGGATCGCCAAGGCCAGGTTCACCGCGCAGTGCGTGGTGACCAACACCGCGCCGGTCGGGTCCTACCGTGGGGCGGGCCAGCCGGAGGCGGTCGCGGCGCTGGAGCGTATGGTCGACAGGTTCGCCGCCGAGATCGGCTGCGACCCGGCCGAGCTGCGGCGGCGCAACCTGATCGACGAGTTCCCGCACACGGCGCTGACCAGGGCCGCCTACGACAGCGGCGACTACCACGCGCTGCTCGACCGGCTGCTGGCCGCCTCCGGATACGCCGGGCTGCGCGCCGAGCAGGCCAGGCGCCGGGAGAGTGGCCACCCCCTGCAGCTCGGCGTGGGCCTGTCGGTCTTCGCCGAGATGACCGGCGCGGACGCCCGTCCCGAGCACGCCACCGCCGCCTGGGACGGCACGCGCTTCGAGGTGTGGGCCGGCACCGGCTGCACCGGGCAGGGCCACGAGACCAGCTGGGCCATGCTCGCCGCCGACGTCCTCGGCGTCCCGGTCGACCTGGTCGACGTACGGCAGGGCGACACGGACGCGCTCACGGCCGGAGGCGGCACCGGCGGCTCCCGTTCGCTGCAGACCGGCGGCCTGGCCGTCCGCGCGGCCGCGCTCGCCCTCCTGGACCAGGCCCGCGAGCACCTGCCGTGGGCGGAGGTGCCGCCTATGCGGGCGGAAGCCACCTACACCCCCTCCGGAGGGACCTGCTCCTCGGGAGCTCATCTCGCGGTGGTCGAGGTGGACACCGAAACCGGGCGCGTGCGCGTCCGCAGGATCGTCGCCGTGGACGACGCGGGCACGATTCTCAACCCACTGCTCGCGGAGGGGCAGATCCACGGCGGGCTGGCGCAGGGGGTCGGGCAGGCCCTCACCGAGGAGGTCTCCTACGCCGGCGACGGGCGGCCGCTCCACCCCACACTTGCCCACTACGCCTTCATCACCGCCGCCGAGCTGCCGTCCTTCGAAACCGTCACCCTGGAGACCCCGGCCCCGGGCAACCCGCTGGGGGTGAAGGGGCTCGGAGAGTCGGGCGCGGTGGGCGTGCCACCCGCCGTGCAGAACGCCGTGGTGGACGCCCTGGCCCACCTCGGTGTACGGCACCTGGACATGCCCGCGACCCCTGAGAAGGTCTGGCGCTCACTCCAACGCTCACTCGAAGCCGGCACGTAACGCGGGCTTGTCCACCTTTCCCACTCCGGTGTACGGCAGCGCGCCCACGAACCTGACGTTGTCGGGACGTTTGTAGTCGGCGAGGCCGCGCTCGGTCAGGAAGTCCCGGAGCTCGGCCGGCGTGGGCTGTTCACCCGGCGCGGCGACGACCACGGCGCAGGTCTTCTCGCCCAGCGTGGGGTCGGGGACCGCGATCACGGCGACGTCCTTCACGGCGGGGTGGGCCAGCAGGTGCTCCTCGACCTCGGCCGCGGGAACCTTCTCACCGCCCCGGTTGACGACGTCCTTGATCCGGCCCTCGACCACGAGCTCCCCTCCGGGCGTGCGCCTGACCAGGTCGCCGGTGCGCAGGAACCCGTCGGGCGTGAACGCGCGCGCGTTGTAGTCGGGCGCGCGGTAGTAGCCGCGCAGCGTGCACGGGCCCTGGACGATCAGCTCGCCGACCACCCCGTCGGGGACGTCCCGGTCCTCGTCGTCGACGATCCTCAGCTCGTCGTCGGGGCACAGCGGGGTGCCCTGCGTCCGCACGGGCAGCTCGGACGGGTCGCCGGGCCGGGTGAAGCAGAGCACGCCCTCGGCCATGCCGAACCAGTGGGTGAGGGTCGCTCCCAGCTCGGGGCGCACGCGTTCGGCGACGTGGGGAGGGAGTTGCGCGCCACCGACCTCGATGGTCAGGCCGGACAGGTCGGTCTCGTACAGCTCGGCCAGCTCCATCCACAGCGGCAGGAACGCGGGCATCAGCGTGGTCAGCGTCACCCCCTCACGGGCGATCAGCGGGAACACCTCGTCGGGGCTCGGGCTCGACGCCAGCACGGCGGTGCCGCCCGCGCGCAGCGCGCCCAGCACGCCGGGGCAGCCGAGGGCGGCGTTGTGCGCGGCGGGCAGCGCGGCCAGATAGACCCCGTCCGCGCCGAACCCCATGGCCTCGGCCGTGGCGCGAAGCTGGAACGCGTAGTCGTCGTGGGTCCTGGGGATCAGCTTCGGCAGGCCGGTCGTGCCCCCGGACAGCAGGAAGAACGCGGCGTCGCCGGGGTCGGGCGCGGGCAGGTCCCGCGGCTCCCCGGTGACCTCCTCGAACGGCGTGTACGGCCCGGCGTCTCCGATGACGATCACCTGCTTCAGGTGCGGCGTGCCGACCTCGGCCGCCAGCTCCCGGAAGTCGAAGCCGCCGAGCGCGTCGGGGCAGATGTAGGCGACGGCCTCGGTGTGCTCGCACAGATAGCCGATCTCGCTGCGCCGGTGCGCGGGCAGCGCGAGCACGGGCGGCGCGCCGAGCCGGAACAGGGACAGGCACGTCACCACGAACTCGATCGAATTCGGCAGTTGCACGACGACCCGGTCCCCCGCCCGCACGCCGAGATCGGCGAGCCCGGCGGCGAGCCGGTCGGCCCAGTCGTCGAGCTGCCCGTAGGTGTACCGGCCCCCGGCGGTCACGACCGCGGTCCTGGCGGGGTCGGCCCCACGGGTGAGGTCGCCGAGGACCTCGCCTCGCCAGTATCCCTTCGCGCGGTAGCGCTGCGCCAGATTCTCGGGCCAGGGGACACATCCGGGCAGCATCAGGCCTCCAAAAGAGAAGAGATACAAGCTAGTGTCTCTCCTGAATTCAAACACAAGATACGAGTAAGGGTCAGATGCCTCCCCGTATCGACATCCAGGCGATCACCGAGCTGACCGAACTGGCCGACTACATCGTCCCCTTCACGTTGCGGGTCGTCTGCGACCTGGGCGTGGCCGACCACCTGGCCGCGGGTCCCCGTACGGCCGACGAACTCGCGGCGGCGGTCGGCGCGCACCCGGGCGCGCTCACCCGCGCGCTGCGCGCCCTCAGCTCGCACGGGATCTTCGCGGAGACCGATCCCGGGGTCTTCACGCTGACCGCGCTGGCCGAGCCGCTGCGCACCGACCACCCGCTGTCGCTGCGCGCCGCCTATCCCCTGCTGCCCGCCGACATCCACGCCCTCGGACAGCTCACCACCGCGCTGCGCACCGGCCGTCCCGCTTACGGCGCGGCCTACTGGGACCATCTCGCGGCCGACCCGGCGCAGAGCCTCGCCGTGGACCGGTGGATGGCCGGCCTCAACGGCATCCACCTGCGCACGGTCATGCCGGCCTACGACTGGCCGGCGGTCACGACGGTGGTCGACGTGGGCGGCGGCAACGGCGCGTTCCTCGCCGGGCTGCTGGCCCGCTTCCCCGCTCTGCGCGGCGTGCTGTTCGACCTTCCCCACGTGGTGCGGCACGCGGTGGCCGGCGGCGACCGCCTCCAGGTGGTCGCCGGCAGCTTCTTCGACACCGTGCCGCCCGGCGGCGACCTGTACGTCCTGAAGACCGTCCTGCCCGGCTGGGACGACGAGCATGCGGAGAGGATCCTCCGCAACGTCAGGACGGCCGGCGCGCGGGTGCTCCTGCTTGAGGCCGTCATCGCCCAGGGTGACGGCTCCGACGTGGCGAAACTCGTCGACGTGCACACCCTCGCCGTGACCGGCGGGCGGCACCGCGACAGCGCGGAGCTCGCGCACCTGCTGGACCGCGCCGGATTCAGACTGACGCGGATCACCCCTACGGCCACGCTCACGCTCGTGGAAGGAGAACCAGTATGACGGGACGTCCCCGGGTGGACATCGAGTCGGTGTTCCGGCTTACGGAACTGGCCGACTACATCATCCCCTTCACCATCCGCGCCGTCTGCGACCTCGGAGTCGCCGACCACCTGACCGAGGGGCCCCGCACGGTGCAGGACCTGGCGGCCGCCACCGGGTCGCACGCGCCCTCGCTGCACCGGGCGTTGCGGGCCCTGGCGTCCAAGGGGATCTTCACGGAGACCGCTCCCGGCCTGTTCGACCTGACGCCGCGCGCCCAGCCGCTGCGCTCCGACCATCCGGTCTCGCTGCGAGACGCCTACCCGTTGCTCATCCCCGACGTGGAGGCGTGGGCCAGGTTCGACCACAGCATCCGCACCGGCGAGGCGGCCTTCGACCAGGTCTACGGCGAGGACTACTGGTCCTACATGGCCGCGAACCCGGAGGACAGCGCCGCGTTCGACGCCTCCCAGCAGGCGGCGACCCGGCTGGAGCTGCGCACGAGCCTGCCCGCCTATGACTGGAAGGCGTTCAAGACGCTGGTCGACGTGGGAGGCGGCAACGGCGCGTTCCTCGGCGGCATCCTGGCCCGGTTCCCCAGCCTGCACGGGACGATCTTCGATCTGCCGCACGTGGTCGCCGGGGCGCCCAAGCGGCTGGCCGAGTACGCCGTGACCGAGCGCTGCGCGTGTGTCGGCGGCAGCTTCCTGACCGACCCGGTGCCCGCCGGGGCCGACGCCTACCTGCTGAAGCGGATCCTCTACGGGTGGGACGACGAGCGGGCCGTGGTGCTGCTGCGCGCGGTCGCCACCGCCATGCGCCCTGACAGCCGCCTGCTCATCCTGGAGCCGGTGGTACGGCCCGGCAACCACTTCGACGTGGGCAAACTCTACGACCTGCTGCTGCTGTGCATGGTCGGGGGCGGCGCGCGCACCGAAGAGCACATCTGCGAGTTGCTGGAGCGGGCCGGGCTCCGGCTTGAGCGGACCGTGCCCACGATGATGTTCCCGATCCTGGAGGTCGTGCGATGCGCGTGAGCCTCGACAGGAAGGTGTGCGAGGGCCACTCCGTCTGCGTCGGCCTGGTCCCCGAGCTGTTCGACGTGTCGGACGACGACGACCGGGTCATGCTGGTGGCGGGCGACGAGGTGCCCGCGGGGCTGGAGACCCGCGTGCTGTCCGCCGTCGCCCGCTGCCCGAAACAGGTCCTCTCGGTGGCCGACTAGGCGCGTGATCATGCAGGGTTTCCCGGGAAGCCCCGTGACGTGGGGTTTCGCGAATCGTGATCATGCATGGACTCCGCCGTACATGGTCTGATCAGGGCCGGCGCTGTTCGTGATCATGCGATGTCCGTCCGGCGACCCCACCCTCGACATTGCATGATCACGCCGTGCGAAACACCAGGCAGAGCGGCGGGTGCCGGAACACGTGCGTGATCACGCGGCGCAAGACGTGAGGCAGGACGGAGCCTCCGGGAACGCGTGCATGATCACGCTGGAGGTTGGGCGGCGCTTCAGAAGGTGTTCGGGTCCACCTGTTCGCCCGCGAGCAGCGCCCCGACCGTGGCGTAGAAGTCCCTGCCGTTGACGAAATGCTGGGTCGCGGTGTGGATGTCACGGAGGCGGCGCTGCAGCGGGGAGGACTCGTAGGCCGAGGCGCCGCCCGCGAGGGCGTGGGCGGTGTCCACGGCGGCGGTCGCGAAGCCGGTGACCCGGGCGGAGGCGGCCCGCAGGCAGGCCCGGTCGAGCGGTTCGGCGGGCCGCCCGGCGGAGACGATCGCCCAGGCCGTCGCGGCTTCCTGGTGGAGAAGTGCCCGGGCCGCGCGCAGCGTCACGTACGCGTCGCCGAGGCGGTCCTGGAAGACCTGCGACGCGCCGAGCGGGGTGCGGCTGAAGGCGCGCCTGCGGCCGTCCGCGGCGAGCTGGGCGATCTCGTCCAACGCGCCCTGGGCGATGCCGAGCCCCACGGCGGCGATCAGCAGCCCGGCCTGGGCGATGGAGAAGATGGCCCGCCGGTCGCCGGGGTCGTCGCCGCGCAGGCTGAAGCTGCGCCAGCCGGGGCAGTCGAGCGCGCCGGCGCGCACGTCGTGGCTGGCCGTGCCCCGCAGGCCCAGCACGTGCCAGGTGTCCTGGATGGTCAGTTCGGCGGCCGGGACCAGGACGATCCTGGTCTGCGGCGTGCCGTCCGGCAGCACGCGCGGGGTGCGCCCGTCGAGGACCACGCAGTTGAGATAGACCCACCTCGCCTGCGGGCAGCCGGTCACGTACGGCCACTGGCCGGTGACCTTCCAACCGTCGCCGGTGGCCGACGCGCGGCCCTTCGGGGCGACCGCCCCCGCGCCGAGCACGTCGGGCCCGCCGGCGTAGATCTCCTGCTGGGCGCGTTCGGGGAAGCAGGCGAAGACGAGCTGCGCGAGCGTGATCTGCCCGACCAGCCAGCCGGTGGACCCGTCGGCCCGGGCGAGTTCCTCAAGGACCCGGAGGGCGTCGGGCAGCGGGAGGCCGTCGCCGCCGTGCCGTACGGGGACCATCATGCGCAGGCATCCCGCGGCGGCGAGTTGGTCGATCAGGGCGGCGGGAACCTGACGGGCGCGTTCGGTCTCGTCCGCGGTCTTGGCGATCACAGCGGCCAGCGCGGTCGTCCGGGACAGTGTCTCGTTCACCGCTCCGGATGATACCGGTCAGCGACATCCGCCGTAAGTTCTTGTATCTAGTAAGTTGATCCGATAGACGTTGTATATTGTATTTGGCATCTGTTGGGGGGGACATGCAGGCTCAGGACGCCCTGCTGGGCTGGATCTCGGACCCCGACCCCTCGCATGGCATCCGGTTCGCCGACCCCGGAGGCGGCTGGGATCTGTGGCCCTATCCCCGGCTGGCCGCGCTGGCCCGGTCGGTGGCCGCGGCGCTGCGGGAGCGGTCGGCCGGGCCGGGCGACGTCGTGTCGATCATCCAGCACTCGGGGCCGCACTTCGTCGGCACGCTGTTCGGCGCGATGCTCGCCGGCGCCACGCCCTCGCCGATCGCACCACCGCAGGCGTTCGGCGACCGCGCCGCATACCAGGCGCATCTGACGGGTCTGCTGGCCACCGCCAAACCGGCCCTGCTCGTCACCGACCTGGCCGTGGCCGAATCCCTGACCGGCCAGGTCGGCACGATCCCGCTGCTGCCGGTGGAGAAGATGACGGCCTCCTCGCCCGGCGAGCCGTCATTCGAACCGGCCATGGGCGAGCTCGCGTTGCTGCAGTTCACGTCCGGGTCGAGCGGTCCCGCCGGGGCCGTCGAGATCCCGTACTCCGCGCTCGCGGCGAACGTGGCCTCGATCCGCGCCTGGCTGCGGATGACCCCGGACGACGCGACCGCCTCCTGGCTGCCCGTCCACCACGACATGGGACTGATCGGGTGCCTGATCACGCCCATCGTCAACGGGAGCGACCTGTGGCTGATGCGACCTGAGGACTTCGTCCGCGACCCGGCGCGCTATCTGCGCTGTTTCGGCGAATCCGGCGCCGTGCTGACGTCGATGCCCAACTTCGGGCTCGGGTACGTCGCCCGCCGGGTCACGCCGGAGAAGCTGCGCGGCATGGACTTCTCCGCGCTGCGCACGGTGATCGTCGGGGCGGAACGCGTCGACGACGCCGCGCTGGAGCGCTTCTGCGCCCTGCTCGGCCCGTACGGGCTGGACCGGCGCGCCCTGCAGCCCGCGTACGGCCTGGCCGAGGCGACGCTCGCGGTCACCGGGCTCGACCCGGACGAGGAGTGGACGACCCTGCGCGTACGCCCCCATTCGCTGCGCGTCGGCGGCCGGATCGAGCGCGACGGAACCGAGCTCGAAGGAGACGACCTCCAGCCGATCACCGGCTGCGGCCGTCCGCTCCCCGGCGTCCAGGTCACCATCGAGGACGACGACGCGCGCGTGCTGGGCGAGGACGAGGTCGGCGAGATCGTCGTCCGGGGCCCCAACGTGGCCAGGGGCCACGAGGACGGGCTGCGCACGGCCGACGCCGGGTTCGTCCATGACGGGCAGCTCTACGTGATAGGGCGGCTCGGCGACAGCCTGAAGCTGCGCGGGCGCGCGCTGTTCGCCGAGGACCTGGAGCTGGCGCTGAGCCAGGCCGGGGTGCCGCCGCTGCGGATGGCGGCCCTTCTCGGCCACCGCTCGGGCGTGCCCACCGTGGCCGTCGTCTTCGAGCAGGCGCGGGCCGAGTGGCTGGCGGCCGCCGGACCGCTGCTGCGCCGCCGCGCCGAAGGAGCCGAGGTGGTGTTCTTCGACGCGCCACGCGGCTCGATCGCCCGCACCTCAAGCGGCAAACCCAAGCGCCGACGCCTGTGGCGGGACTTCACCGAGGACCGCCTTCCCGGAACCGTTATAGCTGAGGAGATCTCATGACCGAGTCCACGACCGTCCGATCAGAGCAGGAGATCCACGACTACGTCGCCGAGATCGTCGGCGAGCTCGCCCCCAACCCCGACGGGGTCGCCGTCGCGGGCGCGTCGCGGCTCGTCGAGGACCTCGGCTACCACTCGCTGGCGCTGCTGGAGCTGGCGTTCACGCTGGAGGACGAGTTCGACCTGCCCCCCATCGACGAGGCCACGGCGCGCCAGATCACCACGGTGGAGTCGGTGGCGGGACACGTCGTCAACGTGCTCGGCGAACGCGGAGACGTGGCGGCCGCGTGACGGCGTCCTCCCGGGCGCTGAGCGTCCGGCTGTTCACGGCCATGCTGCACACGCAGGAGTTGCTGGCCTGCTATCTCGGGGTGCGGCTCGGGCTGTACGAGGCCCTGGCGAAGGCGCCCGCGACCCCGGACGAACTCGCCGCGCGGGCCGGGATCGCCCCCCGGTACGCCAGAGAGTGGCTGGAGCAGCAGGCCGTCGCCGGGTTCCTCACCGTGGAGGACGCCCTCGCCGGCGACCGGTCACGCTGCTACGCGTTGCCACCCGAGCACGCCGTCGTTCTCCTGTCGTCCGGCAGCCCGCTGTCGATGGTGTCGCTGACGACCCTTCCGCTGGGCGGGGTCGCGGCGGCCCTGCCGAGCCTGCTGGAGGCGTTCCGGACCGGCGAGGGCGTCCCGGACGACGTCTACGGCGACGACTGGCGAGCGGGGCACTCCGGGGCCAACCGGGCGCTGTTCACCCATTTCCTGCCCGGCTGGCTCACCTCGGTGCTGCCGTCGCTGCACGCCCGGCTGAGTTCCGCGCCCGCGCTGATCGCGGACGTCGGGTGCGGGGCGGGGTGGGCGGCCATCGCGCTGGCGTCCGCGTATCCGCTGGCGACCGTACACGGATTCGATCTGGACGAGCCGATCCTGGCCGACGCGGAGCGCAACGCGGCGGAGGCGGGGGTGTCGTCCCGTGTCACGTTCGAGGCGGCGGACGCCGCGACCGTCTCCGGCTCCTACGATCTGGTCTGCGTGTTCGACACGCTGCACGAGATGAGCCGTCCCGTGCCGGTCCTTTCGGCCTGCCGCGCGCTGCGCGCCGAAGACGGCGTGGCGCTCGTGCTGGACGCCCGCGTCGCGCCGCGGTTCACGGCCCCGGGCGACGAGATCGAGCGGTTCCAGTACGGCACGAGCGTGCTGCACTGCCTGCCGGCATGCCTGGCCGGGGAGGACTCGGCGGGCACGGGGACCGTGATGCGGCCGGACACGGTCCGCCGCTACGCGCGGGCCGCCGGGTTCGCCGACGCCCGCGAACTGCCGATCGGCGACCGCTTCCACCGCCTCTACGAGCTGGTGTAACGCTGCCGCAGGGTGACCTGCGCGGGGTCGTAGGCGGTGCGGAACAGGCCGCGCCGCTGCAACTCGGGGATCAGCAGGTCGCAGATGTCGTCGATGCCCTGCGTGGTCGGGCACGGGATCAGGTTGAACCCGTCCACGCCGGCGACGCTCTGCCACTCCTCCATCCGGTCGGCCACCTCCTCGACCGTGCCGAACAGCGTCACGGGGCTGTTGCGCCGGGGCCGCCGGGCCGTGGACACGAGGTAGCGCACGTCGTCCACCGTCCACTCGCGCTCGGGGCCGAGGCGCTTGAGGAAGCCGACGAAGCTGTGGCTCCCCTTCGAGGCGATCTCCGACACGGGCGTCTCGCCGGGGAACGCGGCCAGGTCGAAGTCCATCCAGCCGCACCACTTGGCGAGCTGGCCCTCGCCGTCCCACAGCTTCACGTACTCCTCGGCGCGGCGGCGGGCCTCCTGCCGGGTCTCGCCGACCATCACCATCGACCCCTGCAGGATCTTTATCGATCGCGGGTCGCGGCCGAGCTCGGCGGCCCGCCGGCGCAGCGCCGCGACCTGCGGCGCGCCCCCGGCCGGGTCGGGCAGGGTCAGGAAGACGACCTCCGCGTGCTGGGCCGCGAAGGTCAGCCCGCGCGCCGACGCGCCCGCCTGGTACAGCACCGGGGTGCGCTGCGGCGACGGCTCGCACTGGTGCGGCCCGCGCACCTCGAACCAGCGACCCTTGTGCCCGATCTCCCGCACCCGGTCCGGGTCGGCGAAGGTGCCGCTGTCCGGGTCGCGCACCACCGCGTCATCGTCCCAGCTGTCCTCCCACAATGCCCGCACGACCTGGAGGTACTCGTCGGCGCGGTCGTAGCGGTCGTCGTGGTCGAGATACTCGCCGAGCCCGTTGAGCGTGGCCGAGCTGAGATAGGACGTGACGATGTTCCACGCGATCCGGCCGCCGGTCAGGTGGTCCAGGGAGCTGAACAGCCGCGCGCACTCGTACGGCGGGTGGTAGGTGGTCGAATACGTCACCGCGAACCCGAGATGCTCGGTGACCGCCGCGGCGGCCGGGATGACCAGCACCGGGTCGATCGACGGGATCTGCACCGCGTGCCGCACGGCCGGGGCCCACGAGCCCTCGTAGACGTCGTAGACGCCGTGCACGTCGGCGAAGAACAGCGCGTCCACGCAGGCCAGCTCCAGCTTCCTGGCAAGGCTCACCCAGTAGGTCAGCGACCGGTAGCCGGTGGCCGTCCGGTCAGCCCGGTGCCGCCAGAAACCCTTGAACTGAGGGGACGGGGAGCACTGCGTGAAGACGTTGATGTGCATGCTCTCGACGCTATCCCAAAACCGTCGTTTCTCGTATCTTGTAACCAGTATTTTTCGCTGTGAACGGGAGGGTTCATGCCGGTACGGCCCCGCGTCGACATCCAGGCGGTCACCGAGCTGACGGAGTTGGCCGACTACATCGTCCCGTTCGCCATCCGGGTCATGTGCGACATGAGCGTGGCCGACCAGCTCGTGGACGGCCCGCGCCCCGTCGAGGAGATCGCCGCGGCCACCGGAGCGCACGCGCCGACCCTGCTCCGCGCCATGCGGGCCCTCGCGGGCCGGGGCATCTTCACCGAGCTCGACCCCGGCACGTTCGCCCTCACTCCGCTGGCCGAGCCGCTGCGCTCGGACCACCCGTTCTCGGTCCGCGAGTGCTTCCCGCTGATGCCCCCGGACGTCAGGTCGTGGGCGCGGCTCACCGGCGCCATCCGCACCGGCCACACGGCCTTCGACGACCTGTACGGCACGGGCTACTACGACTGGTGCGCGGACCATCCGTACGAGTGCGACCGGTTCGAGCGGTCGGCGGAGAGTGTGAACCCGCTGGTCCTGCGGACCGTGGTCCCGGCCGTGGACTGGTCGGGCATCACGACATTGGTGGACGTGGGCGGCGGGCACGGCACGTTCGTGGCGGGAGTGCTCCGGCGCAACCCGGCGATGTCGGCGATCCTGTTCGACCTGCCGCACGTGGCCGAGCACGCCCCGGCCGTCCTGGCGGAGGCGGGCGTCGCCGACCGGTGCGAGGCGCGCGGCGGCGACTTCTTCTCCGGCGACATACCTCCGGGCGCCGACGCGTACCTGATGAAGACGATCCTGCACGACTGGCCGGACGAGCGGGCGTCCGCGATCCTGCGCGCCGTACGGGCCGCGATGCGGGAAGACAGCCGCCTGCTGGTGATCGAGTCGGTACGGACGCCGGGCGACGGCTGGGACGTCGGCAAGGTCATGGACGTCAAGGCGCTGGCGCTGTTCGGCGGGCACACGCGCACCGAGGAGGAGTTCGCCGGCCTGTTCGCCGGGGCGGGCCTGCGGCTGGCGTCGGTCACCCAAACGCCGACCATGTCCGTCATCGAGGGGTCCGTCATCGAGGGGGAGGCGCTGTGACGCTCCGCCTCGACGGCCGCACCCACCTGAACCTCACGGTCACCGACATCGAGCGCAGCACCGAGTGGTATTGCAAGGTGTTCCAGATGATCCAGGTCAACGACGTGACCCCGCCGGAGTCCGGATTCCGGTTCGTGACCCTCGTCCACCCGGGGTCGTTCGCATCGGTGGTGCTGGGCCGTCCGTTGGCCGGCATCGACGGTGACGTCTTCGACGAGTCACGGGTCGGGCTGCACCACTTCGCCTACCACGTCCCCGATCGGGACGACCTGGACCTGTGGGCCGCCCACCTCACCGAGGCCGGGGTCGAGCACAGCGGCGTGACCACGTCGGAGCACGAGGCCGGGTCGCAGATCTGGCTCCGCGACCCGGACCGCATCTGGCTGGAGATCTACTGGGTCAACCGGGACTTCTTCATCCGCCGCCTGCGCGATCGCTGGCGGACCGGAGACCTACGCCGGTAGCTCCTCGTCGCTTCGGGCGACCAGGAGGTCGCCCAGGACCAGCAGGTCGAGTTCCTTGCCGCGGACGAAGGTGGCCACCGCGTCCGCGGCGCTGTTCACGATGGGCTCGTCGGACAGGTTGAACGACGTGTTGATCACCGCCGGGACGCCGGTGAGCCGCCGGAACTCCTCGATGAGCGCCCAGTAGGCCGGGTTGGTGTCACGATGGACGGACTGCGGCCGGGCCGAGCCGTCCACGTGGGTGACGGCCGGGACGCGCACCCGAACGTCGGGCCGCACCCGGGAGGCGGCCAGCATGAACCTGGCCGGATCGCCGACCTGGCCCTCGATGAGCTCGCCCAGGTGCTCGGCGAGGATGCTGGGCGCGACCGGCCGCCACATCTCCCGCCCCTTGACCACGTTCAGCCGTTCGAGGCTGCGCCGGTCCCTCGGGTCCGCGAGGATGCTGCGCGCCCCGAGCGCCCGCTGCCCGATCTCCCCGCGACCGCGCGCCCACGCCACCAGCTTCCCCTCGGCGATCCGCGCGGCGGTGAAGGCGATCAGCCCGTCCTCCCCCGGTTCCCGGTACGGCAGGCCGGCGGCGGACGCCGCCACCCGCGCCTCCTCGGTGGTCAGGTCGCCGGACCAGTACGCGTGGTCGACGGCGGTCGGAGTGAACGGGTCCTGCTCCTGCGCGACGACGAGCGCCGCGCCCAGCGACACCCCGGCGTCGGTCGGCACCGGCGGCACGTACACGCGCTCGAACATCCCGCTGTCGACCAGCTTGCCGATCATCGTGCAGTTCATCGCGACGCCGCCGGCCAGCACCAGCACCGGCAGCCTCGTCTCGGCGCGCGCGTGCTCGGCCATCGAGAGCACCGCCTCCTCCAGTGCCTCCTGGACGCTGGCCGCGAAGTCCGCGTAGGCGACGGGCTCCTCACCGGTCCGCTCGGCGTACGGGAAGAACTGGGCGAACGCCGGTTTCACGGCGGCCGACACGACCGGGTAGTACGCGGTGAGCGGTCCGGTGATGCCGACCTTGACCGGCCCGGCCGGGGGCTCACCGGTCAGCTCGTAGCCGCCGTCGGCCGCGCGCAGCGGCATACCCGGCCGGGCCCGGCCGTAGGCGGCCAGCCCCATGAGTTTGCCGGTGCCCCAGTAGCCGAGACCGGCCCATTCGGCGGCGGCGTTGTAGAAGAAGCCGAGTGACTGGTCGACCGCCCATTCGCGGGTGAGCGTGATCCGGCCGTCCCGGGCCACTCCGAGCGAGCTGGCCTGGGTCTCCCCCGCGCCGTCGACGACGATGACGGCCGCCTCGTCGACGCCCGCGCTGAAGTAGGCGCTGGCCGCGTGCGCGACGTGGTGCGCGATCCACCGGACCGGGGGGAGGGTCAGGTCGTCGTGGCCGGGGAAGAGCATGGCGCGCAGGCCCTCGGGGGTGAACCGCTTGTTCCGGCCGAGCGGCAGATCGCGGAAGTCCCAGCCGATGGCGATCGCGTCGAGGTCGTGCGGGGTGATGCCCTCGATGGCGAGGCAGGCGGCGATGGCCTCGACGGGCGGCTGCCCGACCGCGTGCTTGCGCCGGCTCAGCCGTTCCTGCTCGAACAGCGCGCGCAGCGCGCCGTCGTGCAGCAGCGCGGCCGACGAATCGTGGAACCCGATGTTGATCCCCAGGACGTACATCCGTCACTCATCTCCGTTCGCCACGGCCAGGACGGCCTGGATGATGTTGTGGTAGCCGGTGCAGCGGCACAGGTTGCCCTTGAGCGCGAGCCGTACGTCCTGTTCGGTGAGCGGGCCGGGCGCGGAGCCGAGGAGCGACACGGCGGCCAGCACCATGCCGGGTGTGCAGAAGCCGCACTGCACCGCGTGGTGCTCGTGGAAGGCCCGCTGGACCGGGTGGAGCCGGTCACCGTCCGCCAGCCCCTCGATCGTGACGACTGGCCGCCCGTGGACCTGCGCGCCGAGCACGGTGCAGGACTTGACGGCCCGTCCGTCGAGCAGGACCGTGCACGCGCCGCACGAGGTGGTGTCGCACCCGATGTTCGTTCCGGTCAGCCCGAGCTCGCCCCGCAGCAGCCCGGCGAGGGTGGTGCGCGGCTCGACGGCGGCGGCGACCGGCCGTCCGTTCACCGAGAGCTTGATCTCGACGTCTTCTTGGGCGCCGGATTCGGTCACGGGGCGACTCCGATCTCGATGAGCGCGCGGCGGGTCAGGACGCGGGCCAGGTGGCGGCGGTAGTCGGCGCCCGCCGTGCGGTCGTTCGGGGGGTCTGTGCCGGCGTCGGCGAGCGCGGCGGCCTCGGCCGCTCCCGCGCCTCGCTTGAGGGCCGCCTCCACGCCGAGCGCGCGCACGGGGACCGGCGCCAGGCCGCTGATCGCGACGCGCCCGGAGGAGACGGCGACCGCGACGATCGCCCATTCGAGCGCGTCGCGGTGGAACTTCCGGTGACTCCACGGCCCGGTGTCCGGTGCGACCCGCACTTCGGTGATCAGCTCGCCCGGTTCGATCGCGGTACGGCCCGCCCCGAGGACGAAGTCGCGCAGCGCGACGACGCGGAGGCCGTCCCGGCGGGCCAGCACGACGCTCGCGTCCAGCGCGATTCCGGCCAGGACGAGGTCGGCGGCCGGATCCGCGTGCGCGAGCGACCCGCCGATCGTCCCCATGTGCCGGATCTGCGGATCGGCGATCAGCGCCGCGGCTCGGGCCAGCGACGGCAGCCGTTCCCGCAGCAGGTCGCTGGCCGCCAGGTCGCAGTGCCTGGTGGTCGCGCCGATGGCGAGGTGCGAGCCGTTGTCGGTGATGTGGGACAGCTCCGCGAGGTGCCCGATGTCGAGCAGGGTCTCGGCGCGGGCGGTGCGCGCCTTGAGCGCGGGCAGCAGCGACTGGCCTCCCGCCAGCACGGTCACCCCGCCCTGACCGAGCCTGGTGAGTGCGTCGGCGAGGTCGCCGGCGCGCCGGTAGCCGAACGCGGCGGGGATCACGGGCCGTCGCCTCCCCACGGCGCGCATGTCCGGACGAGCGCGGCGACCACGTCCCGTTCGCGGGGGACCAGGTAGAAGTGCCCGCCGGGGAACACGGCCAGCCGGAACCCGCCCCGCGTGTATTCGGACCAGGCCCGCGCCTCGTCCTCGCTCACCTCGACGTCGCGATCCCCGATGAACGCCATGATCGGCGCGGGGAGCCGCTCCCGGGCGGGCGGCTGGTAGGTCTCGGCCACCTCGTAGTCGGCGCGCAGGATCGGCAGAGTCAGCTCGCGGAGCACCGGATGGTCGAGCGCCTCCTGCTCGGTGCCGCCGAGCCGTCCCATCTCGGCCCACAGTGTGTCGTCATCGGCCAGGTGGACGGCGGTGTCGCGCAGCCGGTCGGGCGCGGGCCGCCCCGACACGACCAGCGCGGCCGGGCGCACGGCGAGCCGCCGTGCCACCTCGTGCGCGACCGACGCGCCGAGGCTGTGCCCGAACAGGACGACGGGCCCGCGCCTGGCCAGCGGCGCGATCGCCTTCGCGGCCCGGTCGGCCATCTCGTCCATCCGCCGGACCAGCGGCTCGGAGACCCGGTCATGGCGGCCCGGATACTGCACGGCGTGGAGTTCCACGTGTTCCGGCAGGTGAGCGTGCCAGGAGTGGTAGAAGCTCGCGTTGCCGCCGGCGTGCGGGAAGCACACGAGGCGGACGCGCGGCGCGTGACGCGGCGCGTAGGCCCGGAGCCAGTCGTTCACGCGTCCCCCTCCCCCGCGGCCTTGGCGAGGGCGGCGACGTCGTCGGGCGAGAGGGGGGTGGCGGTCTCGCCGTGAAGGAGCTCGGGTGGCCCGAGTTTACTGGTCATGTCCTGCCATATCCGGCAAAGGGTGAGGTGGTACTGACCACGGCGGGCGGGCGGCTCCCCCGCGCGGGCCGCGTCGCGCAGCTCGGTCAGCGCGTGCTCGACGCCTTCCGGCCACACGGTGTCGAAGATCCGCCGATGGCTCGCCGCGACCGGATCGCCCAGCGGCAACACGCTCGGCACGTCGAGATGGTCGGCGACGGCGTCGTCCGGTTCGGCGAAGTGGACGGTTCCCGTGCTGGAGTCCTGGACCTGCTGCGGGAAGTCCGGGCGGGGACTCCACGTGACCGGCCCGTGGGTGCCCACGAGCGTGAGGTGCCCCCCTTCGGTGCCCAGCGTGATCCGATGCAGCAGGTGCGCGAGGTTGTCCGGGTCGGCCGGGTCGAGCTGGTTCTGCACTCGGAACGTCACGGGCACCCCCGCGATCACCCCGTCCAGCGCCCGGAACGGCGCCCCCGTGCGGGCGAGCCTCGCCAGCTCGGGCGACGGCGGCGCGGGCTCGGCCAGCCCCCACGGGCGGACCCCGCCGAGGGTCTGCCCGATGATGTCGAGCATCGCGTACGCCACCTGGAACCCGCACGCGGCGTCCACGTACCGCGGCCGCTGCCGGCTGAGCAGTTCGGCCGCGGCCGCCATGAAGCGCCGGACCGGCGGGGTGTGCACGTAGAACGAGTTGAGATGGTAGACGACGCCTTCCCGCGCCGCCGTGCGCAGGCACTCGGCCAGTTCGTCGTGGTGCAGCGGGTGCTCCTGCAACACGTGGATCCCGCGCTCCATCAACGCCCGGGCGACCTCGGCGCCCGCCCCGCCGAGCAGCCCGCCCCTGATCACCACGCACGCGAGCCGGACGTCCGGCGGGACGTCGTCGACGTGGGTGAACAGCGGCACGCCGTAGTGCTCGGCGCAGGCCCTCGACCGCGCGCTGCCCTGCGCGAGGATTCCCGCCAGCTCGAACGGGAACCCCGGCCGCCGGAACGACTGCAGGTACACCTGCCCGAACTTGGTCCCCGCCACGACGACCCTCGGCCGACCACTCACAGCACGCCCTCCTCGACACCGGCGTCGACATGCAGGTCACAGGCCACGACGGCGGCGCAGCCGGCCAGACGGTCCAGGATCTGGGATGGACCGTGCGGGATCTCCGCGAGATGCCACACCCCGGGCGGCACGTCACCCTGTTCCACGGCCCACGTCGCGAGGGCCGCCGCCGTCCCCGTGAGCGCGCTCGCACCGGTCCCGCGCAGGACGAGCGACCTGGACTCGTCGTCACTGCTCGCGGTGAGGACCAGCAGCTGGTAGCGCTCATGCCCGAAGGCGTCCAGCTCCGCCGCCGCGCGCAACTCGTCCGCCGACGGCCGCCCGTAAAGCGCGGCGAGCACGCGGTTCCCCGCGTACGCCGAGTACCACTCGACCTCCCGCAGCCCATGCCGCCTGGCCACGCGCTCCGTCTCGGTGCTGAGGTACGGCACAGCGGTGATCGGCTCCGGATAGAACGGCACCTGAACGGCCTGCCGCGTGCGCAACGCTCCCGGCACCCGCCGGTCGCCCCGCCACGCCGCCATGGCCTCGCCGTACGCGTCGGCGCCGAGGTAGTCGACCGCCGCGACCTCCGTGATCGTGTCGCGCCCTCCGACGTAGCCCGTCAAGGTTTCGGCCTCGGGAAAGCCCGAGAGCAGAACGTGCGGCAGCAGCCCGCTCAGCCCCGGCATCATCCCGGCCGAAACGACCGCCGTCCACGGCCCGGCGAGCCGGCTCAGCTCCGCGTGCAGGGCGTCGTCTCCCGACGCGTCCACGTAGCGGGCTCCGGCGGCGTGCGCCGCCCGGGCGACGCGGGAGCCGATCACGGCGGCGGGCCCCGCGCAGTTGAGCACGGTCGTCGCGCCGGCGCAGAAGGCCGCCAGGCCGGCGGGGTCGAGTGCGTCCACACGGTCCGGCGCGGTGCGGCCGCCGACGCGTAGGGGTCCCGCCCCCCAGGCGCGGAGCTGGGCGACGGCGTGGGCGCCGACCTGGCCGTGGCCGCCGATGACGGTGATCATCGCAGGGCCTCCCACAGGTCGTCGGCGCCGTGGATCCACAGTTCGCCGAGGCACACGTCGCTCCACCAGGCCAGCGGGGCTCCCACGAGCGTGACGTCTCCGGCGTACAGGTCCGGCTTGGCCGCTCCCATCTCGGGCTCGACCAGGGTCAGCCCGGCCACGTCGTGCCCGGCCTCGGACAGGTGCCTGGCCAGTTCGAGCGCCAGCGGCGCGCCCGCCGCGCAGCCCACCACCCTCACAGGGGCGTCTCCGGGCGTCGCGGCCACGACGTCGGCGAGCAGGCGGTCGGCGTCGCCTTCGGTCGTGACGCGCCAGGCCGTGCCCAGGTCGCGCAGGGCCTCCAGGACCTCGTCCGTGGCGCCGACGACGAGGAAGCGCCCCGGGCCGGTGCCGCCGAGCGGGGTGAGAACCGCGTTCTCCTCGGTGGCGCCTGCCGTGGACGTCGTGACATGGCTGGTCAGGTGGGTGGCGAGGGCGGCGACCGTCGGGTGCTCCAGGATGTGGCGAAGGAGTTCGTCGAAGAACGCCCGGGCGGCCTCGGGGATCTCCTCGATCACCCGGCCGACCAGTCGCGCGGCCAGCAGAGAGTCTCCGCCGAGGGTGAAGAAGTCCTGGTCGCGGGCCACGCCGGGGGCGCCGAGGACCTCGGACCAGATCGCGGCGACGCGGCGTTCGAGGTCGGTGCGGGGCTCCTCACCTCCGGCGGCGGTGGCCTGCTCCACCGCGGGCGTGAGCCACGCCTGCAGCGCGGCCCGGTCGATCTTGCCGGTGCTGCCGTACGGGAGCGAATCCACGATCTGCAGGCGCGGCAGCATGTATTCGGGGAGCCGCTCGGCGAGATGGTCGTGCAGGTGGACCGGGTCGAGCGTGGCCCTGTCGGCCTTGAACCTGGCGGCGAAGACACGGATGCCGATCTCCGCCAGCGGGCCGTCGCCCGTGGGCAGGCACGCGGCCGGCTCGCCGCCCGCGCCGGCCACCATGGACGCCCATTCCGCCGCGCTGAGGAACGTCCGATCAGTGCCGCGACGCTGGTCGAGGAAGTCGCCGGTCTCCTCGTCGAGGCGGACGAGCACTTCGAGCGAAGCCATGATCTGGTGGTGGTCACGGGTCATCTCGACGAACACCAGCCAGCCGCCGGGCGCGAGCAACTCGCGCAGCCGGCCGAGGGTGGCCGCGACGTCCCGGGTCGCGTGCAGCACGTCCCCGGCGACGATCACGTCGGCGCAGCCGGGCGTCAGTCCCTGCGTACGGATGTCCTCGTCCAGGTCGAACGCCGCGTACCGGATGTCGTCGCGTCCGGCGAACCGGCGGCGGGCCTCGCCGAGGAAGAACGGCGACAGGTCGGTGTAAAGGTAGTCGGCGAACGCGGGCGTGTCTTCCGAGATGTCGTCCAGTGCGGCCAGCACCTCGGCCGTCAGGCCGCCCGCGCCCGCGCCGACCTCCAGGACGCGGACCGGTTCCGGCTGCCCGGCGGCGAGCTGCGCCACGATCTGCCCGGCGGTGCGACCGGCCCACTGGTTGAACAGCGTTCCGGCGTACAGGGTGTCGGTGATCTCGAGGCGGCCCTCAGGGAACAGCAGCGCCGCCGCATTCTCAGCGCCGCGCAGCAGCGCGGGCAGGTGTTCGCCCGCCGTGCGGAAGTAGTCGAGCAGTGCCCGATCGCCTTCGATGTCGGGCCATGACCGGTCGGGCTCTTTGACCAGTTCGTACGCGCCGTCCAGCTCGGTCAGCACGCCCTCCTCGACCAGCGCGTTCAGGAAGCGGCGGACCAGCCGCCGGTGCCTGGGCAGCACCCCGGTCGCGGCGTAGATCTCGTCCAGCCCGTGGCGCCCGCCCTCGAACAGCCCGGCCGCGCGGAACGCGTCGAGCATCACGCCGAGCGCCACCTGGTCGAGGACGCGCAGATAGTCGAGGTACCCCGGCTGTTCGACGGCCGCGCGCAGCTCGGCGGCGTCCGCGCTGATCGCGGGCAACGGCGGCGGCAGGCGGCGCGCGGGCTCGGCGAAAGCGGTCAGCCTGCGGTCGAGGGGCGGCGTGCCGTCGACGACCACGGCGCATCCGGCCACATCGGGATGGTCTGCCAGGGCCGCTTCGATTTCGCCCAGCTCGATCCGGTGACCGCGGATCTTCACCTGGAAGTCCTCGCGGCCGAGGAACTCGATGACCCCGTCGGGCAGGTAACGGCCGAGGTCACCGGTCCGGTAGAGCCGCTCGCCCGCCTGGGTCACGAAGCGCGCGGCGGTCCGCTCGGGATCGTTCAGGTAGCCCTCGGCCACGCCGGCGCCGCCGATGTAGAGCTCACCGGGCACCCAGTCGGGGCGCGGCCGCATCCGCCCGTCCAGCACGTGGAAGGTCTGGTTGGTGAGTGGCACACCGTAGGGGATGGACCGCCACGACGGATCGACCTCGTCGATCGGATAGATGATCGACCAGATGGCGGCCTCCGTCGCGCCGCCGAGGCTGACCACGGCCAGCCCGGGAAGCCGCCGCCTGATCTGGTCGGGCAGCGGCACGGGGATCCAGTCGCCGCTCAGCAGCGCCAGGCGCAGGGTCGGCAGGGTGACGGACGGGGTGGCCCGGAGGTAGTCGTGCAGCATCTGCAGTTGCGCGGGGACCGAGTTCCACAACGTCACGCCGTGCTCGGCGATCAGCTCGGCCCAGTGCGCCGGGTCGCCGCGCCGGTCGGGAGAGGGCAGGACCAGGCAGCCTCCGGCCGCCAGCGGCCCGAACAGGTCGTAGACCGACAGGTCGAACCCGAGGCCGGCCAGCCCGAGCACCCGGTCGCCCGGCCCCACCGCGAACCGGGCGTCGATGTCGCGGACCGTGTTGAGCGCGGCCCGATGGGTGATCATCACGCCCTTGGGGATGCCGGTGGATCCGGACGTGTGGATCACGTAGGCGAGCGTGTCAGGCGTCGCCTCGGCCGCGGGAGCCTCCCCGGACGTCAGGTCGTCGACGGCGACGGGCGTGCAGGGCCACTCGTCGTACGCGAGGTCGCGTTGCGTGAGGGCGACCCGGATTCCGGCGGCGGTGATGATGCCGTCCCGGCGCGCCCGCGGCTGGGAGGTGTCCACGGGGACGTAGGAGCAGCCCGCCATCAGGGTTCCAAAGACCGCCACCACCTGCTGCCAGCCCTTGTCGGCCACCACCGCGACCAGGTCGCCCGGCCGGCAGGCGTGCTCGTCGCGCAGGGTCGCGGCGACGGCCGCGGCGCGGGCGGTCAGTTCGGCGAAGGTCAGGGTCCGCCCGTCGGCGATGACGGCGGGAGCGCCGGGGGTGCGGAGAGCCTGAGCGAGCACGCCGTCATGCAACAGGCCTTGGGGCAGGGGCCCGCGCGTGGCGTTGACGGCCGAGCGGCGACGCAGTTGCTCCTGTGGGAGCCGGGCGGGCGCGGCCTCGAGCCAGTGGTCGTCGCCGGCGGCCAGGGCGCGTAACAGTTCCTCGTACGCGGCGAACATGGCTTCGGCGACGCCTTCGGGCAGCACGCCCTCGCGGACGTCCCAGTTGCTGACGAGGGTCGCGCCGCCTTCGATGTTCTGGCGTTCGATGTTCTGGCAGTCGATCCAGACCTGGGGGGTCTGGCTGATGCCGTACCCGGGATCGGGGAAGGCCCTCTGGGTGCTCTCGCCACGCAGGCCGATGGCACTGGTGAAGACGACGGGCATGAGCGCCGCCGCGCCGCCGCGGCGGCGGGTCAGCTCCCGCAGGACCTCGACGCCGGAGTACAGCCGGTGGTCCAGGTCGGCCCAGAGCGTGGCCTGCAGTTCCTTGGCCCGGTCGTGGAAGGGCGCGTCCGCGTCCTGGTCGACCGCGAGCAGGCTGACCGAGGTGAAGTCGCCGACCAGCAGGTCCGCCTGCGGGTGGACGGGCGCCCGGTTGAGCAGCGTGATGTCGACCGTGAACCGCGGCTTGGCGCTCCACAGCCCGATGATCTCTGTGTACGCGGCGAGCACCGCGCCCGACGGTGTGATCCCGTGCCGGGCGGCGCGTTCGCGCAGGCCGGACCACTCGTCCGCGGACAGCGTGAGCTCGTGCCTGGCGAACCTCGCCGCTCCCGGCGCGGGGGGCAGGACGGGCAGTTCCGGGGCCGGGGGCAGGTCGTCGATCCGGTCGAGCCAGTAGTCACGGTCGCGTTCGTAGCGGGAGCCGGTGTGGGTGCGGCGTTCGGCTTCCAGGTAGTCGCGGAAGGTGATCTCCAGCGGCGGCAGCGGCTCGTCCGGCCGCTCGTAACGCGCGGCCAGCTCGTCGAGCAGCACCTGGATGCTGACGAAGTCACAGATCAGGAAATCTATCGACAGGTGCAGGACACTGCGGTCGGGCTCGCGGCTCACCTTCAACGAGAACAGCGGCCAGGCGTCGGTGCGGTAGACCATGTGGTCCAGCTCGCCCCGGGTGAAGACGGCCGGGCGCTCGGCGACCTCGATGACGTACTCGGGCACCTCGGGCAGCACCCTCTGGGCCCCGCCCGGTTCGATGACCGCGCGAAGCATGTCGTGCCGCGCGATCAGGTCGTTCCACGCCGTCTGCAGCCGGTCGGCGTCGAGCGTGCCGCCCGGGAAGGCCAGCTCGCCGTAGCCGTGGCAACCGACCCCGCCGTACGCGAACGCCTCGCCACGCCCGAGCAGGTAGGCGGCCTGCACGTCGGTCACCGGGAACGGTTCGTGACGCAGCTCCGCCTGGTGGACCGCGACGGGCCCGCGCGCCTCACCCAGCAGCGCGAGCACCTCGTCCTTGTGCTCGGAGAGAGCGGCCTTTCTGCTCTCCGTGAGTACGCCACGGGGGGCGCGGAAGCGCAGTTTGCCGTCTTCCTCCCACAGCCGCACTCCGAGCGCCCGCAGTTCTTCGACCAGCCTCGCACCACCACGGGCAGTCACAGTTCACCCTCCTCGAAGTCCGCCCCGAAGTCCACGTGGTCCAGGTCAGGATCAAGTCGCGCCCCCACGGCCACGGCCAGGTCCGCGACGGTCGGCCGGGCCAGCAGGTCCCGCAGCGGCACGTCGGCCCCGAACCGGTCCCGCACGACGGCGACCAGCCGGGTGGCGAGCAGGCTGTCGCCGCCGAGGGCGAAGAAGCTCTGCCCGCGCCCGGGCGGCGGGCAACCCAGCAGTTCCGCCCACACGGCCGCGAGCCCGGTTTCGAGCCCCGGCCGGGGTGGTTCGTCGACGGGTTCGGACACGGCGCAGAGCCGGGCCGTCGCATCCCGGTCGATCTTGCCGTTGGCGCTGAGCGGGAAGGCGTCGAGCACGATCACATGCTCGGGAATCATGTACCGCGGCAGCCGGTCCGCCAGGTGGTCCTCCAACCCAGCGATCTCCCCACCCGCGATCAGCGCCGCGGCCAGCTTGCGGGTCGCCTCCCCGATCGTGACCACCACGGCGTCACCCACATCCGGGTGGCTCTTCAACGCCGCCTCGATCTCACCCAGCTCGATCCGGTGCCCGCCGATCTTGACCTGGAAGTCCGCCCGGCCCAGGAACTCCAGCGTCCCATCCGGCCAGTACCGCCCCAGGTCACCCGTCCGATACCAGCGCAGGCCCCGATACTCCACGAACCGGGCCGCCGTGCGCTCCGGGTCACCCCGGTAACCCTCGGCCACGCTCGCGCCGCCGATCCACAACTCCCCCGCCACCAGATCCGGGCAGTCCCGCCCCCGGCCGTCCACCACCCGGAACGCCTGACCCGCCAGCGGCACGCCGTACGGAATCGACGTCCAGTGCGCGGGAACCTCGCGCACCTCGTGGAAGTTGGACCAGACTCCGGCCTCGGTCGCGCCGCCGAGGGCGATCAGCCGGGCGCCGGGGTTCCGGGCCACCAGTCGTTCGCGCAGGTCGAGGCCGACCCAGTCGCCGGAGACGAGAGCGAGGGAGAGCCGTCCGAGGTCGCGGTCACCGGCGGTCACCAGCAGCATGTCGAGCAGCGCGGGAACCGTGTTCCACACGGTGACGTCGTGGCGGTGGATGAGGTCGAGCCAGACCTGCGGATCGCGGCGGCTGTCCTCGTCGATCACCACCACCGCCCCGCCGACCCCCAGCAGCCCGAAAATGTCGAACACCGACAAATCGAAATCCAGCGCCGACACCGCCAGCACCCGATCACCAGGACCCACCCCGAACCGCCGCCGCACATCCACCAACGTGTTCATCGCCGCCCGATGCGCCACCTCCACACCCTTCGGCTCCCCCGTCGACCCCGACGTGAAAATCACATACGCCACCTGCTCATCCGGCACCACCACCGGCCCGCTCAACGGCTCCGCATCCACCCCCAACGCAGCCTCATCCACCACACACCGCACCCCCGCCCGCGCAAAAATCCGCTCCCGCCGCAACACCGGCTGATCCACCCCCACCGGCACATACACCCCGCCAGCCGCCAACACCCCCAACACGGCCACGACCTGACCCACACCCTTCGGAACACACACCCCCACCGCATCCCCCGGCCCCACACCCCGAGCCGACAACCACCCCGCCAACCGCAACGCCCGCGCCCGCAACTCCCCGAACGTCACCCACACCCCATCACCCACCACCGCGACACGATCAGCCGGCTGCTCGAACACCCCCGCATACAACAACCCACCACCGACCGAACCCACCCCAGCGTTGACCGCCTCCCGCACCACCACCTGACCCGCCGGAACCAACACCGGAACCGGACCCGACCAATCACCCTCCGCCAACCACTCCACCAACCCGCAAAACGCCCCGAACATCCCATCCAGCACACCCGCCGGGAACAACTCCTCCACCGCGTCCCAATTGACGAACAACCCCCCCTCACGCTCCGTCACCTGACAGTCCAGCCACACCTGCGGCGTCTGGGAGATGCCCCAGATCTGCCGCCCGAAGGGCAGCTCACCCGCGAGTTCGTCGCTGACGCCGAGGGCGCTGGTGAAGACGACCGGCATGGACGCCATGGGGCTGCCGGTGCGGCGGGCCAGCTCGCGCAGGACCCAGATGGCCGACACCGAGCCGTGTTCCATGCCGTCCCAGATCCGCTCCTGCAGGCCCCGGACGAGGTCGACGACCGTGTCACCGGCCATGTCACCCGTCTGGGGCCGGTGCGGGACGAGCAGGAGCGAGGTGAAGTCGCCGAGGATCCGGTGGATGTCGGGGTGAACGTCGCGGCGGTCGAACAGGGTGAGGTTGAGCGTGAGCGACGGCTGGGCGCTCCACGCCGCGAGCACCTCGGCGTACGCGGTGGCCAGGACCGACGCGGGGGTCACGCCGTGCTCGCGGGCCCGTTCGCGCAGCGCCTTCCACTGCCCGGCGTCGATCTTCACCTCCCTGCGGGTGAAGCGCGGCGTGCCGATCTGCCCGGGGTCGACGGCCAGCGGCAGCTCGGGCGGCGGCGGCAACTCGGCCAGCCGGTCCGCCCAGTAATCCCGGTCGGCCGGGTCGGGCGCGACACTGAGCAAATAGTCGCGAAACGACACACCGAGCGGCGGCAGCGCCGCATCGGGGTCGGCGTACAGCGCCGCGAGTTCGGTGAAGACGATGACGATGCTGAGAGCGTCCAGGACGATGAAGTCGAAGCTGAAGGCGATTCTGACCTGGTCGCCGTGCCGGACCGCCTCGATCGCCGCCAGCGGCCACCGCCCCGGGTCGGGAATGCGGGCGGACAGCCGTTCGCGCATCTCCGCGAGCTCGTCCTCGCCGCCGTCGGTCACCGGAATCGTCACGTACGGCACGGCCCGCTGGATGCGCTGCCGCCCGTCGGCGTCGAAGACGGCCCGCAGCATCTCGTGCCGCGCGATGAGCAGGTTCCAGGCGCGTTCCAGCCGGTCGACGTCGACGTCGGCGCCGTCGAACTCCCAGTACCAGTGCGACCCGACCGCGCCCAGCGCGAACTCGGCCGAGCGCCCCAGCCAGTACGCCCGCTGGACATCCGTCGGGTCGAACGGCTCGTAGCGGTTCGCCGGATCCGCTTCCAGCGGGGCCGTGGCGGTGGCCGGCGCGCCCGGGCGCAGGAGCGCCGCGAAGTCCTTGAGACGAGGGTGTTCGAACAGCTCGCGCAGCGAGCCGCCGTAGAGGCCGGCCCGCCGCATCCGGCCGAGCAGCCGGGTGGCGAGCAGGCTGTCACCGCCGAGGGCGAAGAAGCTCGCCTCCCGGTCGGGGACCGGGCTCCCGAGCAGTTCGGCCCAGATCTCCGCGAGCGCGGTCTCGACCTTGCCGCGCGGCGGCCCGGCGGTGACGGCCGCGGCCGCGACACGGCTCTGAAGCAGCCGGGCGACCGCCGGCCGGTCGATCTTGCCGTTGGCGCTGAGCGGGAAGGCGTCGAGCACGATCACATGCTCGGGAATCATGTACCGCGGCAGCCGGTCCGCCAGGTGGTCCTCCAACCCGGCGATCTCCCCGCGCGTGATCAGCGCGGCGGCCAGCTTGCGGGTCGTCTCCCCGATCGTGACCACCACGGCGTCACCCACGTCCGGGTGGCTCTTCAACGCCGCCTCGATCTCGCCCAGCTCGATCCGGTGCCCGCCGATCTTGACCTGGAAGTCCGCCCGGCCCAGGAACTCCAGCGTCCCATCCGGCCAGTACCGCCCCAGGTCACCCGTCCGATACCAGCGCAGGCCCCGATACTCCACGAACCGGGCCGCCGTGCGCTCCGGATCGCCCCGGTAACCCTCGGCCACGCTCGCGCCGCCGATCCACAACTCCCCCGCCACCAGATCCGGGCAGTCCCGCCCCCGCCCGTCCACCACCCGGAACGCCTGACCCGCCAGCGGCACGCCGTACGGAATCGACGTCCAGTGCGCGGGAACCTCGCGCACCTCGAAGACGGAGGAGTGGATGGCGGTCTCCGTGGTGCCGCCGAGGGCGATCAGGCGGGCGCCGGGGTTCCGGGCCACGAGTCGTTCGCGCAGGTCGAGGCCGACCCAGTCGCCGCCGAGCAGGGCGATCCTCAGTTTGCCGAGCCCCCGGCCGGGGTCGTCCTCGGCGGCGGTGAGGAGCATGTCGAGCAGGGCGGGGACCGTCTGCCAGATGGTGACGTCGTGGCGGTGGATGAGGTCGAGCCAGACCTGCGGATCGCGGCGGCTGTCCTCGTCGATCACCACCACCGCCCCCCCGACCCCCAGCAGCCCGAAAATGTCGAACACCGACAAATCGAAATCCAGCGCCGACACCGCCAGCACCCGATCACCAGGACCCACCCCGAACCGCCGCCGCACATCCACCAACGTGTTCATCGCCGCCCGATGCGCCACCTCCACACCCTTCGGCTCCCCCGTCGACCCCGACGTGAAAATCACATACGCCACCTGCTCATCCGGCACCACCACCGGCCCGCTCAACGGCTCCGCATCCACCCCCAACGCGGCCTCATCCACCACACACCGCACCCCCGCCCGCGCAAAAATCCGCTCCCGCCGCAACACCGGCTGATCCACCCCCACCGGCACATACACCCCGCCAGCCGCCAACACCCCCAACACGGCCACGACCTGACCCACACCCTTCGGAACACACACCCCCACCGCATCCCCCGGCCCCACACCCCGAGCCGACAACCACCCCGCCAACCGCAACGCCCGCGCCCGCAACTCCCCGAACGTCACCCACACCCCATCACCCACCACCGCGAGACGATCAGCCGGCTGCTCGAACACCCCCGCATACAACAACCCACCACCGACCGAACCCACCCCAGCGTTGACCGCCTCCCGCACCACCACCTGACCCGCCGGAACCAACACCGGAACCGGACCCGACCAGTCACCCTCCGCCAGCCACTCCACCAACCCGCAAAACGCCCCGAACATCCCATCCAGCACACCCGCCGGGAACAACTCCTCCACCGCGTCCCAATTGACGAACAACCCCCCCTCACGCTCCGTCACCTGACAGTCCAGCCACACCTGCGGCGTCTGCGACATGGTCCAGCCGGGGGTGCCGAAGCAGGCGCACACGTCGGGGCCGAACAACTCGCCCAGGCTCAGCGCGCTGGTGAAGACCACGGGCGCGGCGACGGCTCCGCGGCCGCGTGCGATCTCGCGGAGGACCTCGACGCCCGAGTACGCGCTGTGCGCGACATCGGTCGCGAACCGGCGCTGGATGGCGGCGGCGCGGGCGGCGAAGCTCTCCTCGCCCGACATGTCGGCGTCCAGCAGGAGCAGGCTCGTGAAGTCGCCGACGAGGCTCTGCACGTCCGGGTGAAGCGGACGCCGGTCGTAGAGCGGCAGGTTGAGCACGAACCGGTCGGTGGCGCTCCAGGCGGCGAGCGCCTCGGCGAACGCGGTCAGGAAGACCATCGACAGCGTCACGCCGTGCTCTCGCGCCCGCGCGGCGAGCCTGTCCCACCGCTCGGCCGGCACCGTGACGTACCGGCGGGTGATCCGCTGGTCGGCCAGCCGCTCGGGCGCGACGGCGGTCGGCAGCTCCGGGCCGCCCGGAAGCTCGGCCAGCCGCCCGGCCCAGTAGTCACGCGCCCGCTCGTAGTCGGCCCGGGTGCTCGCGGCGTACGCGGCGAGGTAGCGCGGGTAGCTGTAGCCGATGGCCGGCAGGTCCTCGCCGGGAGACAGGTAGAGGGCGGCCAGGTCGCCGAGCAGGGTGCGGAAGCTCTGCGCGTCGGCGGCCAGCATCTCGATCTGGACGTGGACACGGGTGGCCCCGCCGGGCAGCAGGCTCAGCGAGACGTCGAACACCTGGCCGCGCCCGACGTCGAGCTTGCGGTGCGACAACTCCGCGCGGATCCGCTCAAGCTCCCCGTCGAGGTCGGCGACGTCCGTCAGGTCCCGTACGGTGAGACCCGGCCAGGTGCCGTCCGCCATGATCTGCTGGCTGCCGTCGGGCAGGAACCGGCAGCGCAGCATCGGGTGCCGCGCCACCAGCCGCCGCACCCCCGCGTCCAGCCGCTCGGGCGACACATCGTGACCGTCGAACTCGTTGTAGAAGTGGGCGCCGACGCCACCGAGGACCTGGCCGTCGGTCCGCCCCACCCAGTACGCGTGCTGCATGGTGGCCAGCGCGAACGGCGCGGTCTCGTCGATCTCGGGGGCGGGCTCGGCCACCGGCTCCCGGGCGTCGTCTTCATGGGCGCCGCCCGATTTGAGTATCAGCTCCCACCACTGCGCCAGCGTGCGGTGCTCGATCAGGTCGGCGAAGGTCACGCCCGACCCGGCCTTGCCCCACCGTGCGGCCAGCCTCATCAGCCCGATGGAGTCGAGCCCGAGCCCGAGCAGGTCGTCGTGGTCCCCGATGCGCTCCACCGGCTCACCAAGGCGTTCGGCGATGTCGCCGCGCATCCCGTCGATACTGAGCATGTGCCGCCCTATCTGCGGTAGCCGGGGCGCAGCGCCCGATCGGCGAACCCGATGAGTTCAAGCTTCTCCAGGCCGTCCCGCACGCGAGGGGTGAGCAGCCCGATGTTGTTGAGCGCCGAAATCACCTTGGAGAAGACCGCCTGGCGGTACTTGACCATCAGATCGTCGTGGGCGGCGAACTCGACGCCCTCGGCGCGGTCGACCTCGATGCGCTCCCACACGTCCTCGAGCAGGAACCGGCGCCGCATGAGCACCGCGGCCTCCAGGACCATGTCCTCGCGGTCGGCCAGCTCGGCCGTGGTCATCTCCCGGTAGATCCCGGACAGCGACATGACGCCGAACGTCACGTGCCTGGCCTCGTCGCGGGCGACGAGCCGGGTGATGTCGCAGATCAGATCGTCGTGGAACGTGCTGTGCGCCAGCCGGAACGCGGCCATGGCCAGCGCCTCGACGATGATCTGCATGCCCAGCGCGGTGATGTCCCAGCGCGAGTCGGACAGCAGGTCCTCCAGCAGCTCGCGCAGCGGCTGCGTGATCGGGTACGGCTCCGGCACCTTCTCGTTCAGGTAACGGGAGAACGCCTCCACATGCCTGGCCTCGTCGGCGGCCTGGCTGGCCGCGTAGTACTTGCTGTCCAGGTCGGGCACGACCTCGACCAGCCGGGCCGCGACGACGAGCGCGCCCTGTTCGCCGTGCAGGAACTGGCTGACCATCCATGACTGGAGTTCCCAGCGGAAGGTGTCCCACATGGGCCGGCCGCGCCGCGCCAGCGGGGACGACGCGAAGGAGGCCATCGCGAACGACGAGTCGTCGGGCAGCGGGCACCCGAACGGCACGTCGATGCTCCAGTCCACATCGGTCGTCGCGTTCCACTGCGCCTGCTTGGCCCGCTCGTACAGCGACAGCACCGTAGGGGACTCTGACTCGTATTTCCAGGTTAGCCACGCCTGAACCGGGGTGGTCACCGACAAGCCGGACATGAAGCCCAGATAACCAGACCCGCGAGCCGGACACCAGACTTTCCATCTTGTTTCTTGTATGTTGTTTGCTACAGTCACCATGGTGATCGAGGTACCGGCGTCGATCGGCCAGCGGCTGCTCGCGATGATCGGCCACTACCGCCCCGGGCACGGCGCGTTGAACTGCCCATTGCTGTGCCGGCTGCGCGGCCCGCTGGAGATCGCGGCGCTCCAGGCCGCGCTGGACGGCCTGACCGAGACCCACGAGTCGCTGCGCACCACGTTCACCGGCCGGGGTCCGGCGCTGAGGCAGGTCGTCCACCCGCCCCGCCCGCTCCCGCTGACCGTGGTCGGCTCATGTGACGACGCCGCGGTCGACGCCGAGCTCGCGCGACCCATCGACGTCACGTCGTGGCCCGCGCGGGCCACCCTGTGGCGCGCCGGGCCGGCCGACCACACGCTCTGCCTGAACCTGCACCACCTGGTCACCGACGCGTGGTCCACGGGGGTCCTGTTCGCCGAGCTGCGCCTTCGCTACGCCAGGGCGCTCGGGCGGCCCGCGAACCTGACCGCGCCCTCGTGGCAGTACCGCGACTTCGTCGAGTGGCAGCGCGACCTGTGCGACGGGCCCGGTCTGGACCGGCATCGCGACTACTGGCGGGACCGCCTGTCCGGGCTGCGGGTCCCCCGGCTCCCCTATCGCGAGCCGCCGCCCGGCGCGACGCCCGGCATGGTCACGGCCGATCTGCCCTCGTACGTCGTGGACGGCCTGCGCGAGATCGCCCGCGACTGCGGGACCACGCTGTTCACCGTGGCGCTGGCCCTCTACTACGCCGTCCTCCGGCAGGCGTGCGGGCAGGACGACCTGCCGGTCGCCTCGCTGTTCGCCAACCGCGCCCGGCCCGAGTCCCGTGGCACTGTGGGATTCCTGGCCAACATGGTGGTGCTGCGGACCCGGCTCGGCGAGAGCATGAGATTCCCCGATCTGGTGCGCGCCACGCACGCGACGGTCGCGGGAGCCCTCGCCTACCAGGAGCATCCGTACCAGACCCTCCCCCTGGAGGCGGCGACGAGCCCGGGCGGCGGGCGGGTCGACGACGTGGTGTTCCAGATGATGGCCGAGCTGGACTTCACGGCGAGCGCGGCGGGGCTGGAGTTCGAGCTGCTCGTGCCGGACGGCATCGGCAGCCGCTTCGGCGTGGAGCTGGCCATCGCGCCGCGCGGCCGCGGCCTGCGCGCCGTCCTGTTCTACACGCCCCGGCTCGACGACGACACGGCCGCCCGGCTGCTGTCCGGCTACGTCTCGGCCGCGACCGCCGTGGCCCGCGACGACGGCGCGCCGGTCGCCCAGCTCGGCACCTGACCCGCCACGTCCAGCTCCACGCAGCTCGCCGCGACCTGGATCGCCCCGGCCACGTCGGCCGCGTTCGCCGCACCGTGCGCCACCACGCACACCCCCCGCACGCCGAGCAGCACGGCGCCCGGCTCGGCGGCCAGCTGGGCCCGGATCGCCGACGACACAGCCGATGTCACCGGTTTCGCCGCGTCGCCGAGCGTGGTCCTGATGGCGGCCAGCGCCACTTCGGCTGTCGCGTCCAGGGTCCGCTCGTAGGTCTTGAGCGTGATGTCCCCGGTGAGTCCCTCGCACACGACCACGTCCACTCGCCCGGTGAACAGCTCGTACGCCTCGACATGGCCAACATATCGCCCGACCCGCTCGGGCAGGGCGGCGATCAGCACGTCCGCCGACCGCTGCACGGGACCGCCCTTCACGGTCTCCTCCCCGTTGGACAGCAGTCCGATCCTGGGCCGGTCCACGCCCAGGCGCAGCCGCGCGTACGCGGCGCCCAGCTCGGCGAACTGGACCAGCCAGCTGGCCGGGCACGCCGTGGCCGCGCCCACGTCGAGCAGCACGGTCGGGGACGCGCCCGGCGCGGGCAGCAGCGTGGCCAGCGCCGGATTCAGCACGCCGGGCGCGCGACGCATCCGCACAGCGGCGGCGAGCACCGCCGCGCCCGTGTTGCCCGTCGTCACCATTCCGTCGGCGAACCCACCGGCGACCGCGCCCGCGGCCACCATCAGCGACGAGCGCCGTTTGGCCCTTGTGACGGCGATCGGGTCGTCGTCCATCGCCACTCGCTCGGGCGCGTCCAGGATCGCGAACCTGCCCCCCGCCGCCCGGGAGAGCTCGTCACGCGGCCCCACCAGCACGATCTCGTAGCGGTCGGCCAGGCGCAGCGCGCCCTCCACGACCGGCTCTGGGCCGAGGTCGCCACCCACGGCGTCCACGGCGAGCCGGATTCTCCGCCGCATTGTCCGCGACCCTCTCACCCGGCAAACACTAAGCTATCTCGTATCTGATGTCTGCTGGCTCCGACGATGGAGGAGACACATGAGCGGCTCACCTGCACCCACGATCATCCCGACCCTTCGCTACCGGGACGTCGACAAGGCCATCGACTGGCTGACCGGCGCGCTCGGTTTCGCCGCCGTGTTCGTCGCCCGCGACGACTCCGGCCAGATCGGCCACGCCCAGCTCACCCACGGCACCGGAATGATCATGCTCGGTCCGCACTCCGACGGCGACGACGACCGTCTGTCGGTGGACATGGGCCCCGCCGGCGTGTATGTCATCCTCGGCTCCGACGAGATCGGCGCGCACTACGAGCGAGCCGTCGCGGCGGGCGCCGAAGTGGTCCGCGAGCTCCGCGACGAGTCCTACGGCGGCACCGGCTACGCCGTCCGCGACCCGGAGCTCAACGTGTGGAGCTTCGGCACCTATCACCCGGCGATGGGCTGACCGTGACCGGCTACGACGTCATCGTCGTCGGGGCGGGCACGGCCGGGGCGGTGCTCGCGGCCCGGCTGAGCGAGGACCCCGCACGACACGTGTTGCTGCTGGAGGCCGGGCCCGACTTCGCCGGTGCGGCGAGCCTGCCGCCGGCCCTGCGCGAGGAGTTCCAGGTGCTCGACCCGCGCTACGACTGGGGGCTGGAGGCCGCCCTCGTCGGCGAGCGGCGCGGCATCGTGGCGCGCGGCCGGGTGGTCGGCGGGTCGTCGCAGACCAACGCGCGCGGCGCGATCCGGCCTCCGGCGTCCGACTTCGCCGCGTGGGCCGCGCTCGGCCTGCCCGTGTGGGGCTGGGACCGGGTGCTGGAGTCCTTCCGGGCGATAGAGACCGACGCCGAGTTCGGGCATGAGCCGTACCACGGGTCGGGGGGACCGCTGCCGATCACGCGCTGGACCGCGTCAGAGCTGGCGCCGGGCGCGGCGGCGCTGCTCGCGGCGGCACGGGCCTGCGGACATGCCGACCTCCCCGACCTGAACGCCCCCGACGCGGCCGGAGTGGGAATCTACCCGCAGAGCCGGGCGGGCAGGTCGCGGGTCTCGTCGGCCACCGCGTTCCTCGACGCCGCCAGGTCGCGCCCCAACCTGACGGTGCGCGGCGACTGCGAGGTGAGCCGGGTCGTCGTCGCCGGCGGCCGGGCGACCGGGGTCGAGGTGGACGGCGAGTTCATCGCGGGCCGCGAGGTCGTGCTGTGCGCGGGCGTGCCGTACAGCCCGGCGCTGCTGCTGCGGTCCGGGATCGGCCCGGCCGGGGAGCTGAGGACCCTCGGCATCGACGTGGTGCTCGACGCGCCGGGCGTCGGGCGCCGCGTCATCGACCAGCCCGGAGCCGCGATCCCCGTGGTGCCGGCCGCGAGCGCGGGCGCGGACTGGTGGGAGACCAACCAGGTCGCCGGGCGCGACCGGATCCCCGGATACGAGGACGGGTCACTGTATCTGGTGTTCTTCTCGGGGATCGACATCCCGCCGCTGGCCGCGATGATCGGCAGTGACCTGCTGAGCATGGTCAGCGTCGGCGACCTCGCGCCGGCCTCGCGCGGCCGGATCACGCTGCGCGGCCCGGATCCGAAGGACCAGCCGCTCGTCGAGCTGAACTTCTACTCGGCCGAGGGCGACCTGGCCCGGATGCGGGCGGCGCTGCGGCACGCGTGGGAGATGGCCAACCGGGCCGAGTTCACCGCGTACGTCGACCGGTTCGGCCTGGTGGACGACGCGACGATGGCCGACGACGAGCGGATCGACGGGCTGCTCACGCACACGACGACCAGCCGCTGGTCGCTGCAGGGGGGCTGCGCGATGGGCCCGGACACCGACGCCGAGGCGGTGGTGGACGAGCGGCTGCGGGTGCGCGGCGTCGACGGCCTGCGGGTCGCCGACGCTTCGGTCGTCCCCGTGCCGTTGCGCGCCCCCACCGCGCTGGCCTGCGCGATGATCGGCGAGCATGCGAGCCGGATAATGCTATCTGCTATTTGACTCTAGTATTTGCGCCACAAACCCACATATCGTTCCTGCCATGGAAGGGATATCGGTCAACGTCGAGAGTCTGCGGAAGCGGTACGGCGAGGTGGACGCCGTCGCGGGAGTCTCGTTCCAGGTGGCCTCGGGCCACGTCGTCGCCGTCCTCGGCCCCAACGGGGCCGGGAAGACCACCACCATCGGATGTCTCACGACCCTGATCCGCCCCGACGGGGGCCGCGCCACGGTCATGGGGCACGACGTCGTCGCCGAGGCCCCGGCCGTACGGGGACAGATCGCGGTCGTCGGGCAGTCGGCGGCCGTCGACGAGCTGCTGACCGGCCGGGAGAACCTGGTCTTCTTCGGCCGGTTGCTCGGCGAGCCGGCGGCCCAGGCGAGGAAACGCGCCGACGAACTGGTCGAGCGGTTCGACCTGGGCGAGGTCGCCGGCAAACCGGCGGGCACCTATTCCGGCGGCACCCGCCGCCGCCTCGACCTGGCGGTCGGCCTGGTCGTGCGGCGTCCCGTGCTGTTCCTCGACGAGCCGACGACGGGCCTCGACCCGCGCAGCCGCCAGGAGCTGCACGCCCTGATCCGCGAGCAGCGCGACCTCGGCGTGAGCGTGCTGCTCACCACGCAGCAACTGGACGAGGCCGACGCCCTGGCCGACCGGGTGGTCGTCATCGACCACGGCCGGGTCATCGCCGAAGGCACCCCGGACATGTTGAAGGCCCAGGTCGGCGGCTCGTTCTGTGTCGTCATGATCGCCGACGAGGGGGTCCGCGCCCAGGCGCTCGCGGCGCTGCGACCGAGCCTGCCGGACGCGGGCGTCGCCGACGACGCGATCGTCGTCCCCGCCAAGGGCACCTGGACCCTCACCGAGGCCGTCCGCATCCTGGACGCCGCCGGCATCGAGCCCGATGACATCGCCCTGCGCCGCCCCACCCTGGACGACGCCTTCTTCGCCCTGACCGCCGACGCCAGAGGCGCGCGATGACGGCGGCGACCCCGGCCGCGGGGCTGGTGCGGGGCGCGGGTGTGCTGGCGGCGCGCAACCTTCGGGTGCTCAACGTGAAGGGGCTGGTGGCGGCGGTCGTCAACCCGCTGCTGTTCTTCGTCGCGTTCTACGTGGTGTTGCACAACCTGCTCGAGAGCCGCGGCGTCGACTTCGGCGCCTTCTTCCCGCCGGGGATAGTCGTCCAGGCGATGGGGCTCGGCGCGATCGCGACCGGCCAGTTCGCGTGGCGAGACCAGCGCAGCGGGCTGTTCGACCGCTACCGGCAGATGCCCATCCATCGGGGGGCGATCCTCGCGGGACGGCTCGCCGCCGACCTGCTTCCGGCCGCGATCTCGGTGCTGGTCGTGGTGCTGGCGGGGCTGCTGACCGGGTTCCGGTTCGAGGGCGGGCCGCTGGGCGCGCTGGGGTTCCTGCTGCTCGCGCTCGCGTTCTGGGTGGCCCTGGCCACGGGAACGGGCGCGTTCGGGATCGCCATGCGGCGGGTCGACGCGGTGACCGCGATGCTGTTCGTGCCCTTCCTGCCGCTCATCAACTTCTCGACCGCGTTCGTACCGGTGCAGGGCTTTCCCGGCTGGCTGCAGCCGGTCGTGCGGCTCTCGCCGTTCACGGCCGTCGCCGACGGGCTGCGCGCCCTCGCGGCGGGCGGTCCCTCGTACGCGCCGGTGTGGCAGGCCGTGGCCTGGATCGCCGGGCTGACCCTGCTGTTCTTCTGGTCGGCGATGACGGCGTTCCGGAGGATGTCATGACCTTCACGCTGCAGGCCTCGCTGATGGCGGGCCGGAACCTGCGCCGGTTCCTGCGCTCCCCGGCGCGCGTGCTGAGCGCGCTCGTCATGCCGCTGATCCTGATGTTCATGATGCTGGCGCTGCTCGGCGGACTGATCGGCGACTCGGCCGGGACGTTCGGGTACATCGGCCGCCTGGCGCCGCTGATCGTTCTTTCCACGGCCACGCTGGGCGCGGGCCTGGCGTCGGTCGGGTTCTACCGCGACCTGAACGACGGCATGCTCGACCGGTTCCGCACCCTGCCGATCAGGTTCGGTTCCGTGCTTGTGGGCCGGGTGGCGGGGGATGTCTGCTCGGGGCTGCTGACGGCCGTGGTGGCCACCGCCGTCGCGTACGCCGCCGGGTTCAGGTTCACCCAGGGGACGCCGGCGGCGCTGGCGTACTTCGGGGTGTTCGCGCTGTTCGCCATGATGATGTCGTGGGTGGCGGTGCTCGTGGCGCTGGCGGCCCGCACCGACCTCGGGCCGTTGAACGCGCTGAACGGGCCGACGCTGCTGCTGTTCTTCCTGTCGTCGGGGTTCGTGCCGGTGGAGAACTTCCCGTCGGTGGTGCGGCCGGTCGTCCGGGCCAATCCGCTGTCGGTCGCCGACAACGCGATGATCGGTCTGTCCAGCGGCGGCCCGGTGGCCGTCCCGCTGCTGCAGACGCTGGCGTGGACGCTCGGCGTGAGCGCGCTGTGCGCCCTCCTCGCGGTACGGCGGTTCACCGCCCGGACTACGACCTAGCGTTGGTGGGCGGGGCCGACTCACCGAACTGCTCGGTCTCCACCACCCGGCACAGCATCTGCTGGGCCCCGGTCGCGATCAGGCGCCCGTCGGGCGACCACACGGCCGCCCGGCCGGCCGCCAGACCGTGCCGTACGGACATGCCGTAGCCCTCGACCAGCAGCCATTCGGCCTCGGGTGCCGCGTCGTGGAACGACACCTGCAGTTGCATGGTGGGGGCGACGAAGAACGGCACCCCGGGCGGGCAGGCGAGCAGCACCGCGGGGAACGCGGAGGTGTCGATGTGCAGCAGCGCGCGGCAGGCGTCCAGCCACAGGTCGCCGGGGAAGACCGGTCGCGGGCGCAACCGCATCCAGCCGCGCATGTTCACCTCGCCGAAGCCGCCGGGCATGCCCTCGAACCACGAAACCGGCCGGGTCTCGCAGTTGGCGAGCTGCGGGAACGACATCTGCCCCCATTCGGCGGCCCGCTCCTCGATGGTCGGCACCCGCTCGGGCTCGGGCACGTCGGGCGCCGCGGCCAGGCGCTCGTCCGGCCCGGCCAGATCGCCCGCGGCGGCCCACACCGTCGCGTCCAGCACGGCCCGGTCGCGCTGCGTCATGCTGACGCGCAGGGCCTCGGTCCGCCGGCTGGACCGCAGCCGGGTCACCTCGATGCCGACCTCCTCGAACCGCGCGACGTTGAGGAAGTCGCAGCTGATGCTCGCCGGCCGGGCCATCCCCGAGGCTCGGCCCGCCGCGCGGAGCGCGACCGAGGCGAGGTAGCCCCCGATGGGCCCCCAAACGTTCCAGTCCTCCGAAAGCACCGCACGGAAGCGCAGGTCATCGAGCTGCTCGACGTCCGTGTCCAGCCCAAGGTCCGCCATCGCCGCGCCCTCCAATTGATCTTGTATCTGTTATCTAGTCAAAGATAGAACAATCTAGACAACGACGGAACGGCTACCTAGATTGACGGCATGTACGGTGATACTGGAGCATCCTCCGGCAAGCTGATCTCCCTCCCTCAAAACTTCGGGTTATGGTCCCAGGGGGTCCTGCGCAGCGCCGGATTCCCGATCGGGCAGTTGCTGCGCCTGTCCGATGACGCATATGTCACTGCCGTCGGCGAACTGCTCGACGCGGAGGAACAGGGTCGCGACACCGGAGCGGCCCGGGCCCGGCTGACCGAGGCGGCCCAGGCCGCCGGAGAGCGCCAGAACGAGCGGCTGGCCGCGGTCGCCCGCCGCGCCGACGTCCTGGAGGCCATCGCCTGGCAGAACCCGGACGTCGTCGAGTCCATGATCGTGCCGTTGGGTGAGACGGGCCGCGACACCCCTCGCAACCAGCGCCTGCGCAAGCGGCAGCGGCTGCTGGCGAAGTACTGGACGCGCTACTGCGCCAAGAACGAGACCATCGGCTTCTTCGGCCCGAGTGTCTGGTTCGCCCTGCGAGACGAGGGCGAACCGCTGCGGATCAAACCGGGCGCGGCCGTGACGGGCTCGCGCAGCGTGTTCCTCGAGCCGTGGGCGGTCGACACGCTCGCCCAGGTCATGGGCCGTGACCCGGAGATCCGGCCGTGGGTCGCGCCCCGCCCGCACCACGCCTGCCACCTCGCCGGCGACGGCGTCACGCTGCTCACCCTGGGCGGCCCGGTCACGCTGGAGCCGCTCGAGGCGACGGTCTTCGCGCTCCTCGACCACACGCGGAGCGCTCGCGAGGTGGCCGCCGCCCTGCCGTACGAGGAGGAAGAGGTCTTCGCCGCCATCGAGGGACTGGTGAGCAGGCAGCTCGCCTTCTGGGACCTGGAATGCTCGCTGCGTCAGCGCGCCGAGGTGGACCTGCGTGAGCGGCTCGGCCGGATCGGCGACCCGCGGGTCCGCGCGGCGGCGCTCGGCAGGCTCGACCGGATAGAGGCCGCGGTGGGCGCGGTCGCCGAGTGCCGCGAGCCGGCCGCGCTGGTGACCCGGATGCAGGAGTTGGAGACCGTTTTCACCGAGCTGACCGGCGTCGACCCCAGCCGCCGCCCCGGCCAGGCGTACGGCGGGCGGCGGCTGCTGTACCTGGAGGCGACCCGCGACGTCGAGGTGTCGTTCGGCCCGCAGGTGCTGGAAGCGGTGACCGAGCCGCTGGGACTGCTGCTGACCGGGTTCCGCTGGTTCGCCGAAGAGGCCGCGCGTGCCCTGCGCGCCACCTTGTCGGACGCCTTCGACGCCTTGACGACCGCTTCGGGAACCACGGAAGGCGCGGAAGGCGCGGACGTCGGCTTCAACGAGCTGGTCTTCTCGGTCGCCGACCAGGTGTTCATCCCCGGCGACCGGCCGCTGGACCGGCTGATGGCCGAGTTCACCCGACGCTGGCGTGACCTGCTCGGCATGGACACCGACGCCCCCGAGATCGCACACACCAGCGAGGCGCTCGGGCCGCTGGTCCGCGCGGCGTTCCCCGCGTCCGCGCCGAGCTGGACCTGGGGCCGGATCCACAGCGTCGACCTCCATGTGGCCGCGACCGACCCGGAGGCGTTCGCGCGCGGCGAGTTCTACGCGATCCTCGGCGAGGCGCACTCGACCTACAGCCCGATCGAGTGCGGCGCGATGTCGTGGTCGCATCCCGACCCGGTCGAGCGGCGGCGCATGTTCGACACGATCATCCCGCGCGGGCGGGTGATGCTCAGCCCGGTCAAGGACTTCCCCAAGGTGGTCGCGAGAGCATACGCCGGGCAGGGACCCGACGACTGGTGGCTCTGCGTGTCGCAGTACCCCGCGCCCGACACCGACCGGCTGCTGCCACTGTGCGGCCTGCGCGTACGGCGAGCCGCCGACGGCCGGCTCGAAGCGGGCGTGCCCGGCTCGGAGCACTGGTTCGACGTGGCCGAGATCTGCGGCATGTGGACGGTCAACGAGATCGTCGACCTGCTCAAGCTGGTGGTCCGTGGGCACGAGCGGACGCCCCGGGTCACCATCGACGGCCTCGTGCTGTTCCGCGCGTCGCGCTCGTTCCCGGTCGCGGATCTGGAGTGGACGCGCGGGGCGAGCGACCAGGAGCTGTTCGTGGCCGCGCACCGCTGGCTGCGCCGTACCGGCCTGCCGAGGATCCTGTTCGCGGCCATCAGCACCGAGCCGAAGCCGGTGTTCGCGGACTTCGGCAGCGAGGTGCAGGTGGCCAACCTGGCGCAGCTGGTGCGGTCCGCCGCCGAGACGCCGGGGGCCACCGTCACCTTCAGCGAGATGTCGCCCGCCCCCGGCGAGACCTGGCTGGCCGACGCCGAGGGCGAGCTGTACACCAGTGAGCTACGACTGCAGTTCGTCGATCAGCTCGGCACGACCTGAAGCGGCAGCGTGCTGAACCCCCGGAACATCCCGCTCGCCTTGTAGTCGAAGTCCTGCGAGGCGAGCTGGATGTCGGCGAACGTGTCGAGCAGCGCGCCGAACGCCAGCGTCCCCTCCAGCCGGGCCAGTTGCACGCCGAGGCAATGGTGGGCGCCCCACGCGAACGACAACGGCGGCTCGGCGGGCTGCGCGCCCGCGTAGCGGGTCAGGTCGAGCCTGTCGGGGTCCTTGAACTTGACCGGGTCGCGGTTGGCCGCGCCGATCACCACGACGATCTGCTCCCCCGCCGAGATCGCGGTGCCGTCGGTGAGCGTGGTGTCCTGAATGACGCTACGGCCGGTGATCTGGATCGGCGAGTCGTACCGCAGGAACTCCTCAACCGCCGGAGCCAGCAGCGACCGGTCGGCCCGCAGCCGGGCCATCTCCTCGGGATTCTGGCACAGCGCCGACGTGCCGAGGCTGATCAGGTCGGTCATCGTGTGGAATCCGGCGCTGAACAGCAGCACGACCACCGAGACGAGCTCCTCGACGCTGAGCCGGTCGCCGTCGATCTCGACCGTCGAAAGGCCCGAGATCAGGTCGTCCTCCGGGTCCTTGCGCCGCTGTTCGAGCAGCTCGGTGAAGTACTCCTCCATCTCGGTCATGGCCGCGTCCGCCTCGCGCAGCATGTCGAGGTCGTGGATGTAGACCGTGTCGACGGCCGTGCTGGCCCGCTTGGTCAGCTCGCGCAGCCGCGCCCATTCCTCCTCCGGCACCCCGACCAGCTCGCCGATGACCGCGATCGGCAGCGGATGCGCGAACGCCTTGACCAGGTCGACCTCACCGCCACCGGCCGGGACGCTCTCGCGCATGGGGTCGATGAGCTTGGCCACCTGGGCTTCCAGCTTGGGCCGCAGCTTCTCCACCCGGCGCGGGGTGAAGGCGCTGCTGATCAGCCCCCGCAGCCGCGTGTGCTCCGGCCCGTCGAGGAACAGCAGGGTCCTGATCCGCTCGTCTCCGCGCTCCTTGCCCAGCTTCGGCCGTACGCCCGACTTGTCGAACGCCGGGCTCTTCATCGACAACCGGCAGTCGTCGTACGTGGTCAGCACCCAGCCCGACCCCTGCCCGGGGATCTCCAGCCGATAGTGCGGATCGGCCGCCCGAAGCGCGTGATAGTGCGGGTACGGGTCCCGCACCGTCTCCGGGGTCTTCATCATGAGCTCCATCAGGAGCGTTTCGGCACCCGTCGGTACGGACATGACGCCTCCGCTGTATCTTGTGTTCTGTCGCCCTTCACATCATAGATACGTGAACCAAGAAGCAATACCCCCCGGCGACTCAGCGGAACCGGCAGGCCTGTGGCCCTCGGTCGCCATTGGCGAGGTCAGTCGAAGTCGGTGCAGGTCACGTACCAGTTGCCGGACAGGTGGTCTGCCGTGGAGACCGGGAGGTCCTTAACCTGCCCGTTCAAGAAGGACGGCATTCCCGGTCCGATTGACGCTCCGGATGGGGAAGAGGCCCACGAACCTGTCCACCCACACGGAGTCGTCGTCCTTGGGGAGCGACTCGACGTATGCCGTGAGAGCCGGTTCGGAGATGAGAAAGGCCGTGCGCATCGGAACACCAAGAATCACCAGGGTGGCGGTCACATGAGGTCGTCTCACGGAAATCCAATTGGCGGCCGGTCCGGGCACGGACAAGACTCGGCGTGGTCCGGTATGACGTGACGAGATCCTGAGTCGCTGAGTTCTCGCAGGTGAACCACGGTTGGAACACGGATTTGGGAGGCGCTGTGGCGGTGACGATCATCTATGAGACGCATTCGACCACGACCGACAACGAGGCCGAGATCGCCACCGGCCAACTGCCCGGCGAGCTCTCGGCGCGAGGCCGGGAGCAGGCCGCCGAATTGGGCGCCCGGCGCCGCGATGACGGGCTCGCGGTGGTTTTCACCTCCGACCTGCACCGGTCTGTGGAGACCGCGCGCATCGCGTTCGCGGGCCACGACATCGAGATCCGCCACGACCCGCGACTGCGCGAGTGCGACTACGGCACCATGACCGCGATGCCCGTCGCACGGCTCGCCGCCGAACGGGCCGCGCACATCGATGTGCCGTGGCCAGGCGGGGAGAGCTACCGGCAGGTCGTCACCCGCACCCGCGCCTTTCTCGACGACCTCGCTGCCGCATTCCCCGGCGCCCGAGTCCTCGTGATCGCGCACAGGGCCAATCGGTGGGCCCTGGACCACCTGCTGAACGGCCTGCCGTTGGAGGACCTCGTCGGCGACCCCTTCGACTGGCAGCCGGGCTGGGCCTACCACCTGGCGACCCGGCAGGACGACAGAATCGCGACGGAGCGGATCGCGCTGACCCCGCTCACGATGGCGGACGCCGCCGACATGGCCGAGGTGCTGGGCGACCCCGAACTGTACGCGTTCATCGGCGGATCGCCGCCGACCCTGCCGGACCTGCGAGCGCGCTATAGCCGAATCGCCACTGGACGGTCACCGGACGGCCGGCAGGAGTGGCTCAACTGGATCATCCGCCGCCGCTCCGACGGTCAGGCCGTCGGCACCATGCAGGCGACCGTCATGGACGATGGACGACGCGCGGAGATCGCCTGGGTGGTCGGCCTGTCCTGGCAGCGTCAGGGCTACGCCACCGAGGCCGCGACCGCCCTGGTCGCGTGGCTCGACGCCAGGGCAGTGTCCCGGATCCAGGCCCACATCCATCCCAGCCATCATGCCTCCATGGCCGTGGCCGCCCGGATCGGACTCACACCGACCGAGCACATCGAGGACGGCGAACGCCTCTGGCAGCGCGACCGACAGGACGACGAGCCGTGACGCCGCTCGGGAGACCTCAGGCTTGAAACCGGGCGGCCAGCGACTCGGCACTGCGGCACGGCTCAAGATCGACTCCTATAGTCAGGGTCCAGTACTGTGATCTTGTGACCAGAGACTTCACCGTGTTCCCGGCGTCACCTGGCGATGGGGATATAGTGGGCGAGATCCACGCGGGGGCATGGAGTGCCGCCTATGCCGACTTGTTCCCTCCGGAATTCTTCGCGGAGGCGGTAAGACACCGGCGTAACAAATGGCATGACGTGCTCGTCGAGGGCAAGGACACCGTCATGCTGGCCGCGCTGGATGGGCGACCGCTGGCCTTCTCCTACTTCGGCTCATCGCCGACGCGGCCGGAGTCGACGGAGATCTTCGGCTTCTACGGGCATCCCGATGGCTGGGGAAGTGGTGTCGCGAGCGCCCTGATGACCGCTTCCCTGGACAGGATGCGCGAGAACGGCTTCAGGCGGATCCATCTGTGGACGCTCCGTGACACGCCTCAGTCGCGCCGCTTCTACGCCAAGAGCGGCTTCGCCGAGTCAGGTGCGGTCCGCGGCCACGACTTCGGTGACGGCAACCCGATCGAGCAGGTCGAGTACGAGCTGATCCTTCACTGACGGCCGGGCCAGGGGCCACCTTGGGACTGTAGGTCTTACCTCGCGGCTATTTCTGTCAGATTGACAGAAAGCTAGCCTCAGCCGCATGACCGATGCCCCATGGGTGCCGCCCCTCGTGCTGCTCGCCGTTGATCTGGTGATCCTGACGTTGCGTGAGTCGCGCCTGCACGTGCTGCTCGTCGAGCGTGGCATCGAGCCGTACAAGGGCACCCACGCACTGCCCGGCGGATTCCTGCAGCACGCTGAGGAGGACATCATCTCCGCGGCTCACCGGGAGCTGTCGGAGGAGGCCGCCCTCGACGTCGAGACCCTCCGCCTGGAAGAACTGGGCGTGTACGGCGACCCAGGCCGCGACCCCCGCGGCCGGGTGGTGTCGGTTGCGTACCTGGCCATCGCGCCCCGCTTGCCCGAGCCGACCGCTGGAACGGACGCGGCCGACGCCGGATGGCAGCCCGCCGACCGGGTGCTCTCCGGCGACCTCGAGCTGGCCTTCGACCACCGGCGCATCATCGCGGACGGCGTAGAACGCGCCCGCGTCAAGCTTGAGCACTCCGCCCTCGCGACGGCGTTCTGCGGACCGACGTTCACGATCACCGATCTGCAGGACGTGTACGAGGCGGTCTGGGGAGTCCCGCTCGACCCCCGGAACTTCTATCGCAAGGTCCAGAAGACCGAAGGGTTCATCGTTCCGGCAGGGGCGGCCCGCAAAGCGGCCACTGGGCGACCGGCCCGGTTGTTCCGGGCCGGTCCCTGCACGGTCCTTTATCCGCCGATGTTCCGGCCCGCCGAGGCTACGAGCGCAAAGGAGTAGAAGCGTGAGCAACCGCCCGATTGTGATCCTCACCGCGTTGGATCTGGAGTATCAAGCGATCCGCAAGAAGCTGGTCGACCCGGAGTTGCACCGCCATCAGCACGGCACCCGTTTCGAGGTCGGCCGCCTCACGAGTGGCCGCTGCCGGGTGGCCCTGGCCCATGTCGGCACGGGAAACCAGTCGGCGGCCGTACTGGCCGAGCGCGCCATCGCCGAGTTCGCCCCAGCCGCTCTGCTCTTCGTGGGCGTGGCGGGCGCCCTCACTCCCACATCGCCCTCGGGGATGTCGTGGTGGCGACGCGCATCTACGCGTACCACGGAGGGACGAGCGAGGACGACGGGCTCAAGAGCCGCCCCCGGACTTGGGAGACCTCGCACGCCGCCGATCAGATCGCGCGGTACATCGGCCGTACCGACGCGTGGGCGCGCGACCTTCCGGATCGCAGCCCGGCACCCCAGGTGCATTTCGGCCCCATCGCCGCCGGTGAGGTGGTCCTGAACTCCCGGGTGTCCGGACATGCCCGATGGATCCACCAGAACTACAACGACGCGTCCGCGATCGAGATGGAGGGCGCCGGTGTGGCCCAGGCCGGGCACCTGAACGGGGCCCTCCCAGTGGTCGTCATACGGGGCATCAGCGATCGGGCCGACGGAACGAAGGAGGTCACGGACCGCGATCACTGGCAGCAGCGGGCCGTGGCCAACGCGGCGGCGTTCGCCGCGGCACTGGCCGAAGAGATCGCCGCCGAGGAAAAGGACGGCGGCTGGCTGGCGACCAAGACAACGGCGAGGGGATCAGCGATGCCAGGGCATGAGGTGCCGTACAACATCGCACGTGACAGTGCGCGGGTAGGAATCCAGGCCGGTATCGTGCACGGCGGCATCCGGATCGGCCACGACCCGAGCCAGCCAACGGACCTGGCGGAGGCACTCGCCGGGTTCCGAGCCCAGCTCCAGCGAGCGCGGGCCGATGGGCACCTGGACGAGGAGACCTACGAGGCGGCGGAGGCTGAGCTCACCGTTGCCGACGAGGCCCTGAAGGCAAAGACGCCGCAGAGCAAGGGCAGGCTGAAGCTGGCGCTCAAGAAGCTGCGCGGGCTGATCAGCGACGTCGCCGACCTGGCGGCGGACCTGGCGAACATCATCACCCTGGCCCAGGCTCTGTCATGATGCCGCCGGGTGGGACCGGGATGAGCACCGGAATGAACACCGGAATGAACTTCGCCGCCGATTCCGCGCACGTCGACGTGCAGGCGACGGTCGTACACGGCGGCATCCACTACACCGTGTCTCCGGGGTCGTCGCCACAGGAGAAGTTCGAGGCAGGAGTGCGAAACCTTGAGAGCGATATGGCGGGGCGGGCCCGGCAGCTCATCGATGAAGCCGTAGTCTCTCGCTACATCACCAACCAGGTCTGTTTCTACTGGCTGCTCGCCATGTTGAGCGGCAGAACGCGGCATGAGCTATCCGAGGAGGAGACGGCCCGCCTCCGGGACTCAGAGCGCTTTCTTCCGCTCACTGGCGACGACTCCTGGGCGCACGGAGTGCGAATCATCCGCCGGCTCCTGGAGTCCGCCGGGAAATCCGACGCGGACATTCGCGTTCTGGCCGGGCCTCGCGTACGGGAACCGACGCCGGTCGCGATCACCGGTTCCACCTGGGCGCAGGCGGTGACAGGGACGGTCGTGTCGGTCGCGGCAGCGGCGCACATCGGTTATCTGCTCCTGCAAAACGGCCAGGTTCCGAGTCTGCTGGCCTATCTGCTGAGCGTCGTCGGCGGCTACTTCGGCGCCCGCGACGGTGTGGAATGGCGCTTCCGGTCCGGGCGACGCAGAGCTAAGGACTTGGAATACGCGATGGCGACGCATCGCAGGATCACCGCGCCCCCGGGCGGCTTCGCCTGGAAAGTGGACCAGCGATTCGATTACTACTTCGCCAAGTACGTGCCACGGGGCGCGGACCGCGAGGTCTGGCTGACGCGGACGGCCGGCATCCGCCGGAGCATGCGGGACGAGGTCGTGGACGTGTATCGCGAGACGCGGATCCCGGTCGAGAAGATCAACTGGCTGATCCGCCATCGGGTCGGCGACGTCAGAAAGCGCTGGGAGAACGGCACGCTGTGGAACTACCGCCAGGAGCTGGGCACGCCCTGGCGTGCGAAGGGGACGGCCGTGCTCGGAGCGCTGGCCTTCGCCGCCGGAGGGGTCTGGGCGGCCAGTGGCGCGGTGCAGGCCGACCCGTGGAGCGCCATCAGATCGGTCGCCCTCGTCGTCGCGGCCGGCTGGATCGCCGCGCATGCCTGGCTACGGATCATCCTCGAACGCCGCCGACACGCCGCCGACGAGTCCGAGCGCGCGGAACTGTTGGCCGACGGCCATGCGGCCTCAGCCCGATGGCGGGAACGGCTGGCCGACAAGCCCGAAGACCGGGAAATGGCCGCCTGGCTGGACTACGACCGGAAAGTGCTGCTGAACTTGGCGCTGGAGCACTACCGGCTAAAGATGAGTGAGATCATCGCGTACGCGTTCATCGAGACGCCAAGCCGTTCCACGGACCGGGCGCGGCTGCAGGGCGGCCCCTGGCGGTACCGGAAATACCGGCTCCTGACCTTCCTGATCACCGCCGATGGGGTACGTCAGCTCACCGTCAGGCTTGATTTCGAGGACGGCACCTTCCACGACCGTCATCGGATGAACTACCGCTTCGAGGCGGTCGCGGCCGTACACGTGACGCACGCGGACGACGACGAGCGGACCTTCGAACTCGCCCTCGTCGACGGACAGAAGATCAGCGTCAAGGTGATCGAGCCGGGAACGGAGGAGCTCCAGCAGGGCGAGGATCCCGGAACGGTGTCCGAGGCGACGTTGGACGCGGCGGGGCTGCATCACACTCTGCACGTGCTTGAGGGGATCGCGGCAGAGGGCAAGGCGTGGATGAACCGCGGCGACGCCCGCTCGGAAAAGCGCTGGCCGCCCCCGCAAGACGAGGAGCCCGGCCCATGAGGCCGCCCGGCCCATGAGGCCTCAGCGGACCGGCAGGCCGGTTACGACGCGGCGGAGCGCGGCCAGCCGGACGATCCTGGACAGGTCCGCCGTCGTGACCATGCCTACGATGCGCTCCCCCTCGACCACCAGCGCGACCAGTTCCCCGGTGGGCGGGTGGTCCAGCAGGTGGACCCCCTCGGCGTCCGGCGGCAAGATCCGCTCCGGCGGGAGGGGGCGGGCCACCGCCTGGATCCGGGTCGACCGCCGCCGGGAAGGAGCGACGGCGTCCAGCGAGTCCAGCGAGACGTATCCCGCGGGAGCGCCCCCGAAGTCGACCACCGGGAAGACCGTCTGGCGCGACCGCACCGCCACTGAGGTGACGAACTGCTCGACGTCGAGCCAGACCGACGCGAGGTCCGGGTCGGTCGTCATGACGTCCCGCACCCGGAGGCCGGCAAGCCCGTCCCGGGTCGTCCTGGTCATGAGCTCGCCCCGGGCCGCCGCGGCGAGGAACCACCCGATGACGATCGTCCAGATTCCCCCTGAGGGCGACCAGTAGAGCATCTGCACGAACCCGATCCCAATGAGCATCGCGCCGAGCGTCTGCCCGGCCCGGGCCGTCATCCGGTCGGCACGCGCCCGGTCATGGTAGTGCCGCCACAGCGCCGAGTGGAGCACGCGCCCGCCGTCCAGGGGGCTGCCGGGAAGGAGGTTGAACACCGCGAGGACTAGGTTCATGAACGCCAGCCAGGACAGCGCCAGCAGTACGGCCGGAGGCCCTGGCACGGTGAGCAGCACGATGAACGCGGCGGCGGAGAAGGCGAGGCTCATCAGCGGCCCCACGATGGCGATCTCCAGCTCGGCCCGCGGCGTCCGGGCCTCGCCCTCCAACTCGGTGAGCCCGCCGAGAAGCCAGAGCGTCACCGATTTCGCGCGCACGCCGCGGCGACGGGCGACCAGGCTGTGCGCCAGCTCGTGGGCCAGCAGGGAGACGAAGAAGAGCAGCGCGGTCGCCACCGCCACGGCCCAGTAGACGACCGGGTTGAGGCCCCCTGCCGCGACTGGGAGCACCGCGCCGCCGAGCATGACGACGATCAGCCCGATGACAACCAGGGCCGACCAGTGGACCCCGATGGGCACTCCGCCCACGGATCCCAGTCGCACGTTCGGCTTCATACCACCACGATCCGCCGGGGAGACGGGGAGCGGTAGAGACGTTGTCCCCTCACGAGGCGGGACCTTGGTAAGGATGACGCACGGTTAGGAACCATTGCTCGGAGGAGCGGGTCAGTGGCTGTTGCATGTCAGAGATGGCTTTCTGGCCATGCCTATGCTCACATTCCGCCTACGATCGGCCAGGCGTCGTCGATGCGGCCCGGCCAGCATCACCCCATCGGCGTATTTCGAGCACGATGAGTCACACGGCTTCGACCAGTGCTTCCGGAGCACAATCGACGATACCGTACCCACTGATTACTCGATTCGCTCCACGGGAACGACGCGACCTCGGTCAAGTCTTCCGGTTTTCGCCGGCCATGCCAGAGAGGACAGGGGTCGTAAGGTGAAATGCGCCGACCGAAACCGCAGAGTTGTCATTGTCGGAGCAGGCCTGGGAGGTACCGCCACCGCCCTCCGCCTTCTTCGTTTTGCCAGGGAGCCCTTGCAGGTCGTGTTAATCGAGCGGCACCCCCACTATCGGGGCGCCGGGGTGGCGTATCACCGGGCGGGCAACCACTGGCACCACGTCTTCAACATCCAAGCGGGCCGCATGTCAGTGTTCCGGGAGGATGTCGACGACTTCGTGCTGTGGGCCAACCACGAAGCCGACCGAACCGACTGGCCCGCGGAGTGGCGGAGCTTCGAGTTCACCGAGTCCGGGCCCGCTCCCCGCCGAATCTACCCGGACTATCTCGCCAGCCGCCTCGCCGAAGCTGTTCGCGAAGCGTCGGAAGGCGTGACCCTGGTCGAAGCCGGCGGCGAAGTGGTCGATCTGGAATTCATGGGTGACCACGTTCACGTTGTCGTTGACAATTCTTCCTCGCCGGCCGGTGGCGACGAAACCGACCGGGCGGTCCTCGAAGCCGACCACGTCATTCTCGCGACTGGGCTCGAGACGAAGCACCCATCTTTTGCGGCCGGCGTGATGGACCATCCCTCGTTCATACGACACCCGTACTCGGAGATGGCGATCGAGCGGGTTCTCGGCCTTCGGCAGGACGCCGTCGTGGCCATCGTCGGTACGCTGCTCAGCGCGTACGACTCGGCGACGCTTCTCCTGCGCCGCGGCCACAGGGGAAAGATTTACATGATCTCGCGCTCCGGCTTGACGCCCCGGACCTATCCCCCTGATCACCAGCACCGCGTCCTCAGCTTGCCGGCCCCGCAACTCCACGGTGACGTCTACGAAGGGCGGAAGGATTTCGTTCGACGGTTCCAGGACGAATGGGAGCGGGCCTGCGCCACCGTCGCCCACGAGTATCCCGAAGTGTCACCGGCTGTGATAACAGAACGAGTCGCCAAATCGTGGGAGCCCTATCTGCCCGAAATCCTGGAGCGCGTACCGTCTTCCGATCTCCGCGCGCTCCTCGACAGCTACGGAACCCTGCTGGCCATACTGCGAGTGGGCGCTGTGGCTTATACGACCGAGATAGTTGATGCCGCGATGGCCGATGGCGACCAGGTCATCCGCACCGCCGGGAGAGTCGAAGAGATCCGCACCACCGAGGCGGGCACGCTGGTCCTGTCCGTCGCGGGGCAGGCTTCGACGCAGACTATCGAGGCTGATCTCGTGATCTCGAACTTCGGACGGGAGTCCGACTACGAGCGCGTTGACTCAACGCTCTGGGCGAACCTCCTGCGGAAAGAAATCGCCTTACCGCATCGGCGCACCGGACGGGGAGTTGAGGTGGACAGCCGCGGCCACCTCGTTGGACCGACGGGCAACCCATCTGGCCCGATCTTCGTGGTAGGCGGTCCGCGCGAGGGCGACGAGATCGTTCGATACGGGCGCACGGGGGCGTTCGCGTTCAACCTCGCCGCGATCAAGAACCACTCGGTGGAGGTCGCGGCCACCGTGCTGCACGAACTTGAGTCCTGTTACGACGAGCAGGCCGACGATGTAGCCGCGACGTTGACCCGTACCCCGGATCAGGAGGCGAACGAGGCGGCCTTGCATGCGATCATGCTCGACGTGCGCAGAATGGCCGCTCGGCGGCGCGGCGACCGCCAAGCCCTGGAGGCCCGCCTGGAAGAGAGCATTCAGGCGCTTCGGACCATCACGACTCGGAACGGCGGCATTTCCGCCACGAATCACGCATTGCGGTTCGCCGTAAACGCTGCTGCCACCGTGAAGCTGAAAGACCTGTCCGTGACGCCGCGAGATCTCCGTTCCATTCTTGGACTTGCGGAACCGACGGAATCGAGTAGCTGAAGCGGAGATGCCGTCGCCCGCAGCGGGCGTGGGTTGCCCTTTATCGCCTTACTCCCTTATCTTGGACCGGTCGTTCCAGGATGGAGGTTCGCGATGCCCGACATCAAGCACTTCGACCCGGAGGTGGCGCTGGACCAGATGGTGCGCCTGTTCTGGGAGCGCGGCGCCGATGTCACCGGCATCGCCGAGGTCGTGCAGGCCACCGGGCTGAGCCGGTCCAGTCTGTATGCGACCTTCGGCGGCAAGGAGCGGCTGCAGGCGGCCGCGCTGCGCCGCTACCTGGAGCGGTGCTCGCGGCCGGTGTTCGACACACTGGCCGCCGACGGACGGGGCCTGCCCGCCATCGCCGGCTTCTTCGAGCAGTTGGTGGCGGCGCGCTGTGCGGGTGAGCGCGCCCGCTGGGGCTGCCTGGTCACCAACACGCACACCAGTGCCGCCCGTGAGGTTTCCGAGATCCGGCAGGTCCTGGACGCGCACCACGCCGCCCTGCGGGCCGCGATGCGCGCCGCGCTGGAGGCGGCACGTGACCGCGGCCAGGTACGGCCCGGCCTGGACCTGGCCGCGGGTGCCGAGACGCTGGCGCTGCTGGCCTACGGGGTCAACCTGCGTTCACGGGCCGGCGCCAGGGCGGCCGACCTGCTGGCCGGGGCACGAGCCGTCCTGGACGGGTTCACCACCACTGAGGAGAGATGATGATCGATTTCCGCGTCTACGACGAGAGCGACGCACCCGAGGCGGCGCGCCCGATGCTGGAGGCCGCCAAAAAGCGCATGGGGTTCGTGACCACGCTCAATGCGGTGATGGCCGAATCGCCCGAGCTGCTGGCCGGCTACAACGCGCTGGCCGAACAGTTCGGCAGGTCGTCGCTGTCCCTGGCGGCCAAGCAGGTAGTGCTGATCACGGCCAGCGTGGAGAACGGCTGCGAGTACTGCGTGGCCGCCCACTCCACCCTCGCGCTGCGCGCCCACATCCCGGCCGAGGTGGTCCAGGCCCTACGCGAGGGCAAGCAGCTCCCAGACGCGGAACTGGAGGCCGTTCGCCGCCTGACCCAGGCGATGGTCGCCCAGCGCGGCTCGGTGGACGACGCCGAGATCGAGGCATTCCTGGCCGCCGGCCACACTCGCCGCCACGTGCTCGACATCGTGCTCGGCGTCGGCATGAAGACGCTGTCGAACTACACCAACCACATCACCCACATCCCGCTGGACCCCGCGTGGCAGGACCAGCAGTGGACCCACGAGCAGGCGATGTGATCAGGTCGCCTCTGTCGCCCGCTGACCAATGCCCGGGCACACATTCCGGGGGCTGACCACCTTGCCGGGACCCGGGCGGCGATGGGTGACGAACACCGGGCCGCGGGTGTGGCCCTTGAGCAGCCGCGGCAGCAGACGGGCGGCTCCGACGTCCCAGTAGACGGTCTCCTGCACGAAGTCCTCCCGCGCCCGGTCCCGGCGGCGGGACTTCGTGCCCGGCGGCCGGTCAGGTTCAGGTCCTCAATGTTGTCAAAAGCCGCCGATCCAGGCTAGTTCGATTCCGCGAACAGCGGGCGCTTCCCGGTTGCGCTCCTGACGTCCCGATTTATCGTCAGGATTCGACTTAAAGGAGACGCGACTGATCAGCAGTCGAGAAGACGCGCGGCCGGCCGAACGACTGCGAGGCTCGTGTCATGGCAAACACCGAATGCAGTGGATCGTGGACAACGCCGAGGCACTTGTACTGCCGACCGCTCGGGCAATGTTCGAGGGCGGCTTTGCCCGTGCGCCGAACCCCCGCGACGGAACGGCGGGCGGCATGAACGGGTGGTCATGAAGGCACCTGGCGCTCTCGACGTCCGTAACCCGACCGGAAACCAGGGGGGGGTTACCGTGAGTCCTCGCGAAATTCCAGGGGTTCTGCTCGCCGGTTCGCCATCGACGAGTGTTCGTGGTGTCTGCAATCACACCAGGAAACCCATCGACGGTTCCGTGCTGGTCGTCGAAGCGCTTGGCCCGGAACTCTACGATGCCATCATCGCCTCTTCCGCCGTGATCTGTTCCCGTGGTGGTCGAACCGGTCACATGCAATCCCTGTGCCGTACCCGAGGAATTCCTGTCCTGCGAGTTGCCCCATCCGATCTTGGCGGACTTGTCGGTCACGTCACGGTTCGGACCGATCGCGAGTCAGTCGTGCTCGGCGAAGCCGAGTCTTCTGGGCGATCTCCGGAATCCTCGGTCGTCACCCCCGGTGATCTCAGCTCGATCTGTGTGGTCATCGCTGATGCAAAAGATATCCAGTCGCTGAACGCGCTCACCCCCCGTGTCGAGCAAGTGGACTGTTACTTCATTCGCGAGGAATTCGTCTGCCTCTCGGCAGGATTGAGCCCACTTGACTCGCTCAGGGCAGGAGCCGACGAGGCCGAGCGCTACGGGACCGCCGTCGCGTCGAAGCTGTGCTCGCTCGCCAAAGAACTTCTCCCCGGCCAACGTCTTGTCATGAGACTGCTCGACCTTCGGTCGGACGACGCCGCTCAGATCACGACCGGGGTCGAGGTCGACCACGAACCCAATCCGGAACTCGGTCTGCACGGTGCACGAGGGCTGCTGCAGGAGCACCACTACCCCCAGGCGTTCCAGGCCCTCCGTGCCCACGTACGGGAACGCCTGGGCCCAGACTCGGCGCGAGTGAGCTTCGCGGTGCCGTTCATCAACGACCTGGACGAATTCCGGCGACTGCGGCTGCACCTCGGCCTGCCCGAAGACATGCCGCTTTCGGTCTTTGTCGAGACTCCCGCCGCCGTTCATTCGGCGGCCGAATTCTGCGCCGCCGGAGCCAGTGAACTGTTCGTCGGAACCAAGGACCTGACCCAGTTCTACCTCGCCGCGGACAGGGGCAACCACCTCGTCGCCCCCTCCTATCAGACACGGCATCCGGCCGTCATGGCCGGCCTGCGCCAGGCGGTTGAATCAGGTAGCAGAACCGGCACCCCGGTTCACGTGTTCGCACTGGGCGTCGACCTGGACTTCTACGTGAAGCACCTCCCTACGGACAGGTTCATGATGTGCACCGCTGAGCTCCGACAACTCGCTCAGGAGACGAACTCGCGATAGCGCCTCGCGAGCTACACTCGGCCGGAGCACGCATACGATCCTCACTCCAGACCGTCCCCGCCCTTGTGCGTGCCATCCTGCGTGCCCTCGTGCGCGTCCTGTCGCGCGGACAGCACTCGGGCCGTCACGGTCGCCTCGATGCTGCGGGCGAGGAAACGGCTGATCAGGCGGCGCTCCTCGTCGGTGAACTCGTTCAGCGCCGCGGTCATCTCCTGCCCGAGAGGAGCGAAGAACCGGGCGGCCAGCGTGGCGGCCTTCTGGTGCATGGCCAGCTCGACCTTGCGCCGGTCGGTGGCGCTCCGATGCCGTTCGAGATGGCCAGCCTGCTCCAACCGGTTGATCAGAGCCGTGGTGGCCGGTGCGCTCAGGTTGAGAGCAACGCCGAGCGCTCCGGGGCTCAGCGGGCGCCCCTCGCGCGAGGCGTCCATGATCACGACGAGGGCGTTGAGATCGGTGCGATGCAGGCCGTGGTCCATGGCGAACTGCTCGCTGAACCGGTCGACCTCGACGTTGAGTCGCCGCATGAGGCTCATCAGCTCGACCGGGTCGGCGGCGCGCTGGTCTTCGGTCACGGTCCTCCTCCATGTTGCCGTCGCCCGCCCTCTAGGCTTATGTTTCCACCATCGAACTATTCCATGATGGAAAGAGAACCGATGAGCCGAGCGAGGCCTGTTAGGTTGTCCATTTTCTCCGGTCCCCGTGGCAAGTGGGCCGTGCTGGCCGTGGCCGTCGTCCTGTCCGGCCTGGCGCTGGCCTTCGGCGGAGCCTCGAAGGTGAACACCGACCCCGCCGCCGCCCTCCCGCGCGGCGCCGAGTCGGCGACGGTCGCCCGGCTGGAGCAGCGGCTGCCGAGCGCCCAGGTGGACCCCGCCCTCGTGGTCTACAGCCGCCCCGGCGGCCTGAGCGCGTCCGATCGCGCGGCGATCGAGGAGGACGCCTCGCGCCTCGCCGCCGTCGCTCTGCGGGGTCAGGTGCCACCGCCGGTCTTCTCTCCCCGGCAGGACGTGGCGCTCCTGCCGGTCCCGCTTTCCGGCTCGCTCCCGCTCGCCCAGCTCACGGACGCCGTACGGAAGATCCGTACCGAGGCGAGGAAAGGACTACCCGCGGGCGCCCGGGCCGAGGTGACCGGCGGCGCGGGCTTCAAGGTCGACCTGGCCTCGGTGTTCGAGGGGGCCAACGTGACGCTGCTGGCCGTCACGGCGACGGTCGTCGCCGTCCTCCTGCTCCTGACCTACCGCAGCCCCTGGCTGTGGCTCGTCCCGCTGAGCGTCATCGGGATGGCCGACCAGGTCGCGGCGAAGGTCGTGGCCATCCTCACCCGCACGGCGGGCCTGACGGTCGACGACTCCACCCTCGGCATCACGTCCGTGCTGGTCTTCGGCGCGGGAACGAACTACGCCCTGCTGCTCATCGCGCGCTACCGCGAGCGGCTGCGGGTCCACGAGGACCGTCACGCCGCCATGGGGGAGGCGGTCAGGTCGGCTGGGCCGGCCATCCTGGCCAGTTCGGCGACCGTCACCCTCGCGCTTCTCACCCTGGTCTTCGCCCTGTCGCCGTCCAGCCGCGGCATCGGCATGGCGGGCGCCGTCGGCATCGTCACGGCCGTCGTGTACGCGCTGGTCGTGCTGCCGGCCGTGCTCGTGGTGTTCGGCAGGGGGCTGTTCTGGCCGTTCGCACCCAAGGTGGGCCAGGACGACCCGACGCGGACCGGGCTGTGGTCGCGCGTGGGCGGAGCGGTGTCGCGGCGCCCCGCGCTGATGACGGCGGTGAGCGTCATCGTGCTGGCCGTCCTCGCTCTCGGCGCGGTCGGCGTGCGGAGCGGGCTCGCGCAGACCGAGCGGTTCCGCGAGCGGGTGGAGGCCATCGCCGGGCAGGAGACGCTGAGCCGGGCGTTCCCGGCTGGGAGCGCGCAGCCCGTCGTCGTCATCTCCCGGGCCTCGGCCGCCGACCAGGTCAAGGACGCCGCCTCAGCCGTTCCGGGAGTCGTGCGCGCCACGGTGACCGATCGCTCGTCCGGCTACGCCCGGACCGACGTCGTCCTGAAGGCCGACCCGGGCAGCGCGGCGAGCTTCGCGGCCGTGAAGGCGGTGCGCGCCGCCGTACACGCCGTGCCGGGGGCGGACGCCGTGGTGGGAGGGCCGGAGGCCACCGACCTCGACGAACGCGCCGCCGAGACCCGCGACCAGAGGCTGGTCATCCCGCTGGTGCTCGCCGTGGTGCTCCTCACGCTGCTGCTCCTGCTCCGGTCGGTGGTCGCCGCCGTCACGCTGGTGCTCACCGTGGTCGCCAGCTTCGCCGCCAGCTTCGGCGCGGGGTGGTTAGCGTTCCGGCAGTTCTTCGGCTTCCCCGCGCTGGACCTCGGCGTGCCGCTGCTGAGCTTCCTCTTCCTGGTCGCGCTCGGCATCGACTACAACATCTTTCTCGCCACGCGTGCCCGCGAGGAGGCGGCGCGCCAGGGCACCCGCCGGGGGGTCGTCACCGCGCTCGCCGTCACCGGCGGCGTCATCACCAGCGCGGGCGTCCTGCTCGCGGCGGTGTTCGCCGTGCTGGGAGTGCTCCCGCTCATCACACTGACGCAGATCGGCGTCATTGTGGGCTTCGGCGTGCTGCTCGACACGGCTCTGGTCCGCAGCGTCCTCGTCCCTGCCCTCGTCACACTCCTCGGCGACCGTTTCTGGTGGCCGAGCGCCCCGTCCCGGCCCGGTGTCTCCGGCGCCGTTCACACCGAGACGACGGTGGCGAGCTGAGGCGGGCCGCGACGCCGACCGCCGACCTGAGATCAAGTCCCCGCCTTGTCCGGGGACGAGGGTGCGATGCGCGGGTTGCTCCTGAGCAGAGGCCGTTGACCTGCGGAAAGGCTAGCGGACGGGCAGGCCGGTCACGGCGCGGCCGATGATGAGGCGCTGGATCTCGGACGTGCCTTCGAAGATGGTGAAGATCTTGGCGTCGCGGTGGAAGCGCTCCACGGGGTGCTCGCGGGTGTAGCCGGCTCCGCCGAGGATCTGGATGGCCTGCTCGCTCACCCACACCGCGGTCTCGCTCGCCACCAGCTTGCTCATCGAGCCCTCCGCCTGCTCGAACGGCCGGCCGTGCCGGGCCATCCAGGCCGCCCGCCAGGTCATGAACCGCGCGACGTCCACCCGGGTGGCCATGTCGGCGAGGAGGAACGCGATCGCCTGGTTCTCGCCGATCTTGCGGCCGAACTGCTCCCGCTCCCGCGCGTAGTCCCTGGCGTACTCGAACGACGCCCGGGCGATGCCGACGGCCATGGCGGCGACCACGGGACGGGTGGTCTCGAAGGTCCGCAGGGCCGCCTGCTCGCCGCCACGCGCCCCGGAGCGGACCCGGGCGAGCCGCTCGTCGAGCTTCTCCTTGCCTCCGAGCAGGCAGGCGCCGGGCACCCGGACGTCGTCGAGGACGACCTCGGCGGTGTGCGACGCGCGGATGCCGTGCTTCTTGAACTTCTGCCCCTGGGACAGCCCGGACGTTCCGGGCGGGACGACGAAGGACGCCTGGCCACGGGTTCCCAGCGACGGGTCGACGGAGGCGACGACGACGTGGACGTTGGCGATGCCGCCGTTGGTCGCCCACGTCTTGACGCCGTTGAGCACCCACTCGTCCTTGGCGGCGTCGTAGACCGCGCGGGTGCGGATCGCGCCGACGTCCGACCCCGCGTCGGGCTCGGAGGAGCAGAACGCGCCGACCTTGACGTCGTCCGCGCTGCCGAACATCTGGGGCAGCCACTCCCCCATCTGCTCGGGCGTGCCGTTCGAGGCGAGAGCCGCCGCCGCCAGCCCGGTGCCGGCGATCGACAGCCCGATCCCGGCGTCCCCCCAGAACAGCTCCTCGAACGCGACAGGCAGTCCGAGCCCCGACTCCTCGAACCACTGCCCGGCGAAGAAGTCCAGCGAGTACAGCCCGATCTTGGCGGCCTCCTGGATCACCGGCCAGGGCGTCTCCTCCCGCTCGTCCCATTCGGCCCCCGCGGGGCGGACCACGTTACGGGCGAACTCGCGAACCCAGTCCCGCACTTCGCGGACGTCGTCGCTCAACTCAGGGCAGAAGCCGCTCACGCTCTCGGTCATGTTACCAACGGTAACATCTAGCGCCCCCGCAGGGACGCGTACTGCGGCACGGTCAGCATCGGAGGCCGCTCGGCGACCGCGACGTCCCGGACGACCGGATGGTGGCCGGACGGCCCGCGCGTGAACTGGGTGAGCCGCGACGCCGGCGCGTGCAATGAAATGATCTTGTCCTGCCGTTCGAGCCTCGACCAGGCGGTGTGCATGATCTGCCCGGCCATCCCGCCCAGCGCCTCCGTGGACTGGTGGGAGTGCACCCGGCGGCCGAGGTCCACCTGGGCGAGCGCGTCCAGGCCCACGAGCTCCAGCAGGTCGACCAGTAATCCCAGCTCCACGCCGTAGCCCGTGACGAAGGGGACGCGTTCCAGGGCGGCGCGCCGTCCCGCGTACTCCCCCGCGAGGGGCTGCACGAACCCGGCGAGCAGCGGCCAGTGCAGGTTGAGCAGGGGCCGCGCGACCAGCTCGGTCACCCGCCCCCCGGCCATGCCCTCCACCCCGGCCAGCGGCCGGTCGTAGGCTCCCTTCACGTACGCCACGGACGGGTCGGCCAGCAGGGGTCCCAGCAGCCCGGTGACGAACGACGTCCGGAAGTCCCGGAGGTCGGCGTCGACGAACACGACGATCTCGCCCGACGTCACGGCGAGGGACTTCCACAGCGCCTCGCCCTTGCCGTCGTAGCGCTCGCCGTCCAGCTCCGGCAGGATCTCGTCCTGCGCGAACACCTTCGCCCCGGCCTGTACGGCCCGCGCCGCGGTGTCGTCGGTCGACCGGGAGTCGATGACGATGAGCTCGTCCACCAGTGGCACGGCCTCGACGAGGTCCTCGCGGATGGCGCCGACGATCTCGCCGACGGTCGCGGCCTCGTTCCGCGCCGGGAGCACCACGCTGATCGTGGTCGCCCCCTTCGCGGCCAGCAGCGCGGCGATCGGCCAGTCCCCCGCGGACGACGTGCGGGCGCGCAGCCAGGCGTCCACCTCAGTATCCACGGGCATCAGCCTATGGCGGCGTGGCGCTCCAGGAACGCGTAGACGTCCGCCTCGTCCACACCGGGGAAGGAGCCGGGCGGCAGCGCGGCGAGGACATGGGAGTTCGCGCGGGCGGACGGCCAGGCGTAGCCCTCCCACCGCTGGGCCAGCTCCGTCGGCGGCCTGCGGCAGCATTCGCCGTTCGGGCAGTTCGACTTGGTCCGGTTCGTCGTCTCCCTGCCCCGGAACCAGCGCGACTCCTTGTACGGCACGCCGAGCGTGATCGCGACGTCCTTCTCCTGCGACGGATCGACGTGGGCGACGCAGAAGTAGGTGCCGGTGGGCGAGTCGGAGTACTGGTAGTAGAGCGAGAACCGGTCGGGCGACTGGAACACCTGGCGACCGGACCACTGCAGGCACATCCGCTGGCCCTCGATCGCCCCCTGCTCGTCGGCGGGGAAGACGATCCCGTCGTTCTCGTAGGCCTTGTAGATGATCCCGCCGGCGTCGTTCCGGACGAAGTGGCACACCAGGTCGAGGTGCCGGGTGGCCAGGTTGGTGAACCGGTGGGCGGCCATCTCGTAGGAGACCGCGAACACGTCCCGCAGGTCCTCCACCGACAGGGCCCGGTCCTGCTTCGCCTCCCGCAGGTACGGCACGGCCGTCGTCTCGGGGACCAGCACGGCCGCCGCGAAGTAGTTGGCCTCGACCCGCTGGCGCAGGAAGTCGGCGAAGTCGCGCGGCTTGTGGTGCTGGAGCGCGAAGTGGCCGAGCGTCTGCAGCAGCACCGTGCGGGGGGTGTGCATGCCGAGTTGCTCGCGCTTCAGGTAGATCCGCCGGTTGCGCAGATCGGTCACCGAGCGGGCGGACCGCGGCAGGTCCTGGGCCGTGTGCACGGTGAAGCCGAAGTAGGAGACCAGCGCCTGGACGGTGCTCTCCGAGAGGGCGCCGGTCCGGTAGCCCACGGCGGCCAGCGACTCGGCGGCGGCCTTCTCGATCTCCTCGAAGTAGTTCCCCAACTCCCGCTGCTTCCTGCGCAGCTCGGCGTTGGCCGCGCGGGCCTCCTCCGGGGTCGCCGTCCCCTTGGCCTCACGGGCCTTGAGCTCCTCGAACAGGCCGAGGATGTGCTCCAGCACGTCGTTGGGGACGCGCGCGGAGACCTTCAGCCGGCTGAGCCCGAGGCTGGTGTAGAGGGGGTCGCGCTGGGCCTCCTCCAGGGCGATCTCCAGCTGCGCCCGCCGGTTGGGGGCCTGCCTGCGCAGCAGTTCCTCGACCGGCACGTTGAGCGCGGCGGCCAGCGACTTCAGCAGCGACAGCTTGGGCTCGCGCTTGCCGTTCTCCAGCAGTGAGAGCTGGCTGGGCGCGCGCCCGACCCGGTCGCCCAGCTCGGAGAGGGTGAGGCCGCGCTGCCTGCGCAGGTGCTTGAGCCGCTGGCCGAAGGCCAGCAGGTCCAGCTCCTGCGTCAAAGACAGCGGTTCTTCGCCTAACAAGGAGGGCATAGCCCGATCCTAAGCGAAATTTCAGCGTTTCTTCCACCCCTTGGTGATCTACCTCACAAGGATTGGTCTAGTCCAAAGCGAAAACTCGGCGTTTCTTCACTGTTAAATACCCGCCAGTCTTCATTGATCAGAAAAATCTGAGCTTCTTTCCGTGCGACTCTCCTTGTTGGTCTCTTGATATCGACACAAACTCGAACCAAGCACCCAGGTGACGACAGAGCACGCAACGAGGGAGTGACAGTCATGTCGGACCGCCTTACCGCGGCAGCCGAGCAGCTGCGCAACGAGTGGGACACCAACCCCCGGTGGAAGAACGTCGAGCGGACCTACACGGCAGAGGATGTGATCAGGCTCCGCGGCTCGGTCCAGGAGGAGCACACGCTCGCCCGGCTCGGCGCCGAGCGGCTGTGGCACCTTCTCAACACCGAGGACTACGTCCACTCCCTGGGCGCGCTGACCGGCAACCAGGCCGTGCAGCAGGTGAAGGCGGGCTTGAGGGCCATCTACCTGTCCGGCTGGCAGGTCGCCGCCGACGCCAACCTCGGCGCGCAGACCTACCCGGACCAGAGCCTCTACCCGGCCAACTCGGTCCCCGCCGTGGTCCGGCGCATCAACAACGCGCTGCTCCGCGCCGACCAGATCACCTGGTCGGAGGGTGACGAGGACGCGCCGCACTGGCTGGCGCCGATCGTGGCCGACGCCGAGGCCGGCTTCGGCGGGGTGCTCAACGCCTTCGAGCTGATGAAGGGCATGATCGCCGCGGGCGCGGCGGGCGTGCACTGGGAGGACCAGCTCGCCTCCGAGAAGAAGTGCGGCCACCTGGGCGGCAAGGTGCTGATCCCGACCGGCCAGCACGTCAAGACCCTCAACGCGGCCCGCCTGGCGGCGGACGTCGCGGGCGTCTCCACCCTGGTCATCGCGCGGACCGACGCTCAGGCCGCGACGCTCCTGACCAGTGACGTGGACCCCCGCGACCGCGCCTTCGTGACGGGCGACCGCACGGCCGAGGGCTTCTACCGGGTGCGCAACGGCGTCGACGCCTGCATCGCCCGCGGCCTGGCCTACGCGCCCCACTCCGACCTGCTGTGGATGGAGACCTCCACGCCGGACCTCGACGTGGCCCGCGAGTTCGCCGAGGCGATCAAGGCCCAGTACCCGGACCAGATGCTCGCCTACAACTGCTCGCCGTCGTTCAACTGGAAGAAGCACCTGGACGACTCCACGATCGCCAAGTTCCAGCGCGAACTCGGCCACATGGGGTACAAGTTCCAGTTCATCACCCTCGCGGGCTTCCACTCGCTGAACTACTCGATGTTCAACCTGGCGCAGGGCTACGCGGACGAGGGCATGTCCGCCTACGTCGAGCTCCAGGAGGCCGAGTTCGCCGCCGAGCGGCGCGGCTACACCGCCACCCGCCACCAGCGTGAGGTCGGCACCGGATACTTCGACCTGGTCAGCACGGCCATCGCGCCGGACTCGTCCACGACGGCCCTCAGGGGCTCGACCGAGGAGTCGCAGTTCGCTGAGGCTCACTAACCCCAAGCGGAAGGCAGGTCGAAAATCGAAGGCCCCGCCTCGGCGGGGCCTTCTCACGCGCCCAGGCCTATGAACGCAGCGCCCGGGCGTACCACCTGCCGTCGGCGCTCCCCGAGCTGGGATGCCGTACGGCGGCGGCCACGGACAGGCCAATGATGCCGGAGTTCACCCTGAGGCGGACGACGAGGGCCCCGAGGAGGGAGCCGTCGCGGAGGCGGACGACGACGGTGAGGCGCTCGGCTGAGGCGACTCCCCGTCACCCCACTGGGGCTCGGTGCTGATGCTGGACGACGGCACCGGGCTCGGGCTGCGGGTCGGCTTGCAGTCCTTCGGCTTGCCCTTCTTGTTGAAGCACTGGTCGTCCGGCGGAGGCTGCTGCTGCGGCGGTGCGGGCGTTCCGCCGTGGCTCGTGGGGGACGGCACGACCGAGCTCCACGGGTCCTCCGGCGTCGCCCCCATCCGGTGAGGCGTGGCGGTCACCTTCACCCGCGGACGGGCGCTTCGCGTGGGGTGAGCCGTGACCGGCGGCCGCGAGGTGCCGAGCACCCGGTCCGGCGTCAGCGTGCTGTCCTCCCCGGGGATCACAATGGGGAGCGCGGGCGGCGGCTCGGCGGTGCCCTGCATGCGGGCCGCGCCCGTGCCGGCCGCGACCACGGTCATCGCGGCGATCGTGACGGTCGCCAGCGCCGCGAAGCCCGCGTGGGTGGCGTGCCCGCCGGACTTCCCCGCGGCGCGGCGGCGCGACGCCCGGCCTCCCGTCGCGGCGTCCGCGACCCGCACGCGCCCGCCGCCCGCCGGGTACGGCACGGGCTGCCAGATCTCGTCGAGAACGGAGCCGACGGCGTCCCTCATGTCCCCCGGCATGGCCACCCCGCCGGCCGCGAGAAGGGCGGACAGGAGCTCACCGGCGTCCGGGCGCTCGGCCGGATCCTTCCGCAGCGCCGCCGCGACGCTGTCCCACAGCAGCTTGGGCACGCCTGAGATGCGCGGCTCCTCGACGAGGATGCGCCGCGTCAGGACGTCGAGCTCGCCGCTGCCGAACGGATGGAGGCCGGTGGACGCGAACGCGACCAGGCAGCCCCAGGAGAAGACGTCCGAGGCCGGGATGGCGTGGCCCCCGGTCAGGCGCTCGGGGGCGACCCAACCGGGACTGCCCATGATCTGTCCCGCCTGGGTGTGCGCCATGGTGGTGTCCACGTCGCGGGCGATGCCGAAGTCGATGACGAACGGCCCGCGAGACGACAGCAGCACGTTGGCCGGCTTGAGGTCGCGGTGGACCAGGCCCGCCTCGTGCGTGGCCGCCAGGGCCGCGGCGGCGCCGAGCGCCACGCCGTACGCGAGGTCGGGCGTGAGGGGCCCCCGGGCGGCGACGACCTGCGACAGCGCGGGACCGGGGATGTACTCGGTGACGAGGTAGGGCCGGTCCCGGTCCATGCCGTCCTCGATCACGGCCGCCGTGCAGAACGGGACGACCCGGCGGGAGAACTCCACCTCCTCGGCGAACCGCGCGCGCAGGACGGGGTCCGGCAGGTGCGTCGCGTGGGGCGTCTTCAGCGCGACGAGGCCGCCGCTCGGGTGCTCGGCGAGGTAGACCACGCCCATGCCGCCGGTGCCGAGGCGGCCGAGGAGCAGATACCGCCCGATGATGACCGGGTCGCCCACCGTAAGCGGCCGCACGCCGGGAGCCAAGCCGTTGTGTGCGCCACGTGACATCCGGAAGTTACCTCTCTCACGGAACTACCGCACAGCACACTGTGGCCCGTTGGAACGCGCCACGGGCCTAACTAGCCGCAAGCGGCATGACAGGTAAGCCCAATGGCACCGAAGAGTAAGAGAGGTTTGCGAAATACCAGGTCACAGCGATCTCATCAGTCACATACGACTACATCAGGCGGCTTCCGCACCGGGCTCGGCGGCGCGGCCTCCGACGGCGTCGATGAAGCGGGAGATGTGCCGGAAGACGAGCCGCGCCTCGGGGACGACGTCGGCGAGGATGGCGAAGACGTGGGGCATCCGGTTCCACTCCTCGTAGGTCACCGGGACGCCGTTGTCGCGGGCGCTCAGGGCTACCCTGCGGGCATCGTCCCTGAGTACCTCCGTCGATCCCGTCACGATCATCAGTGGGGGGATGCCGGTGTAGTCGCCGTAGACGGGGGACACCAGGGGGTCGCGGCAGTCGAGGCCGTCGGTCCAGCGCCGGGCCAGCCAGTCGACGCGCCCGGCGGGGAGCATGGGGTCGGTCCAGGCGTTCACCCGGCGCCGCGTGTCGCTGAGATCGGTCCACGGGGACAGGCACACCGCCGCGGCGGGCAGGGGGATGCCCTTGTCGCGCAGGGAGAGGAGGGTCGCCAGGGTGAGGTGGCCGCCGGCGGAGTCCCCCGCCAGCAGGATGTCCTTCGGCGCGTAGCCGCGGTCGAGGAGGCACCGGTACGCGTCGAGCGCGTCGGCCAGCGACTCGGCGAGCGAGTGGACCGGCCCCTGCCGGTAGTCGAGGGCGAGCACCGGGCGCCGGGCGGTGGCGGAAAGCCGCCAGGTGATGGGGCGGTGCGTGGCGGGAGAACAGATGAAGTAGCCGCCGCCGTGGAAGTACAGCAGGACCTTGCTCTCGTCCAGGTCGGCGTCGCCGCGGACCCACTCGCCCGAGCAGGCGCCGAACCGCTCGGGGGCGATGGACACGTGCTTGGGAAGGATGCCGGGAACGCGTTCGCCGAAGCAGATCAACCTGCTGGCCACGGCCATGCCGGCGGTGTTTCGGAGGAGGAGGGTGGAGATCGGCTTCATGGTCCCGCGGAGCACTCCGTTGAGCGCGGCGGCCTGCCAGCTGACCGGATATTCCGGACGAACGTCCATATTGATCTCATCCGGCATGAAACCTCCCATAAGGTAGGTACTCGTTCTACCGGTCGCTATGTTTCTCCTGTCTTACGGCGGCGTTACAGTGTGGTAACGGTCACAGTCGAAGGATCCCCCAAAAAGTGGCCAGGTATTCCAGACGCCCCCTGCCGAAAGCATCGCCGATGATCTAAGATCGCCACGTCCCCGTCTTCGGAGGTGCGCGACCCTTTATCTACGACTGGTGGGATACGGCTTCCGCAAGCACGCGGCCTACTGGGCCGCCGCGGCGGCCGGGGCGTTCACCAACACGGTCTTCGGAGTCCTCCGCGCGTACGTCCTGATCGCCCTCTGGCGCTCCCGGCCCGGCCTCGGCGGGTACGACGTCACCGACGCGGTCACCTACTGCTTCCTCACCCAGGCGTACATCGGGCCGATGCAGGTCTTCGGCGGCGGCCTGGAGCTCCCCCAGCGGATCCGCAGCGGGGACATCGCGCTCGACCTCGTCCGCCCGGCGTCGCTCCAGCTCTGGTGCCTGTCGGAGGACCTCGGGCGGGCGATCTACCTGTTCCTCGCCCGCAGCGTCCCGCCCACCATCGCGGGCGCGCTGCTGTTCGGCATCGTGACCCCCGGCGACGCCGGCACGTGGGCGGCTTTCGGGGTGAGCTTCCTCCTAGGGGTGATCGTCAGCTTCGGCTGGCGCTACCTGGTCGCGCTCGCCTCGTGCTGGGTCCTCGACGACCGGGGCCTGTCCGTGATGTCGATGGTCCTCACGACGTTCTTCAGCGGCCTGATGCTGCCCCTGGTCCTCTTCCCCGGGTGGCTCGGGACGCTGGCCCGCTCGCTGCCGTGGGCGGCGATGGTCCAGGTGCCCGCCGACGTGTATCTCGGCAAGACCGGCGTCGCCCGGGCCCTCGCCTTCCAGGCGTTCTGGGCGCTGACCCTGCTCGGCCTCGGGGCCCTCGCCACGACGGCCGCCCGCCGGAAGGTGGTGATCCAGGGTGGTTAGGACCTACGCGCTGCTCGCGTGGACGTGGACCCGTGCCGCGGCGCAGTATCCGCTGTCGTTCACGCTCATGACCCTTGGCGGATTCGTGCTCGGCGGCCTCGACGCGGCCGTCATCTGGGTCATCTTCGCCAACACCACCACGCTCGGCGGTTTCGGCCTCTCCGAGGTCATGTTCCTGTACGGCACGGCCGGCCTGGCCTTCTCGGTCGGCGACCTGATGTTCAGCAACCTGGACCGGATCAGCCAGCACATCAAGGCGGGCACCTTCGACGCCATGCTGATCCGCCCGGTGAGCCCGTTCGTGCAGGTCGCGACCGACCGGTTCGTGCCGCACCGGATCGGCCGGGTCCTCCAGGGGGCGGTGGTGCTGGGAATCGGCCTCTCCGGCGTCCACGTGCCCCTGGGACGGGCCTGGATGATCCCGGTGATGGTCCTGTCCGGCGTCGTGATCTTCACCGCGATCTGGGCCCTGGGCGGCGCGGCCCAGTTCCTGCTGACCGACGCCCCCGAGGTGGCCAACGCCTTCACCTACGGAGGCGGCACGCTGGTCCAGTACCCGCTGAGCGTCTACGGCGACAACCTCGTCCGCGGCGTGACCTTCGTGCTGCCGCTGGCGTTCGTCAACTGGCAGCCGGGGCTCTACGTCCTCGACCGGGAGGACCCGCTCGGCCTGCCGCACTGGCTGCGCTTCCTCTCCCCGGCCGCCGCCCTGGCGCTGGCGCTCGTGGCCGGGCTCGCCTGGCGCGCCGGGATCCGCCGCTACCGATCCACCGGCAGTTAGAAAGAGACGCGGTTAGAAGAGACGGGGAGCCTAATGATCATTGAGGTCGACCGGGCCGGGCGGACGTTCAAGGTCCGCGGCTCGGTGGTGCATGCCGTACAGGACCTGTCCTTCGGCGTGGAGGCCGGCGAGTTCGTCGGCTACCTGGGCCCGAACGGCGCCGGGAAGTCAACGACGATCAAGATGCTCACCGGCATCCTGGCCCCCACGTCCGGCCACGTGCGGGTGGACGGTCTCGACCCGTCCCGCCGCCGTACGGCTCTCGCCCGCAGGATCGGCGTGGTCTTCGGCCAGCGGACGACGCTGTGGTGGGACCTGCCGCTGAAGGACAGCTTCGAACTGATCCGGCTCCTTTACAAGGTAGATCGCAAGGCTTTCCGGGAGCGGCTGGACGAGTTGTGCTCGCTCCTCGGCATGGGCGAGTTCCTCGCGACCCCGGTGCGGCAGCTCAGCCTGGGGCAGCGGATGCGGGGAGACATCACCGCCGCCCTGCTCCACGACCCGGCGGTGCTCGTCCTCGACGAGCCGACGATCGGCCTCGACGTCGTCAGCAAGGCCGGCGTGCGCGACTTCCTGCGCCGGCTGAACGCCGAGCACGGCACGACCGTCCTGCTGACCACGCACGACCTGGGCGACATCGAACGGCTCTGCCGGAGGGTGATGCTGATCGACCACGGCAGGCTGGCCTTCGACGGCACCGTCAGCGACCTCTGCGGCGAGACCTCCATCGAGGACGCCGTCGCCCACCTCTACCTCAGTAGCCGGGAGTCTCCTCGTACTCGTCCTCATCGTCCCGCGCCGGACCCGCCCAGCGTGACGGCATGAGCACGGGGAGGAACAGTGCCACGCCCAGCATGCCGTACACGCCGGTGGACAGCAGGGTGAGCATGCCCTTGCCGGCCTGGATGAGCTCCTGCTGGACTCCCGCCCCGGTGGGGACCAGGGACGCGGCCCGCGAGACGTCGAGGACGTACACCACGGTCCAGGCGAGCAGGGCCATCGAGGGGACGAACGTCGCCAGCGGGGACACCCGCCCGACGAGCACCAGGCCGACCACCAGACCGGCCACCGCCATCACGCCGATGGCGATCAGGAGCCGGGCGTCCTTGGCCGGGTCCAGGTTCTGGGCCGCGCCGCGGACCGCCTCCTGGGCCGCCCAGCCACCGCCGAGAAGGAGAGCGGCCGCGACGACGACACCCGCCAGCAGCCCGAAGAAGTGCCGCATTCACACCGCCTTGTGAGAGGTTCGCGGCAACCCTAGCGACAAACCTCCGTAAAGAGCACCCCACTCATGCGGTTATGTCCTTGCTTGTGAAGCGGGACCATGCGATGGAGCCGAAAACCACGATGTAGGCCGCGAAGGCCAGCAGGCCGCGGCCCAGGTCGTCGGTCGCCATCGGCGCCCGCAGCGCCCCGTTGAACGAGCTCCACCACGACGTGAGCAGGTAGGGCCGGATGGCCGAGATCTGCGGGATCGCGCCGAGCACCTGACCCACCACGACGAGCACGACGCTCGCCGCCACCGCGCCTATCGGCGCGTCGGTCAGTGTGGAGACCGCCAGGGCGATCGCGCCCAAAGCCGCCATCCCCGCCGCCGCGTAGAGCACGACGATCCCCACGCGGAGCAGCCCCTCGGCCGCCGGGATCGTCGTGCCCGACAGCAGCGTCACCGGCCCCACCGGGAACAGCGCCAGCCCCACGGCGAGGGCCGACAGCGCGACCACGGCGCACGCGGCGAGGCAGTAGATCACGATGTTGACGTACTTCAGGACCAGCAGCCGTGTCCTCCCCGCCGGGGCGGCGAGCAGGTAGCGGAGCGTCCCCTGCGCGGCCTCGCCCGCGATCGCGTCCCCGGCCACCACCGACACCGCCAGCGGGAGCACCAGCGGCAGCATGATGAAGAACGCGGCGAACGTGAGCACGAGCCCGTTGCCCGCCACCTGGCCGATGATCGAGCCGGCGTCGTCCCCCGCCGCGACGCGGACCGCCACCCCGATCAGCACCGGCACCGCCGCGAGGACGCCCAGCATCGCGAGGTTCCGCGGCCGGCGGAAGGTCAGCCCGACCTCCGACGCCAACAGCCTCATGTCATGCCTCGACATCGAAACCCTCCCCCGTCAAGCCGACGAAGACGTCCTCCAGAGTGGGCCGCACGACCGTGAACCCCCGGACGGCCACGCCCCCGTGGACGAGCAGGGCGCAGATCCGCTCGGGGACGGCGTCGCCGAGCTCGGCGGTGGCCTCGCCGTCGCCGATCAGGACGCCGGCGAGCCCGGCCCCGTCCAGCACCGCGGCCGCCTCCTTCACGTCCGGTGTCTCCACGCGGAGCCGGGGGCGGCCGCCGCCCGACCGGAGCCCGGCGAGCGAGCCCTGCGCGACCAGCCGGCCCGTCCGCATGACGGCCGCGTGGGTGCACATCTGCTCGATCTCGGCGAGCAGGTGGGAGGAGACGAACACGGTGGTGTCGCCCGCCGCGATCTCCTTGATCAGCGCGCGCACCTCCCGGGTGCCCTGCGGGTCGAGGCCGTTCGTCGGCTCGTCGAGCACCAGCAGGTCCTTCGGACGCAGCAGCGTGGCGGCGATGGCGAGCCGCTGGCGCATGCCCAGCGAGTACGCCCGGTACCGCTTGCGGGCGGCGGCGCTCAGCCCCACCCGTTCGAGCGCCTCACCGATGCGGCTCCTCGCCGTCCGGGCGTCGGCCCCCGGGTCGGCCGCGTCGAAGCGGCGCAGGTTGGCCTCGCCCGACAGGTACGGGTAGAACGCCGGCCCCTCGATCAGGGCCCCCACCTCCCCGGCGACCGAGAAGCCGCCGGAGGTGGGGGCGACGAGGCCGAGCAGCATGCGGATCGTCGTCGTCTTACCCGAGCCGTTCGGCCCGAGGAACCCGAAGACCGACCCGCGCGGCACAGCCAGGTCGAGTTGGTCGACGGCGACCTGCCCGCCGCGGAAGCGCTTCGTCAGGCCGGTGGTCACGATGGCGTGATCGCCCATGACGGGCGGGGGCGCCCCGACGAGCGCCCCCGCTTCGGTCACCGCACTCATCCGGCCGCGCCCGCCGCCCTGTAGAGGACCTCGGGGGTGACCGCGCCCGCGATCAGCCGCCCGTCGTCGGTCACCAGGGCCGAGAGGAGCTTGCTGCGCAGCAGCCGGCCGCTGCCCCAGGGCCCGCTGACCGGCGTGGCCGACTTCAGCACGCTCGCGAACGCGTCGGAACCCTTGGATCCCTCGGCCCCCTCTGAGGGGACGGGCGTCACGATCACGCTCTCCCAGCCCGAACCCACGACCCGTGCCCCGTCGGCCGGGCCCGGCTTCCCGTCGCCGGGGAGTGACGCGGAGGAGCCTTCGACGACCTTCGCCCCGGGCGGCGGCGTGAACGTGAAGTTCTCCGGAGCCGGCGGGGAGAACGTGACGGAGTCGAACCCGACCTCGAAGGCGGGCTCGGCCGCCCCCTTGGCGTACACCTGGACCCGGAGCGGGATCAGCGTCTCCCCGTCGAGCGCCACCCTGACGTCCTTGACCAGCGAGGTTGCCGCCTTCGGCGTGAGGACGAGCTCGTAGGAGGCCCGGCCGGCCACCGTCGCGTCGTTGCCGACGCTGATCGTGGTGTTCCCGCCCGCCGCCTTGAGCGCCTCCTCCGCGGCCTTCTGCGGCGTCGGGATGGACGGCAGGGGTGAGGGGGCGGCCTTCTCACCGGCGGGGATCTTCAGGTGGGTCGCGCTGTTGGCGCCGCCGTCCCAGAGCCAGACCTGGTCGCCGTCGGCGATGACGTCGGTCTCGCTCATCTCGCCGGGCAGCATGACCCGGGCCTGCCCCGGCCCGCCGTACCAGACCTTGAGCTGGTGCGAGCCCGACAGCAGGGAGGTGGGCGAGCTCCCGCCGCCGCCCACCCCCGGCAGTGCCGGGAGGCCGAGGGACGCGGTCTCCACGATGGTCCCGGACATCGGGGGGACCCGGCCGGGCTGCCACTTCTGCGCGGCGTCCGCGAGCAGTTGCTGAGCGGTGCGGTCCGGAAGGGACGGGTCGCCCTGGACGGCGGCGATCACCGGGCCCGTCCCGACGGCGGCCACCACGACCGCGACGGCGGCGATGGGCACTCCCCATCTCACGGCGCGTGCTGCCTTCGACATGTCACATCTCCACTATGGTCGGCGAACCTGACAACCGCAGCCTGCGCGATCGTTCCTGTGCCGACGCTGAGACAGCCTGAGAGAGCTCTCAGCCACGCCGGCCCCGGAGAGGACAAGATGGGGCAATGCGAGTGCTGGTGGTCGAGGACGAGCGGCGGATGGCGGCGGCGCTGCAACGGGGGCTGCAGGCGGAGGGGTTCGCCGTGGACCTGGCCTACGACGGCCGCGAGGGTCTGCACCTCGCCCGTGTGGGAGAGTACGACGCGGTGGTGCTCGACATCATGCTGCCGGGGATGTCCGGCTACAACGTGTGCAAGCAGCTTCGCGCCGAGGAGAACTGGGTGCCGATCCTGATGCTGTCGGCCAAGGACGGCGAGTACGACATGGCCGACGGCCTCGACCTCGGGGCTGACGACTACCTCACCAAGCCGTTCTCCTACGTCGTGCTGGTCGCGCGGCTCCGGGCGCTGCTGCGGCGCGGCGGGGCCCGCCGCCCGGCCGTGCTCACGGCGGGCGACCTCTCCCTCGACCCGGCGCGGCGGCTGGTGACCCGTGGCGGCGCCCCGATCGAGCTGACCCCCCGCGAGTTCGCCCTGCTGGAGTTCCTGCTGCGGCGGCACGACGAGGTCGTGTCCAAGACCGAGATCCTGGAACACGTGTGGGACACCTACGACACCGACCCGAACGTGGTCGAGGTGTACGTCGGCTACCTCCGCCGCAAGATCGACGCGCCGTTCGGCCGCAACGCGCTCCAGACGGTCCGAGGGGTCGGCTACCGGCTGGCCGGCGATGGCGGCTGACCCCGTGGCCGATCCCGTGGCCGGTCCCGTGGCATGGTGGCGGCGCAAGAGCCTGCGGTTCCGGCTCACCGCCACCGCCTCCGCCGTGCTCGCCCTCGCGCTGGCCGCCTCCGCGTACGTCTTCGTCGGCGTGCTCGGCCGGGCGCTGCTGACGACGATCGACGACGAGGTGTACCGGCGCGGCCGTGAGGTGGTCGCCCTCGCCGACGCCGGTCGCCTGTCCGACCCGGTGGTCACCGTGGACAACACGATCATCCAGGTGCTCGACCCGGCCGGGCGGATCGTGAACGCCACCCCCAACACCGACCGCCTCGTCCCGCTGCTGCCGCCGCGCGAACGGGAGGCCGCCGCGCGCGCCGCGGCCCCCCGGTTCGTGGACGGCAGGCCGTACGCGCTGCCGGGGCCGCTGTGCGTCAGGGTGCTGCGCGCGGACGGCGGCACGACGGTGATCGCGGCGCGGTCCTTCTCCGAGATCGGCAACGCGCTGACGACCACCGCCCACGTGCTGATCATCGGCATGCCGCTGCTGCTGGCGCTGCTGGCCGCCGCGTCCTGGCTGGTCATCGGCCGCACGCTGCGCCCGATCGCGCTGCTGCGCCGGGGCGCGGCCGAGATCAGCGGGACCGAGCGCTCCCGGCGGCTGCCCGTGCCCGAGGCGCGCGACGAGGTCCACTCGCTGGCCGCCACCCTCAACGACATGCTGGCCCGGCTGGAGGAGGCCGACGCCCGCCAGCGGGCGCTCGTCTCCGACGCCGCCCACGAGCTGCGCAGCCCGCTCGCCAGCATCCGCCTCCAGCTGGAGGTGGCGCTCAGCCATCCGGAGGGACAGGACTGGAGGGAGACCGCGGAGGGCGTCCTGGAGGACACCCTCAGGCTTGCCCGCCTGGCCGAGGACCTGCTCGCCCTCGCCCGGCTCGACGAGGGCCGTCCGGCGCGCCGGGAGCCCGTGGACCTCGCCGATCTCGCGGTCCAGACCGCCGAGCGGTACGGCCTGACCCCCGAGATCGCCTCCCCCGCGACCGTCCTCGGCGACCCCCTCGACCTCGGGCGGGTGCTGACCAACCTGATCGACAACGCCGTACGGCACGCCGCCACGACCGTGACGGTCGCGCTGCGCGCGGACGCCGGGACGGCCGAGCTGGCCGTGACCGACGACGGCCCCGGCATCCCGGCCGAGGACAGGGAGCGGGTCTTCGACCGGTTCACCCGCCTGGACAGCTCGCGCAGCCGCGACGACGGCGGAGCCGGGCTCGGTCTCGCCATCGTCCGGACGACGGTGGAGGCCTACGGTGGCACGGTCTACCTGGAGGACGCCTCCCCCGGCCTCCGCGCCGTCGTGCGCCTACCCCTGAGAAGGAGAACCACATGATCCCCTCGTACGGCAGGCCCGCGCAGGAGCTGCTGGCCGAGCTGTCCGCGCTGAAGGCCGCCGACCTTCCCGTCCGCGGCGGCAAGGTGACGGCGTACGTCTACGACACCGGCCGGCCGGAGATCCACGAGACGGCGCACCTGGCCTACGCGGAGATGCTCGAGGTCAACATGCTCGACCCCACGGCGTTCCCCAGCATGGTGGCGCTGGAGAAGCAGGTCGTCGGCGCGGTGGCCGAGCTGCTGGGGAGGCCCGGCGCCCCGGGGATCTTCACGAGCGGCGGCACCGAGTCGATCATGCTGGCCGTCAAGGCCGCCCGCGACTCCCGCCCGGAGGGCTCGCAGATCGTCCTGCCGGTCACGGCGCATCCCGCGTTCCACAAGGCCGCCCACTACCTGGGCCTGGAGGTCGTGCCGGTCCCGGTGGACCCGGTCACGTTCCGGGCCTCGGCCGCCGCGGTCGAGGCCGCCATCGGGGAGCGGACGGTCCTCGTCGTGGCGTCGGCGCCGTCCTACCCGCAGGGCGTCGTGGACCCCGTCGAGGAGATCGCCGCGCTGGCGTCGTCGAAGGGCGTGCTGTGCCACGTGGACGCCTGCGTGGGCGGCTGGCTGCTGCCCTGGCTCCGTGAGGCGGGCGCGGACGTCCCGCCCTTCGATCTCGGCGTCCCGGGGGTCACGTCGATCTCCTGCGACCTGCACAAGTTCGGCTACGCACCCAAGGGCGCCTCGGTACTGCTGTTCCGGGACGCCACCCTGCGCAGGAAGGCCTACTTCGCCTCGGCGGCCTGGCCCGGCTACACGATCATCAACGCCACTGTGCAGAGCTCCCGCTCGGCCGGTCCCCTCGGCGGGGCGTGGGCCACCCTCCAGTCGCTCGGCAGGGAGGGCTACCTGGAGCTGGGCCGTACGACGCTGGAGGCGACCCGGCGGCTGGTCAAGGGGGTCGGCGAGATCCCCGGCCTGCGGGTGCTGGGCGAGCCGGAGGCGTCGCTGGTCGCGATCGCGGGGTCGCCGGAGGTCGACGTGTTCGTGGTGTCCGACGAGGCCCGGCGGCTCGGGTGGTTCCTCCAGCCGCAGCTGTCGTACGCCGGGATCCCGGCCAACCTCCACATCACGGTCACCGGTGTCACGCTCGCGGGGATCGACGCCATGCTGGAGGTCATCGCCGCGGCCGCCGAGGCGGCGCGCCGGAAGGGGCCCGCCGTGGTCCCGGACGGCCTGCCGGAGCTGATCGCCGGGCTCGACCTCGACGCGCTCGACGACGCGACGTTCACCGAGCTCGCCGCCTCGGTCGGCATCGATCTCGGCGGAATGGACGGGTCCGGGATGGCCGTGGTCAACGCGGTGCTCGACGCCCTGCCCGCCGGGACCCGCGAGACCGTCCTCGTCCGCTTCCTGTCGGCTATGTACGCGTGAGACGGCCGACCACGGCGAGAGCCGTACGGGCGCTCGCGGCGTCGTGGACGCGGAAGACCCGCGCGCCCTGCGCGGCCGAGACGGCGAGGGTGGCCAGCGTGCCGGCGTGTCGCTCCTCGACGGGAAGGCCGCCGAGCGTCTCGCCTACGAAGTCCTTGTTGGAGACGGCGACCAGCACCGGCCAGCCGGTGGCCACCATCTCGCCGAGGCGCCTGCTGACCTCCAGCGAGTGCCAGGTGTTCTTGCCGAAGTCGTGGGCGGGGTCGATGAGGACGGCGTCCCGCCTGACCCCCAGCGATACCGCCCGCTCCGCCAGGGCCGTCGTGTAGGCGATCACGTCGCCCACCACGTCGGCGTAGGCGATGCGATGGGGCCTGGTCCGGGGCTCGACCCGCCCGGCGTGGGCGCAGACGAGACCGATGCCGTACGTCGCGGCCACCTCGGCCAGCCCGGGGTCCACGCCGCCCCAGGTGTCGTTCAGCAGGTCGGCCCCCGCCTCGGCGACGACCTTGGCCACCTCGGCCCGCCAGGTGTCCACACTGATGATCACATCGGGGTGGCGGTCGCGGACGGCGGCGACCACCTCGGCGACCCGGCGGATCTCCTCGGCCGGGTCGACCTCGTCCCCCGGCCCGGCTTTGACGCCGCCGATGTCGACGATGTCCGCGCCCTCGTCGATCAGGCGGGAGGCGGCGTCGACGGCGGCGGTGAAACCGTAGGTCGCTCCCCTGTCGTAGAAGGAGTCGGGCGTGCGGTTTACCACGGCCATGACCGCGAAGTCGCCCGGCCCGAAGGAACGGCCTCGAAGGCGCAGAGTAGACATCAGAGTGGACATCGACGTCACCCTATCTCCCTTGGAGCGCTCCAAAAGTGGCGCGCGACGATCAGGCGGCGGAGCCGCCCTCCGCGAGAGTCAGGAAGTCCTGCGCCATGACCGGCAGCCTCCGGCGGGCGTGCACCACCGCGATGATCTTCTTGAGCGAGGGGTCGAGCGCGCGGACGACGAGCCCGGCGCGGGCGGCCTGCTCGGCCATGCCGCGATACCACAGCAGGGACGCCCTGCCCTCGCGCACGGCGCGCAGCCAGCCGCCGCGCTCGTCCGACTCCACCGCGGGGATGGGGCGGACGCCGTACGTCGCGAAGATCTGGTCGAACTCCCGCCGCCTCGGGCTGCCGGGGGCGGGCAGCACGAGCCGCATGCCGTTCAGCCGGGACACGGGCACGGGGTCGGGCAGGTCGGCGCCGGGGGGCGAGATCAGCACGATCTCCTGGCGTTCGAGCGGATGGCTGACGAGGTCGGTCGGCACCGGAAGGTCGGTCAGGCCGAGGTCGGCGCGCTGCTCGCGGACCGCGCTGACCACGCCGTCACGTCCGTCGCACCGCACGATCTGCACACGGATCCCCGGATGCTCCGCCACATAGGCGGGCAGCAGGCGTCCCGCGAGCCCGGGCTCCAGGCTGGGAGTCGAGGCGATGCGGAGCTCCGCCCCGGCCGAGTGGCTGTGCGTCGCCAGCGCCTCGATCTCCCGGACGGCGTCGAGCGCCTCCCGGGCGAGCTTGACGACCCGGCGTCCCTGCGCGGTCACGACGACTCCCCTGCCGGAACGCGCGAATAGCGTCATCCCCAGCTCGCGCTCCAGATCGCGGATCGCGCGGGAAAGCGCGGGCTGCGCGATGTAAAGCGATCTGGCGGCGTCGGTCATTGTCCGGTGCTCCGCGGTGGCGACCACATAACGGAGCTGCTGCAGATTCATGCGAAAAACGCTAGGGCAGACGAGCCCGGCGAATCCGGAACATCGCAGAGATCACCTCGGCTGATTACGTATTGTGCCCGAATACTGCTACATCCGTGACGGATGTTAAATCAGTATTGTTGTGCCCCAAATATCCAGAGGGGGGCAAAGTCATGGCGCCACAGCATCCGCAATATCGGCAATATCCGCCGCCGGCCGCGCCGCCTCCCCCACCACCCGGCCCTCCGCATGCTCCGCCACCTGGCTGGATGCCGCCGGGGCCGTACGGTCCGTACGGCCCGCCGCGCTACACGCCGCCGAACTGGCGGCCGCCCAAGCGCAAGTCGGGGGCCGGTGTGCTGATCGGCGCCCTGGTCGGCGTGCTGGCGTTCGGGTTCGTGGCCTTGGTGGTCGTGGGCGCTCTGCTCAAGGCGGCGCGCAGGCCGGAGCCGGTCTCCCCGATCGCGCTGCCGACGTTCACGCACGGGTCGTACCAGCCGTCGCACCAGCCCTCTCACCGGCCCTCTCACCGGCCCTCTCACCGGCCGTCGGAGAAGCCGACGACGGCGCACACCGTCGCACCGGCGCTCAACCGGAGCCTGAAGAACAACACCGTCTACCGGGCCGGCGGCCTGCCGAAGACCAACTGTCCCGCGGGCGCCGCCAGCATCTACGACCACGCGCAGTTCAAGGCGCTGATCCTGAGAACCGGCAACTGCATGGGCCGGGCGTGGGCCCCCGCGCTGGCCCGCGTGGGGATCCAGTGGTACGCCCCCGGCTACGTGATCGCCCCGCGCAAGGGCCGCGGCGCGTGCGGCGACTACCCGCCCGCCGGGAGCAACGTGCCGTACTACTGCCCGAGCAACAGCACGATCTACGCCTCCACGTCCGCTCTCGCCAGAGAGTACGGCTCGCTGGGCGCGTGGAACGGCATCGTCATCAGCATGATGGCCCACGAGTACGGCCACCACATCCAGAGCCTGTCCGGCATCTCGGACTCCTGGTGGGAGCGGACGACGGACGCGACCTCCCGGAGCGCCCGGATGGCCCTCAGCCGGCGTCACGAGCTCCAGGCGACGTGTTTCGGGGGCATGTTCATGCGAGCGGTGTCCGCCAGCTATCCGATCACGCCCGCCCGCCGCGACACGCTCCTGTGGGCGTACGGACATCTGGGCGATCCGCCGCAGGGGCCTCGCGACCACGGCAACACGCGGAGCAACGCCGCGTGGTTCCGGCAGGGGTACACGCGCCCGCTGGCCTACCAGTGCAACACCTGGGCCGTAGGTCCCGCTTCCGTCTCCTAAAAGTTAGGCGTACGCCAGACTTGTCCGGATATGGGGGCTAGAATCCCTACCCAAGCTTTACGGAGGAGAGAGCGGTGAACCATGCCCGGCGGGGGACCCGCTGACGTCACCGTCACGGGCGGCGCGATGCCCGGCGGCGCGATGCCCGGCGGCGCGGGCGGCCCCGGCGACACCAGCGGCCCCAGCGGCCCCAGCGGCCCCAGCGGCCCCAGCGGCTCGGACAGTGCCGGCGGCTCGGACAGTCCCGGCGGCAACGGCGGCACGAGGCGGCGGCAGCGGGTGATGGCGAGGGCGCCGCGGTACGCCCGGCCGCTCACGACCGCCTCGCTCATCGGCTGGACCGCCCTGTCGGCGTTGGTCCCCGGAGCCGCGCACCTGCGGGCGGGCAAGCGCCGTACGGGATTCGTCCTGCTGGGCACGTTCGGCCTGGCGCTGGTGGCGGCGGTCGCCTTCGCCCTGCAACTCTCGGGCAACGCGGGCGCCGCCGTCCGGCCCAGCACACTGACGGCCGTCATGATCGGCGCGGGGGTGTGCGCGCTCGCCTGGTTCACGCTGGTGGTGCTGTCCTTCGTCGTGCTCCGCCCGCAGCGCCTCCCGCAGGGGGGCCAGGTCGTGGCCGGGATCGTGGCCGGTGTGCTGTGCGTGTCGGTCATGGCCCCCTTCGCGTTCACCGCGAGCACCATCAAGACGGGGAGCGAGACCCTCAACTACCTGTTCAGGCCCTCCGCTGCCGGTTCGGCCCCCTCCCCTATCAGGGCCGAGGACCCCTGGAACGGCCGCAAACGGGTGAACTTCCTGCTGGTGGGCGGGGACGCCGCCGGCAACCGGGTCGGCGTGCGGACCGACTCCATGACCGTGGCCAGCGTCAACATCGCCACCGGCAACACGGTGCTGTTCAGCCTCCCCCGCAACCTGCAGTTCGTGCGCTTTCCTCCGAGCAGCCCCCTGTCCAAGCAGTTCCCGAACGGGTTCAACGCCGAGGGTCAGGGCCTGCTGAATTCGGTATGGTACTACGCCGAGAACAATCCGCAGGTCATGGGCGGCAAGCACAAGGGCCCCGAGGCCCTGAAGGACGCCATCGGCTACACGCTCGGCCTCCCCATCGACTACTACGCGATCGTGGACATGTTCGGCTTCGCCGCCCTCGTGGACGCCGTCGGCGGCCTCAAGATCCACGTCGAGCGGGACATCAAGTGGGGCGGCCACTTCGGCACCGCGGGCACCATCAAGGCCGGCTACCGGACGCTGAGCGGTGAGGAGGTCCTGTGGTACGGCCGGTCGCGCGTGGACAGCGACGACTTCTCGCGGATGGCCCGCCAGCGCTGCGTCATCGGCGCGCTGGCGCAGCAGGTCACGCCCGCCACCGTCCTGGCCAACTTCACCAGGATCGCCCAGGCGGCGCGGCACATGTTCCAGACCGACATCCCGCGTGACCTTCTGGAGCATCTGGTCCCGCTCGGCCTGAAGGTGAAAAGCGCCAAGATCACCAGCCTCCAGTTCGTGCCGCCCCTGATCTATCCCGGCAACGCCGACTGGAACAAGGTCAGGGCCCTCGTGCGGCAGGCGATCAGGGAGTCAATGGCCGGCAGCCGCGTCGTCGCCGCCGGCACGGCACCCTCTTCGGGGACGCCTTCGGGGACGTCTTCGGCCAGTCCCAGTCCGACGGCGTCCACGCCGCTCCAGACCCCCACGCCGAACGGCAAGGCCAAGAGCCTCGCGGAGCTGTGCGGCTTCTAGCCGAACGAATTCAACAGGACACACCTGGCCACGGCCGAAGCGATTCGGCGCGGTAAGGAAAGGGAAACGAGTAATTCCAGCTCATCCGGCCGTCGGAGAGTGTCGCCCATTTGGTACGGCAAAGATGTCGGATACGTGAGGATTATTTCGCTCCGCCCCTAAGCTCGATTTCGGATTCGAGGCAAAACCGGTGGACGGGCCTTACGGGATGCACCAGGGTGGTGACGTAGCGTTAACTACTAGTCGCGGAGTGAAGTCGCCGTGCGCGTACTCATCCAGCTGCGTCCCGGTCCCGACCTGGTCGCCGCCGTCGCCGACCCGTCGGTCGTCGCCAGCGCCTCGGACGTCGCCGACGGGCTGCCCGGGGTGGTCCTGGACCACTCGTTCACGCCCGTCGCGGTCCCCCGCCCGGTTCCCGCCGCACCCGGCGGCGACCCCCTGTCGCTCAACCAGCCGCTGATCTATTCCATGGCCCCCGACGAGGCGTCCGTACTCGTCCGGGGAGAGGTCGCCGACGACGAGATCTCCACTCGCGTCTCGCTGCTGCCCGCCTCCCGCGGGGACGTCGTGGGCGTCTTCGCCGACCCGAAGATCGAGAAGACGCTCACCTGCGGCGGCGACGACCCGGTGGGCGACTGGCACGACGTGGAGCGCCTCCTCCGGGTGGCCGACCTGGCGGCCGAAGGGCTGGACGGCTCCGGCGTCGCGCTCGCCATCGCCGACACCGGGATCAACGCCGCCCACGTCACCAAGGCACTGGGCCGCGGACTGACCATCGACAAGGAGCGGAGCTGGAGTCCCTCGGGTGTCACGGGCATCCCCGGCGAGTTCGACGTCGACCACGGCTCGATGTGCGCCTTCGACGCCCTCATCGCCGCGCCGCAGGCGTCGCTGATCGACGTCTCCGTACTGCTCTCGCAGCGCTCGGGCGGTTCCGAGATCGACGGCCTGCTGTCCGACGCGATCGCCGCGTACGCCCATCTGCGCGACGTCCTGGACTCCCAGCCCGCCGAGTCGCGGGCACTCGTGATCAGCAACAGCTGGGGGTCGTTCTCACCGCGATGGGACTTCCCTCCGGGCCATCCCGGTAACTACTCGGACAACCCGGCTCATCCGTTCAACGTCATCGTGGGCAGCCTGGCCCAGGCGGGGGCGGACATCCTCTTCGCGGCCGGAAACTGCGGGAGGGAGTGCAAGGACGGCCGATGCGCCTACCCCGACCGGCCCATCGTCGGGGCCAACTCCCACGGCCGGGTGCTGTCGATCGCCGGGGTGGACACCAGCGGAGACCGCGTCGGCTACTCCTCCCAGGGCCCCGGACGGCTCACCGCCCGGAAGCCGGACGTCTGCGCGTACACGCATTTCTCCGGATCCAAGGCCTTCGGCGACGCCGAGCCGGACTCCGGCACCTCGGCCGCCTGCCCGGTGGCCGCCGGGCTGGTCGCGGCGATCCGGACCCAGTGGTCCTCGGCCGAGCTGCCTCCGAGCCAGCTCCGGACCCTGCTCCGCCGTACGGCCGATGATCGCGGCGTCGTGGGGTATGACTACGACTACGGATACGGCGTGTTGGATGTCGCCGGCATCATGGCGGCCCTCCGAAGGAGGGCGGCGAAGGCGGCCTGAGACGAGGGAGCGCCACCGTGACCAGCGTGCTCATCACCGTACGGCTCCCGCGCGACGCGACTCTCGAGTCCGCCATGCGGAAGCTGGAGCTTGCCGAGGACGAGGTGGACAGCTCCTACGGCCTCGTGCCCATCGACCCCGACGAGGGCCTGTACGCCCTGCGGGTCACCGAGGAGACCGGCCGCCGGATCCACGCGGCGGCCGGAGACTCCACCCACTATCCGGGCCCCTACTCCAACCCCCGTATCGAGCCCTACGGCCCGGCGTCCTAACGGCCGGCCGCCGTTCCGCCTCTGCGCTGCCGACGGGGGGCACGACGTCGGGCGCTCCACTGCTTCTCTGCGGCCGCCTAAAGATCTTCTATCCGCCAGCCGTTATGTGCCATAGGCGGCATTTATTCGTTCGCATTTTCGAATACGGTGCGGCATCATTGAGGCAGGCCAGGGCCGAGGGAGACGATTCGGGCCGGGAGCCATCCGAGGTCGCGAGACGGTGCCGGCGGGAGGGGGTGCGTGATGAGCAGGCCACACACCGACGCCCCGTCGTCGTCGCCGTTGTCACCACACGGCCAGGCCGCCCCCGGGCGCTCCGCCGATGTGCCGTGGTGGGCCGACGTCGAGCTGCTGGACGAGGCGGCGGCGTCCGAGTTCGACTTCACCGAACTCACTGATGAGCCGGACGACCCCCTCGATGGCGCACCTCCCTGGCTGATCGCCGAGGTCGAGGCGGCCGGTGCGGCAGCAGAAGGGGATCACGCCGCCGACACGCCAGTCGCCGACACACCGGTCGCCGACACGTCAGGGGTGCCGCCGTTGCAGCTGTACGGCGAGCCGTTCGCCGAGGTGGCGGGGGTGGCGCCGGGCGCGCTGGCGGCCGCGGGGATCGAGCGGGCGCTGCCACGTCTTTCCACGCTTCCCGACTCGCACGTCCTCGACGTGCTGGCGGCGGCTCGGCGGATGGCCTCCTGGGCCGAGGCCGTGCAGCTCAGTGCCGCGGTGGAGCTGCACGGACGGCCGGTCCGCGACCAGGCGGGCGAGGTCCTGGCCGCGTCCCGCGATCTCGTGGAGCTGACCCAGGCCTGCGTGGTGGAGGAGATGAGATAAGGGCAGCGGGAAGGTTGGCGCTGGGCCTACCGCTGAGGAGGGATTGGCGGGGGCGGCGGGGCGGTCGCCTCGGCTGGGAGCCCCACAGTTCGGCGGACGCATTGGCTCTCAGTTCCGTATGCCACTTGGAGCGGCGATGCCGAGCTGCCAGGAGAGCTCCAGCGCTTCGGGCTGGTCACCGCCGCTCAGGCGCGTGAGCTCGCCGCGCACGCCCGCCGCTGGGTCGCCACACGGGACCGGAACGGTCACGTCATTCTGCACGGCGAGATAGTCATCAACGGAGCAAGTCGCCCACAGGTCGTGCGGATCAGGAAGGCCGTCCGGGAAGTGGACGATGTCCCTCCCCCGGAACCGGCTACCGGCCCTCCGTGGCCCTGTCCGCCAAGGTCAGGGCCCGCGATCGGACATGCCGCGCGCCGTCGTGCAACCACTCGGCCTGGAGCGCCGATGTGGATCACACCCTCGCCCGCGACAAGGGCGGCCCCACCGCGTATGGCAACCTCGCCGCGCTCCACCGGCGCCACCACCGGATCAAGGGCACGGTCCCGGGCGTCCGCGTGCGGCAGATCCGCCCCGGACGGCTCCTGTGGCGCACCCGGACCGGCGACACCTACATCACCGACACCGACTGAAGATCGCGTATGGACCTGGGCTCGGCGGTGAGACTACGGTGGAGTCCGTCTTCGATGCGAGGTGAGCATGGCGGGTCAGAGCTCCGGCGGTGGGGCTCTGCGGTCGTTCTTCCAGTGGCTCTCCGGCACCGACGGGTTCGCCAGGATCGCCCCGAAGATCGTGCCGCAGGCGGATCGGCTGGTGTACCGGCTGAGCGGCGGCAGGATCCTCATGGGCGACCAGCTGATCCCGCATCTCCTGCTGACGACCACCGGCAGCAAGAGCGGCGAGCCTCGCCAGACCCCGCTGGCCTGCTGGCCCGAGCCCGGCGGCTCCTTCATCGTCGTCGGCAGCAACTTCGGACGCGAGAACCACCCAGCCTGGACGTCGAACCTGATCAAGACACCCGCGGCGAAGGTCGGCTTCCGCGGCCGGGAGATGGCCGTCACCGCGCTGCTGCTCCAAGGCGCCGAACGGGACGAGGCCTGGCGGCGCCTGCTCACCAACTGGCCGCTCTACGAGCGCTACACGGAGAAGTCGGGCCGGGAGCTGCGTGTCTTCAGGCTGACGCCGGCATGACCGCGCCGTTGTGGGTGGTGTCGGGACCGCCGGGGTCGGGCAAGTCGACGGTCTGCTCGATCCTGCTGCGCCATCTCGACCCGGTTCCGGCCCTGCTGGACAAGGACACGCTCTACGGCGGCTTCGTCGAGGCCACCCTCGCGACGCACGGCAGGCCGCCGGGCGAGCGGGAGGGCCCCTGGTATGACGAGCACATCAAGCGATACGAGTACGCCGGGCTCACGGCGACGGCGAAGGAGATCCGGGCGCACGGCTGTCCGGTGATGCTGGGCGGGCCCTTCACGAGCCAGGTCCACGACGCGGGGCTGTGGGAGAAGTGGGTCGCCGAGCTCGGGGGGCCGGATGTGCGTCTCGTCTGGGTGCGGTCGGACGCGGCCACCCTGCGGGAACGCCTCACCACACGTGGCTCGCACCGGGACGGTCAGAAGCTCGACCAGTTCGAGGAGTTTCTGAAGGCGATCAGGGTCGACGAACCGCCGGCCGTGCCGTACTTCGAGATCGACAACCGTCTCGGCGCACCATCCCTCGGCGAGCAGATAAGCCGGATCAGTTAGAAGGGGACGCGGTCGCGCATGGTCTCGCGGAGGCTCTGGATCTCCGCCTGCCGACGTTACAGCATGCGGGGGGTCGCCGCGTCGATGGCGTCCGCCGACAGGATGTGATCGATGACGAGGAGGGCGCAACCGGTGATGCCGGCGCCGGGCCCCAGGCGGCTGCGCTCGATCCGCAGGCTCCGCGTCGAGAGCTGCGTCGATCGCTGGTAGACGACCTCGCGGACGCCCGACACCAGCGGCTGGAACATCTCGGCCACGTCTCCCCCGAGCACGACGATGGCCGGGTTGAGCAGGTTGACCGCGCCGGAGATGACCTCGCCCAGCCAGCGGCCGGCCTGCCGTACGACGGCCATGGTCTCGGCGTCGCCCGCGCGGACCAGGGCGGTCACGTCGGCGAGCGACAGCACGTCGCGGCCCTTGGCGCGGAGCTCGCGCAGGATGGCCGTGCCGCTGGCCACGGAGTCGACGCAGTCGAGGTTGCCGCAGCGGCACAGGACCCCGCCGCCGTCCCTGACCGGGATGTGGCCGATCTCGCCGGCCGCGCCGAGGGCGCCGCGCAGGATGCTCCCCCCGGAGATCACTCCGGCGCCGATCCGGGTGGAGACCTTCACGAAGAGCAGGTCGTCGAGCTCGGAGGCGTAGGCGACGCGGTGCTCGCCCATCGCGATGACGTTCACGTCGTTGTCGACCAGCACGGGCACGGGGTAGCGCGCCGCGATGATCGGCGGGATGACCACGCCCGTCCAGCTCGCCATCACGCGGGCGCTCTCGGTGCGGCCCGCCGCGAACTCCACCGTCGCCGGTACGCCGAGGCCGACGCCCACGACCGGGCCGTGGCCGTCGAGCAGCTTCTTCCAGGTGTCCATGACCAGGGGAAGGACGACGTCGGGGCCCTCCTCGACGTCGATGTCGAGATCGGTCCGGAGCAGCACCTCGCCGGTGAGGTCGCAGATCGCGATCTGGGTACGGCTGGCGCCGAGCGAGGCGACGAGGACGACGCCCCCGGCGGTGTTGAAGCGCAGCCGGACCGGCGGGCGGCCGCCGGTCGAGGGCCCTTCGGCGTCCTCCACGATCAGCCCGCGCTGGAGCAGCTCGGAGACACGAAGGGCGACGGCGGGGCGTGACAGCCCCGTCACACGCCCGATGTCGGCGCGCGTCAGCGCCTCCCCGCTCCGGATGAGCTGGAGGACCTCGCCGGTGGTCGCAAGACGTGTCATCAACCAAAAGTGAAGCACAGCGGCTTACCGAAGTTCAATGACTTATTCATCTGGAGTTACAAAAGTCGGCTTGCAGGGGCACATAACTTGTCGCTAATGTCCGAACATGCCCGAGTACCCGACCGCCGAGCGACAGGCGGCCGACCTGATCATCTTCGGCGGGACCGGAGACCTTTCCATGCGGAAGCTCCTCCCCGCGCTGTACCACTGCGACCGCGACGGGCGGCTCGCCGAGGAGACGCGGATCATCGCCATGTCACGCGGCGGCCTCGACGACGCCGACTTCCGGGGCAAGGTCGACGCGGAGGTACGGCCCGCCGTGGATTCGGACGGGGGCGCGGGCGACGGCTGGGACCGGTTCACGCGCAGGCTTCACCACGTTTCCATCGACGTCGGCGGGCCCACCCCGGGCGGATGGGACGCGATCACCGGTCTGCTCGCCGGGCACGGGGGGCGCGACCGGGTCTTCTACCTCGCCAGCCCGCCCATGACGTTCGGCCCGTTCTGCCGGGGCGCGCACGAGGCCGGGCTGGTGACGCCTCGGTCCCGCGTCGTCCTGGAGAAGCCGCTCGGCCGCGATCTGCTCAGCGCCCAGGCCATCAACGACGAGGTCGGCGCCATCTTCGACGAGCGGCAGATCTTCCGCATCGACCACTACCTGGGCAAGGAGACGGTCCAGAACCTGCTCGTGCTGCGGTTCGCCAACGCGTTCCTCGAGCCGATCTGGAACTCGCTGTGGATCGACCACGTGCAGATCACGGCCGCCGAGACCGTCGGGACCCCAGGTCGCCGGGGCTACTACGACCACGCGGGCGCGCTGCGCGACATGGTGCAGAACCACCTGCTCCAGTTGCTCTGCCTGGTCGCGATGGAGCCGCCGTCCCGCAACGACCGCGAGGCCGTCCGTGACGAGAAGGTGAAGGTGCTGCAGTCGCTCCGGCCGATCGTGGGGTCCGAGGTCGACCGCTTCACCGTCCGTGGTCAGTACACCGCCGGAGCGGGCTCGCGCGTGCCCGGCTATCTGGACGAGCCGGACAGTACGAAGCCCACCGCCGCGTCACACCGGGTGGAGACGTTCGCCACCGTCCGTGCCGAGGTGAAGAACTGGCGCTGGGCAGGCGTGCCGTTCTACCTGCGCACCGGCAAGCGGATGCCCTTCCGGCGGTCGGAGATCGTCATCCAGTTCAAGGACGTGCCGCACGCGATCTTCCCGGGGGCCACGCCGAACCGGCTGGTGCTGCGGCTTCAGCCCAGCGAGGGCATCCATCTGCGTCTCATGGCCAAGGAGCCGGGGGCGGGCGAGGTCATGCTCCGGCCCGTGCCGCTGAGCCTCAGCTTCGCGGACACCTTCCAGAGCCGGGTTCCCGACGCGTACGAGCGGCTCCTCATGGACGTGCTGTCCGGGAATCCCACCCTGTTCATGCGGCGCGACGAGGTCGAGGCCGCCTGGCGGTGGATCGACCCGATCATCGAGAGCTGGGACAGCTCGGAGATGCTGCCCGAGCCGTACCCCGCCGGGACCTCAGGGCCCGCGGGGGCACACGAACTGCTGGCCCGCAGCGGCCGCGCCTGGCACGAGGAGGACCTCTAGTGACGGACCGAGTGATCGCCCAGGTCACCGACCGCATCCGCGCACGCAGCCGCGACAGCCGTACGGCCTATCTCGACCGGATCGGCAGGGAGGGGCGGGAACTGCGGGAGCGGGGACCCGCCCGGGGCCGTCTCGGCTGCGCCAACCTGGCGCACGGCTTCGCGGCCGCGGCCGCCGAGGAGAAGCTCGACCTGCGTGGTACGGCCAAGCCGGGCGTGGCCATCGTGACCTCCTACAACGACATGCTGTCCGCGCACCAGCCGTATGAGACCTACCCGCCGGAGCTGAAGAGGGCCGTCCGGCGGGCGGGCGGCGTCGCGCAGGTCGCGGGCGGCGTGCCCGCGATGTGCGACGGCATCACCCAGGGCCGGGCCGGCATGGAGCTGTCGCTCTACAGCCGTGACGTGATCGCCATGGCGACCGCGATCGCGCTGTCGCACGACATGTTCGACGCGGCGCTGCTGCTCGGCGTTTGCGACAAGATCGTCCCCGGGCTGTTCATCGGCGCGCTCCACTTCGGCCACCTGCCCGCGATCTTCATCCCGGCCGGGCCGATGACGTCGGGCCTGCCGAACAAGACCAAGGCGAGGGCCAGGCAGCATTTCGCGGAAGGCAAGATCACCCGCGTGGAGATGCTGGACGCGGAGGCGCAGTCGTACCACTCCCCCGGCACCTGCACGTTCTACGGCACGGCGAACTCCAACCAGCTCCTGATGGAGGTGATGGGCCTCCACCTGCCGGGCGCGACGTTCGTCAACCCGCACACCGAGCTGCGGCACGCGCTGACGGAGGCCGCGGCCCGCCGGGCCGTCGAGATCACGCCGCACGGGGACGAGTACACCCCGCTCGGCGAGGTCGTCGACGAGAAGGCGATCGTCAACGCGGTCGTCGCGCTGCTCGCCTCAGGCGGATCGACCAACCACACCATGCACCTGGTCGCCATGGCCGCCGCCGCGGGGATCACGCTGACCTGGGACGACATGGCCGACCTGTCCAAGGTGGTGCCGCTGCTCACCCGGATGTACCCGAACGGCCAGGCGGACGTGAACCACTTCCAGGAGGCGGGCGGCATGGCCGTCTTCATCGGCGACCTGCTCGACGCCGGGCTCCTCCACGACGACGTGCTGACAGTCGCGGGCCGGGGCCTCGACCTCTACCGTACGGCTCCCGCCCTGAAGGAGGGCTCGCTGGCCTGGGCGGAGCGGACGGAGGGCAGCGGCGATCTCGACGTGCTCCGGCCGGTGAGCACGCCCTTCTCGGCCGACGGCGGCATCCACATGCTGTCGGGCAACCTCGGGCGGGCCGTGAGCAAGGTGTCGGCCGTCAAGCCCGAGCACCTGGTCGTCGAGGCGCCGGCCAAGGTGTTCGACGACCAGCTCGACCTGCTCAGGGCGTTCGAGGACGGGGAGCTCGACGGGCAGGACTTCGTGGCGGTCGTCCGCTACCAGGGTCCGAGCGCGAACGGCATGCCGGAGCTGCACAAGCTCACGCCTCCGCTCGCCGTGCTGCTGGACCGGGGCCAGAAGGTGGCCATCGTCACCGACGGGCGCATGTCCGGCGCGTCCGGCAAGGTCCCGGCGGCGATCCACCTGTCCCCGGAGGCCGCCCACGGCGGGCCGATCGCCCTCGTCCGCGACGGCGACGTGATCCGCCTCGACTCGGCCGCCGGGACGCTGACCGTCCTCGCCGACCTGACCGGCCGGGTTCGACAGGGGGGGCCGCTGAGCGACGCGGAGTGGGCGGGCACCGGCAGGGAGCTGTTCGCCTCGTTCCGCCGCATGGCCGGACCGGCCGAGCGCGGCGCGAGCGTGTTCTCGGGCGGCGCCGCATGACATCCAGCTTGGCGTACCCCTGGCTCGTCGCCGACGTCGGCGGCACCAACGCGCGCTTCGGTTTGGTGACCGGGCCGGGCGGGCAGCCGGAGGCCGTAGCCGTACTGAACGTTTCCCAACATCCCGGCCTTGCCGATGCCGTAGCCGCCTATCTCGCAGACCATGCGGGCGGAGTTCGGCCGGGGGCCGCGTGTCTGGCGATCGCCGGTCCGGTCAAGGACGACCGGTACCGGCTGACGAACGCGGGATGGGCGGGTTCGGTCGGCGAGCTCGGCATCCCGCATGTGGAGCTCCTCAACGACTTCGAGGCGCTCGCCTTCTCTCTGCCGCACCTCGCCGGCGACGACCTCGCGCCGCTCGGGGGGCCGCCGCCCAGCGCCGGCATGACGAAGGCGGTGCTCGGGCCGGGCACAGGCCTCGGCGTGGGCGGGCTCGTGCCCGTGGGCGCCGGGTGGGTGCCGCTGCCGGGCGAGGGCGGGCACTCCTCGGCCCCGGCAGTGACCGACCTGGAGATGGAGATCGTGCGGGCGCTGCGCGCGGACGGCCTGCCGTACGTGGACGCGGAGCACCTGGTGTCCGGCACGGGCCTGCCGCGGCTGCACCGGGGCCTCTCACTGGTCCGCGGCGTCACGCCACGAGCCGTGGCGGCGTCGGAGATCGTGGCGTCGGCCGACCCGCTCTGCGTGGAGACCGTCGAGGTGTTCCTCGCCCTGCTCGGAGGCTTCGCCGGCAACGTCGCGCTGACGCTCGGCGCGCGGGGCGGCGTCTACCTCGGCGGCGGCGTGCTGCCCCGGATCGCCGAGCGGGCCCGGCGCAGCGACTTCCGCGCGCGGTTCGAGCAGACGGCGCCCGCCCTGTCCGACTACATCACCGCGATCGCGACCTCGCTGATCGTCGCCGGGCAGCCCGCGCTGACCGGCGCCGCCGCGTGGCTCGCCCAGCGGTCCTCTAATGTGGAGCTGGTATGAGCCTTCTTGACCTTGCCCCCGTGGTCCCGGTCGTCGTCGTGGACGACGCCTCGACCGCCGTTCCCCTCGCCCGTGCGCTCGTCGCGGGCGGCCTGCCCGTGATCGAGGTCACGTTGCGCACGCCCGCCGCGCTCGACGCCATCAGGCGGATCGCCGCCGAGGTGCCCGAGGCCGTCGTCGGCGCGGGCACCGTCCGGACCCCTGGCGACGTGGAGGCGGCGGTCGAGGCCGGCTCCCGTTTCCTCGTGTCGCCGGGGACGACGCCCGCGCTGCTCGCCGCGCTACTGGCGGGCGGCGTGCCGTTCCTGCCCGGGGCCGCCACCGCGTCCGAGGCCATGTCGCTGGCGGAGCGGGGCGTGCGGGAGCTGAAGTTCTTCCCCGCCGAGGCCGCGGGCGGCGCGGCGTTCCTGAAGTCGCTCAGCGGCCCGCTGCCGGACGTGCGGTTCTGCCCCACGGGCGGGATCACGCCGGCGAACGCGCCGGCCTATCTGGCCCTGCCGAACGTCGGCTGCGTCGGCGGAAGCTGGCTCACCCCGGCGGACGCCCTGGCGGCCGGAGACTACGCCCGCGTCGAGAAGCTGGCCACGGAGGCCGCGGCGCTGCGCGGCTGACAGCGGGGGCCGGAGCTGGTGGAGCCGCGCACGACCAGCTCGGGCTGGTAGACCAGCTCGACGTGCTCGGCCGGGGTGCCGCCGATCTCCTCCAGCAGGGTCTGTACCGCAGCCGCCGCCATCGCGCCGATCGGCTTGCGGACCGTCGTGAGCGGGGGATCGGTGTACGCCATCAGCGGGGAGTCGTCGAATCCGACGACCGACACGTCGCCCGGCACCGAGAGCCCCCGCTCCCGCGCCGCGCGGATCGCGCCGAGCGCCATGAGGTCGCTCGCGCAGAAGATGCCCGTGCAGCCCCGCTCGATGAGCGCCCCGGCGGCGGCCTGCCCGCCCTCGACCGAGAACAGCGAGTGCTGGATCAGCTCGTCGACGTCCGTCAGGCCGAGCAACCGCGCCATGGCCTGCCGGAAACCCTCGATCTTGCGGATGACGGGGACGAAGCGCCGCTGGCCCAGCGCGAGCCCGATGCGCTCGTGCCCGAGGTCCACCAGGTGCTGTACGGCGAGGCGCGCGGCGAGCCTGTCGTCGGGCGAGATGAACGGCGCGGGGATGGCCTCGTTGTACCCGTCCACGAGCACGATCGGCAGCCCGCGGTCGATGAGGCGGGCGTAGCGGTCGATCCGCGCCGTGGTGTCGGAGTGCAGGCCGGACACGTAGACGATGCCGGAGACGCCCCGGTCCAGGAGCATCTCGGTGAACTCATCCTCGGGGGCGCCCCTGGGCTCCTGCGTGCACAGGATCGGCGTGTAGCCGTGCTGGGTCAGCGCCTTCTCCACCGCCTGCGCGAACGCCGGGAAGATCGGATTGCCCAACTCGGGGATGACCAGGCCGATCAGGCCGTTGCCGCGGTGGCGGAGCCGCTGAGGCCGCTCGTATCCCACGAGGTCGAGCGCGGTGAGGACGGCCTGGCGGGTGTTCGGGGAGACCCCCGCCTTGCCGTTGAGCACGCGGCTGACCGTCGCTTCGCTGACACCGGCCTGCGCCGCGATGTCGGCCAGCCGCGCGTTGTACATGGGCATCACCTTAGAGGGCCCACCATGTGGCCGAATCCGGTGCGAGGCGGACCACGTCACCAGAGACGTCCCATCCCGCGCTGGCGAGGAGCAGGGCGCCGGGCACCCCGCCGATCTCGGCCCACTCGGACGTCAGGTTCGCCACGCAGACGAAGGATTCGCCGCGCCGGAACGCGAGTGTGCCCGCCGGGCCGGGCAGCCAGGTCAGCGTGCCGTCGCCGAGAGCGGGGTGCTCACGCCGGAGCTTCAGCGCCGCCCGGTAGAGGCTGAGCATGGAGGCGCCGTCCCGCAGCTGCGCCTCCACGCTGAGGTCGCGCCAGTCGGTGGGAACGGGCAACCAGCTTCCCGGCGGCTCCCCGTCGGCCGACCACGGGAGGGGCACGCGGCAGCCGTCCCGGCCGCTTTCGGGGTCGCGGAGCCGCTGCGGGTCCCGCAGGTACTGCTCGGGCAGGTCGAGCACCTCGGGCAGGCCGAGTTCCTCGCCCTGGTAGACGTAGGCCGATCCGGGCAACGCCAGCATGAGCAGGGCCGCCGCCCGCGCCCGGCGCAACCCTCGCTCGCCGCCGCCGTACCGGGTGACGTGCCGCTTGACGTCGTGGTTGGACAGCACCCACGTCGAGGGGGCGCCCACGAGCGCCGCCGTCCGCAGCGACTCGTCGATGACGTCGCGGAACCTCGCCGCGTCCCAGGGGGTCTTGAGGAAGTGGAAGTTGAACGCCTGGTGCAGCTCGTCCGGCCGGACGTAGTGGGCCAGCCGTTCCGGGGAGGGCGCCCACGCCTCGGCGACGCCGATCCGCTCCCCCTCGTAGGAGTCCAGGATCTTCCGCCAGGCGCGGTGGATGTCGTGCACCCCGTCCTGGTCGAAGAACGGCACCACATCGGCGCCGATCAGCTCCACCTGGCCGGTGTGCCCCACGTCGGGCAGGCCGGGCGCCTTCACCATCCCGTGGGCCACGTCGATCCGGAAGCCGTCCACGCCCAGGTCCAGCCAGAACCGCAGGACGTCGGCGAACTCGGCGTGGACCTCGGGATGCTCCCAGTTGAGGTCGGGCTGCTCGGGGGCGAACAGGTGGAGGTACCACTGCCCGTCCTCGATTCGCGTCCAGGCGGAGCCGCCGAAGACGGACTCCCAGTCGTTGGGCGGCAGCTCGCCGTCCTCGCCCTCGCCGTCCCTGAAGATGTACCGCTCCCGCTCGGGGCTGCCCGCCCCCGCCTGTACGGCTGCCGCGAACCACGGATGCCGGTCGGAGGTGTGGTTCGGCACCACGTCCACGATGATCCGAAGGCCCAGCGCGTGGGCGTCCGTGATCAGATCCTTGGCGTCGCCCAGCGAGCCGAAGATCGGATCGACGTCGCGGTAGTCCGCCACGTCGTAGCCGAAGTCGGCCATCGGAGACGGATAGAACGGCGTGAGCCAGACGGCGTCGACCCCGAGCTCGGAGAGGTACCGAAGCCGGCTGCGCACTCCGAGCAGGTCGCCGACGCCGTCCCCGTTGCCGTCCGCGAAGCTGCGGACGTACACCTGGTAGATCACCGCGTCACGCCACCACCGCGTGGCGACGGCGGACGGCTGGACGGCAGGCTCGGTCATTGGGATCCCCCGATTCAAATGGTGTCACGCCTTCGTGGCACCGGCGGTGAGCCCGGTGACGAGATGGCGCTGGACGAGCAGGAAGACGACGGCCGCCGGGATGGCGATCAGCACCGACGAGGCCGTGAGCAGGCCCCATTCCGCCTTGTGCTGGCCGACGAACTGGCTGAGGCCGACGGCGAGTGTGTACTTCTCGTCACCTGTCATGAAGGCCGTCGCGTAGGCGACCTCCGCCCAGGCGGTGAGGAAGGAGTAGAAGGCGGCCACGGCCAGCCCGGGTTTGGCCAGGGGCAGGATCAGCCGCCAGAACGTGCCGAACGGGGTGAGCCCGTCCACCCTGCCCGCCTCGTCGATCGAGACCGGCACGGTGTCGAAGTAGCCCTTCATCATCCACGCGCAGAACGGCACCGTGGACGTGAGGTACGCGATGACGAGGGCGGGGAACTGGTTGATGAGGCCCAGCCCGGCCATCAGGTTGTAGATCGGCACGATCAGGATCGCGACCGGGAACATCTGCGTGATCAGCAGCATCCACATCACCGAGCGGAAGCCCGGGAAGCGGAACCGGCTCACGGCGTAGCCCGTGGTGGCCGACAACAGCACGCCGATGAGCGCCGTGGCGAGCGAGACGATCAGCGAGTTGGCCGCCCACGTCAGGAACTCGGTGTCCCGGAGCACCTCGGCGTAGTTGTCCAGCGTCGGCTGCTCGAAGAGGCGCACCGAGGCCGTCTCGATGACCTGCCGGGGCTTGAGCGAGGTCAGCACCAGCCACGCGACCGGGAAGACCGCGATCAGGCACGCCACGATGAGCGTGAGGTGCAACGCGATGGACCTGACCGGACCGCGCGAGTCGCGCGTCCAGTTCACCGTACGGCTCACCAGCCCTCCCCTTGCTGCCTGAGGGCGCGGCGGTAGACCCCGGCCAGGACGACGAGCAGGGCGAGGATCACCAGACCCCAGGCCGCCGATCCCGAATAGTTACGGATGCCCTCGAACGCCTGCCGGTAAGCGTAGGTGACGAGGATCTCCGTGGAGCCGCCCGGCCCTCCGCGGGTCAACAGGAAGATCACCGGGAACTGGTTGAACGTCCAGATCGTGCCCAGCAGCACCACGGTGCTCGACACGGGGCGCAGGCCCGGCACGGTGATGTGCCGGAAGCGCCGCCACGGTGAGGCCCCGTCGACCTCGGCCGCCTCGTACAGCTCGCGCGGGATGGCCTGCAGGCCGCCCAGCAGCGCGAGCATCATGAACGGCACGCCCAGCCAGACGTTGCAGGCGATCACCGAGACCTTGGCCCAGAACGGGTCGTCGAGCCAGCTCACACCGGCGAACCCGGCGGCCCGGAGCATGGCGTTCACCACGCCGAACTCGCCGTTCAGCAGGTAGCGCCAGATGAACGCCGACACGAACGCGGGCACGGCCCAGGGCAGCACGAGGAGGACCCGGTAGACCGACCGGAACCGCATCGGCCGGTTGAGCAGGAGCGCCATGCCCAGGCCGATGCCCACATGAAGGGCGACGCACCCGATCGTCCAGACGACGGTCCAGGTCAGCCGGGTGACGAACGTGCCGGACGTCAGGATGTCGGCGTAGTTCCGCAGGCCCACGAACTCGTAGGTCGAAGGGATGACGTTCATCCCGATCGTGCGCCCCATGTTGGCCTCGGTCGCGTCCGTGAGCGACAGGTAGACGCCGCGGAGCAACGGGTATCCGACGAGCACGAGCGTCACCACGACGACCGGAGCCGTCATCGCCCAGGCGTACCAGTGCCTCTCCCTCACATCCAGCCCTTGAGGATGGCCTGGTAGGCGGTGGCGACGTCCTTGAGCATCGGCTCGGTGGCGGTCTGTCCCCCGGCCAGCTTCTGGTAGCCCTCGACCAGCGGCTGGAACAGTGATGCGGCCTCGGGGATCCAGGGGCGCTCGACCGCGGACTCCATCGGCTTCTGCCACTGCGCGATCTTCGGGTTGGCCGTGGCCTCCGGCGCGGCGTACGCCGAGGTGCGGGCCGGCAGCAGGCCGAGCTTGCCGGCGATCTTCGCCTGGCTCTCGGCGGAGTCCATGAACTGGATGAACAGGTAGGAGGCGGTCAGGTTCTTGGACCCGGCGTAGACGGTGTAGTCGTGGCCGCCCACGGGGGCGCCCGACTTCACCGAACCGGCGGGGACCGGAGCGACGCCGAAGTTGTCGGGGTTGTCCTTGAACACCTTGCCGCCGAGGTTGTCGGCGTTCGACCACGGGCCGTTGAAGATCATCGCGACCTTGCCTTCCTTGAAGGCGGTCTCGGCGTTGGTGTAGCTGTCCTGCAGGGCGGGCTTGGTGGTGGCGCCGGACTTGATGAGGTCCTCGACGATCTTCACGCCCGCGACGGTCTGCGGCGACGCGATAGTGATCTTCTTGTTGGGCACGTCGACGAAGTCGCCGCCCTCGCCGTAGATGAACGGCAGGAGGAAGTAGGCGTCCACGTTGAGAGCGATGCCGTCGGCCCCGGCCTTCGACTTGACGTCGAGAGCGACCTTCTTGAGGTCGGCCATGGTCGCCGGCGGGGCGTCGTAACCGGCCTTCTTCAGCAGTTCCTTGTTGTAGAGCAGGCCGAGGGTGTCGGTCACCTGCGGCACGCCGTACGTCTTGCCGCCGAACTTGCCGCTGGCCGCCGGCGAAGGCAGGAACTCCTCGGGCTTGACGAGCGCGGGCGTGCCGTCGAGCGGCGCGAGGTAGCCGAGGGAGGCGAACTCCGCCACCCAGCCGACGTCGGTGCGCAGCACGTCGGGGGCCCCGGAACCGGACTGCGCGGCGGTCTTGAACTTGTCCCGCGCGTCGGCGAACGGCACGTTGACGTACTTCACCGTGATCTTCGGGTATTTGGCCTCGAAGTCCTTGATGAGCGCCTGGAACGCGGGCGCCTCGGTCGTCGCGTCGGAGGTGTCCCACCAGGTGATCTGACCGGAGGGGGCGGCGTCCGTGGCCGGGGCCGAGCTCGTGCTGCCGCCACAGGCGGAGACCGCCAGAGCGAGCGCCGCGGCGCCTGCCGCAGTCGAGATGAGTCGCCACATGATGTGCACTCCTCGGTTCGGGGGATGTAGCCCGGAACGTAACAGGCATGTGAACGAACTGAAAGGCTTACAGAAAGTTTCAGCAACTTCGTTACATTGACGACATTCCGACGGTCGTCCGAGGTCATGCACGCCCCTGACAGCAGACCTTCCACCAGGGAAATTTTACAGTAACCTTAAGTTGCAGGTAGATGCCGGATTTCTCATGTCATGTATGGACACGAGCGCCCGCGACACGATGTACTACCTCATCAATCACACCGGTGGCTGGGGTCCGGGCACGCGTGCCCGGGAGGAACGAGCTTTTATGAGCACCGTCGTCCTCGACAACGTGACCAAGGTTTACCCAGGGGGGTACCTGGCGGTCGATCGCATGAACCTGCGCGCGGACGAGGGTGAGCTGCTCGTCCTCCTGGGGCCTTCCGGCTGTGGGAAGTCCACTCTCCTCCGCATGATCGCCGGCCTTGAGGAGATCACCGCAGGCGACCTCTGGCTGGGCGGCAAGCTCGCGAACCACCTCGCTCCCCGCGACCGCGACGTGGCCATGGTGTTCCAGAACGGCGCCCTCTACCCCCACCGCACCGTCCGCGGCAACCTCGCCTTCCCCCTGGAGATCGCCAAGGCCGACCCCGCCATGGTGCGGGAGCGGGTCGTGGAACTCTCCCGCGCCCTGCACATCGACGAGACGCTGGACCGCCGCCCTGGGACGCTCTCCGGCGGACAGCGCCAGCGCGTCGCGATGGGCCGCGCGATCGTGCGCCAGCCGTCGCTCTTCCTGATGGACGAGCCGCTGTCCAACCTGGACGCCGGGATGCGCACCGAGCTCCGCATGGAGATCTCCTCGCTCGTGCGGGCCCTCGGCGTCACCACCATCTATGTGACGCACGACCAGGTCGAGGCGCTCACGCTCGCCGACCGTATCGCGATCATGAACAGGGGCGTGCTGCAGGACATCGGCACCCCCGCGCAGGTGTACAACGACCCGGCGACCGCCTTCACCGCCGCCTTTCTCAGCTCCCAGCAGCTCAACCTGCTCGCGGCGACCGTGCGCACCCCGCAGAACCAGTTCATCCTGCTCGATTTCGGGCCGCACCAGATCACCATGCCCTGGACCGATCCACGTGCCTACGCCGTGTCCCAGCACACCGGGGCCCAGATCATCGTGGGGATCCGCCCGGACGCGCTCGTGCCGGTGCCCGAGAAGGCCGAGGGGCCGAGCTTCTTCGGCCGGGTGCGGACCCTCGAATACCACGGCCACGAGTGGATGGCCTATCTGGAGGCGGGCATCCCGGCGGTCGTCGTGCCGGAGCCTCCGGACCCGCGCCATCTCGCGAACGGCGGGCAGGCCAACGGGAGCGGCAAGGCCCGCTCGGTCATGCGCCGGCTGCTGAACCGGGAGGAGGAAGAGCAGGCGCCGCCTCCCGTCCCCTCGGGAAGCGGCACGCACCGCCGCGCCGACCTGATCGTGCGGCTGGGCAGCCGCCCGGTGTGGAAGGCCGGCGAGCACGGGCGCGTCGCCGTCGACGTCTCCCGCCTCATGCTCTTCACCCAGACCGGCGCCCGCATCGACCCCCCGCGACGGTAAGTCAGGCGGTCCGGGTGACTCCGGATCGGGCGAGCACCGAGACGATCCCGACGAGGCGGGAGATCTTGTCCAGCTCGGCCCGGTGGAAGGCCGGGCCCTGCGACCGCGCGACCACCAGGTGCAGGCCGCTCATCGGGACGCTGACCAGGTGCAGCGCGCCCTCGCTGAACGCGGACGGCCGGATCGGCGTCAGGTCGGACGACGGCACCTCCTCCGGCGCCTGCCAGCTTCCGTGCACGATCGCGCCGTTCTCCGACTCGACGGCGACCGCCCAGTCCGCGCTGACCAGGTCCGGCACGGCGTCGACCAGCGTGACGAAGGCCCTGTCCGGCTCCCCCGCGACGTAACCGAGCAGATCGTAGTCCGGGCTCGTGCCGGGAGCCTCCCTGGTGGGCCAGACGGCCTCCACCCGGGTGCCGGGCACCACGCCGATCCGCTCGCGCAGTTCCTCGGGCTCGAACACCCCGGACCACGAAACGGTGAAGTCGTCCACGGCCCGCCCGGCCTGCCGTTCGAGGACGGTCACCTGCAGGATGTCGGCCCCCATCACCCCGAACGCGCGTGCCACCTGACCGAGCACTCCGGGCCGGTCCGGAAGCGAGACCCTTAGCCGCAGCAACATCCCGCATCACCTCCTTGTCTTGCGACAACAACAGTGTCCGACAGACGTTTCGCAGACATTACGGGGGTGGGTCATGGGATGGGTGCAATGTTTCCAAAAGCTGCGCCGTCGTTGACAGACTTTGAATAACTTTGGGCACTCCTTTCCGGTGTCGCGAAGTTCCCCGGTGATGACCATCAGTAGCCTCATGGGCATGCCCCTCCCCTGGCTGCGATCGCGATCCCTCCGAGCGCGCCTCACACTGCTCGCCACCGCGACCGCCGCGCTCGTCATGATCCCCGTCTCGATCGCCGCCGACGTGGGTATCCGGCATGCGGTCGAGGAGCACATCCGCGGCGACAGCCTCGAAGTGGCGAACCGGATCGCCGCCGGGATCCGCGACGGTCACCTGCCGCAGATCATCCCCATGGCGCCGGACGGCATCGATCTGATCATGGTCGTCGGCGCGGACGGCCATGTCATCGCCACCAGCGCGACCGCCAAGGACCTCCCCCACCTCTCCCCCTTACGACCCTCCGACACCGGGGTGACCCACACCACCTCCTGCTCGCTCCCCAACCAGCACTGCGTGTACGTCACCGCGCTCCGCGTCTCCCAGGCGGCGGACTCCCCCGTCGTTTACGCCGGCCGCTCCCAGCCGGAGATCCTCGACAGCGGGCTCCCCGAGCTGGGCCTGCTCCTACTGGTCCTGCTGCTCGGCGGCGGGGCCGCGGGGATCGCGTGGAGCGTCGCGGGCCGCGTGCTCCGTCCCGTCGAGGCCCTCAGCTCCGAACTGGAGGAGATCACCCCCAGGAATCCCGGCTCCCGGGTGCCGCAACCGGCCGGGAACGACGAGATCGCCCGCCTGGCGAAGACCGCCAACGACGCGCTCGCCCGGCTGGAGAAGTCGATCCAGCAGCAGCGCCAGTTCGCCGCGGACGCCTCGCACGAGCTGCGCACCCCCATCGCCGGGATCCGGGCCCAGCTGGAGGGGGCGCGGCTGCATCCGGAGGACACCGCCGAGGCCCTTGAGGCGGCGCTGCGCGACACCGGCAGGCTGGAGGCGATCGTGGCCGACCTGCTGCTGCTCGCCAGGATAGGGACGAGCCCGAAGGCCGCCCGGGAGGACGTCGACCTGGGCGGCTGCGTGGCCGGCGAGGTGAAGCGCCGGTCGGGGCGGCGGCCGATCCGGCTGGAGCTCACGCCGGGCGTGATCGTCAACGGGATGCGCACCCAGCTGTGCCGGGTCGTGACGAACCTGCTCGACAACGCCGAACGGCACGCGGCCACGACCGTGAGCGTGAACGTGAGCCGGGAAGACGGGGACGCGCTGCTGACCGTGGTGAACGACGGAGAGCAGATCCCGGAGGGGGACCGCGAGCGGATCTTCGAACGGTTCTACCGGCGGGACGCGGCCAGGAGCCGGAGCCACGGAGGCCCCGGCCTCGGCCTGGCCATCGCCCGCGAGGTCGTCGAGGCACACGACGGGACGATCCGGGTCGAGGACGCCGAGGAGGCCCGCGGCGTCGGGTTCGTCATCCGCCTCCCGCTGTCCGCCCAACCTCCGCACGGCGGCGAAGAACCGTCTCAAGACCGATGAGGTCGTCCGGCGGCGCGTCCGGCACCTCCACGTCGAACCGGGCCAGCCCCCTGATCTTGAGCCCGGCCAGCGCGATCAGGGCGATGGCCACCGCGAACACCACGTACATGAGGCCGACGTCCCCGAAAAGCCTCGTGCCGTACGGCGCGATCACGCCGAAGCCGATGGGCAGCGTGGACCAGGCGACGAGCGTGTTGAGCGCGATCACCCGGCCGTGGAACCGCTGGGGCACCTTGACCTGGATGATCGTGGCGTAGATCCCGTTGACCAGCGTCAGCGCGAGCGACATGCCGAACGCGCCGGCGATGACGACGGGGAGGCTCTCCCGAAGGCCGGTCAGCAGGCAGAACGCGGCGAGCAGGAGCGTGGCGAGCAGCACGCCGCGCATCCGGAACCGGCGCGGGCCGCCCCACACGGTCATCACGAGGCCCCCGAGCAGGACGCCGACGCCCCCGGCGAAGGAGACGCGGCCCACGTCGGCCAGCGTGGCGAACCCCAGCACCAGCGGGGTGAGCAGCAGGAACAGCGGGGAGAGGAAGATGTTCAGCCCCGCGAAGAAGAGCAGCATGCCGCGGAACCCGCGCTGCCCCCAGGAGTAGCGGAAGCCCTCGGCCATCTCGGCGACCATCGACTCGCGCCGCCTCCAGCCCATCGCCCGGGGGAAGCGGACCAGCAGCACGGAGCAGACGGCGAAGGTGTAGCTGGCGATGTCGATGACCAGGATGCCCTTGATGCCGATCGCCGCCATCAGCCCGACGGCGACCAGCGGGACGATCAGCTGGGCGGTCCCCGTGACCATCTGGAGCACGCCGTTCGCGTGCCCGAGGTAGCGCTTGGGCACGAGCTGTGGGACGGCCGCGGCGTAGGCCAGCCGCTGGAAGGTCAGCGCCACCGACAGGCAGACCAGCAGGGGATAGATGTGCCAGACCTGGATGTGGCCGGTCCACAGCAGCACCCCGAACAGGAGCTGGGTGCCGCCCGCCGCGGCGTCGCCGGCGAGCATGACGCGGCGGCGGTCGTAGCGGTCCACGATCGCCCCGGCGATCGGCGCCACGAGCATGCCGGGCACGAGCGCGATGACGGAGAACAGCGCGAAGCTGACCAGCGAGCCCGTCGTCAGGTAGATCCAGAGCGGGATCGCGAACTCGGTCAGCGACGAGCCGATGATCGACACGAGCTGCCCGGCGGCCACGGCCGCGAACCGCTTCATGCTCGGCCGCGGCCCCGCCGCCGCCGCGCCGGTAACCGTCCCCGCCTGTGAGGTGCCGTGCAGCCACCACGACCGGTCACGGTCCTCGATGGCGGCCGTGTCGCCCGTCTCGATGGCCTTCCTCGTCCCGGTGACGATCTCGGCCAGCTCGGCGGCGCGGTGCTTGATGAAGAAGTGGCCGGCCTCGTCGAGCACCACCAGGGCGGCCTCGCCGGTGAGGTGGTGCCACTCCCGGTACCGCTCCTGGTAGAACTCGGTGGCCGGGTCGCGCTCCCCCACGACCGAGATGATCGGGGTCTGGAGCGGCTCGGCGTTCCCCTCGAAGAGGCGGGTGAAATACGCCTCCGCGTCCCGGGTGCCCTGCCGCCGGTTGTGGATGATCGCCTTGATCTGGTCGGGGTCGAGCTCCTCGATGTCGAGCCCGGCCGCGATGAGCGCGTTGGCCCAGACGCGGTCGCTGCGCATCCGGTCGCTGAGGTTCCGCAGCGGCGTCATGATCGTCTTGGGCCGCGCGAAGGGGAAGACGCCGCCCAGGTAGAGCGCCTCAACCGGCCGGCCCGCCGCCTCCAGCCGCCGGGCGATCTCCACGACGAGCATGACCCCGAGGCCGCAGTGGCCGTACAGCGAGAGGGAGCCCTGGACGTCCGCGAGGATCTCCTTGACGCAGGCGTCGGCCACCTCCTCGACCGGCCGCGTCTCCTCGTCGAGGCCCCACTCCTGGCCGGGCACGGCCACCGAGTGCAGCGCCCAGTCGGACGGCAGGGCGTCCGCGAGCGGCTGGTAGATCGCCGCGCTGCCCCCGCCGTACGGCACACAGACCAGCGCGGAGACCGTCGGCCTCGCCGGGGTCAGCCGGTGCAGGAAGCGCCGGGGGCCGTCGTCGGCGGCCGACGCCTTGGCCGCGAGCGCCCGGACCGTGCGGTGCTTGAAGAGGTCCATGATGGTGACCGGCCGGTCGGCCACCTTCCGCAGCCGGGCGACGACCTGGGCCGCGAGCAGCGAGTGGCCGCCGAGCTCGAAGAAGTCGTCCTCGGCCCCCACCCGGTCGAGCTCCAGCACCTTCGCCCACACCTCGGCGATCGCCCGCTCCAGAGGCGTCTCGGGCTCGACGTATTGTCCGGCGCCGCCCTCCTCCCGGTCGGCGCCCGGCTCCGGCAGCGCCGCCCGGTCGACCTTGCCGTGGGACTTCAGGGGCAGCTCGTCCAGCCAGACGTACCGCGCGGGGATCATGTACTCGGGGAGCCGTTCGGCGAGGTGGGCCCGCAGGTCGGCGACCGGCGCCCGCTCCCCGACGAGGTAGGCGACGAGCCGGTCGCGCCGCAGGTCCACGACCGCCTGCGCGACGCCCTCGCGTTCGGCCAGCACCGCCTCGATCTCGGTCAGCTCGACCCGGTAGCCGCGCACCTTGACCTGGAGGTCGCGGCGGCCGAGGAACTGGAGTTCGCCGGAGGGCAGCCAGCGGCCGAGGTCCCCCGTCCGGTACATCCGCGCGCCGGGCTCGCCGTACGGGTCGGGGACGAAGCGCTCGGCCGTCAGGCCGGGCCTCCCGAGGTAGCCGCGGGCGAGCCGGTCGCCGCCCAGGTGGATCTCGCCGATCACCCCGATCGGGGCGGGCTCGCCGCGCTCGTCCAGGACGTACGCCCTGGCCCCCGGCAGCGGCCTGCCGATCGGGAGGGTCTGCGTCTGCTCGTCGCCGGTGACCTCGTGCGTCGTGATGCCGACCGTGGCCTCGGTGGGCCCGTAGTGGTTGACCACTCTCGGCCCGGCCGGCGACCGTGCCGCCAATGACTGGGCCCAGGCCGACTGGGACGCCTCGCCGCCGAGCACGAGCAGCTTGCGCGGCAGCACGTCGGCCTCCGGGAGGAGGGACGCCAGGTGCGACGGCGTGACCTTGAGATAGTCGGTGCGGCGCAGCGTCTCCGCCAGCTCGGCGGCGGGCAGCCGGGGGTTGAGCAGGTGGAGCGTTCCGCCCGTCATCAGCGACAGATAGAAGATCGTGATGCCGAAGTCGAACGACAGCGACTGCATCAGCGCGTACGACCCGCCGGGCTCGACGGCCAGCCGCTCGCGGACGCCGGCGAGGTAGGTGAGAACCTCGCGGTGCTGCACGGCGACGCCCTTGGGCCGCCCGGTGGTCCCGGAGGTGTAGATGACGTACGCCAGGTCCGCGCCGGTCAGGCCGGGGTCGGCGGGGACTCCGGAGGGGAGGTCCGCCAGCAGCTCGGGGGTGATCGTCACGCGCACACCGGCGTCGGAGGTCATGTAGGCCAGCCGGTCGGCGGGCTGCGCGGGGTCGAGCGGCACGTAAGCACCGCCGGCCTTGAGCACGGCGAGCACGGCGACGGCCAGGTCGACGGACTGCTCCAGGCTGATCCCGACCCGGGAGCCGCGGCCGGCCCCGAGCGACTGCAACCGGGCGGCGAGCGCGTCCGAGCGCGCGGCCAGCTCGGCGTAGGTGAGCGACTCGTCCCCGCAGCTCACCGCGACGGTGCCCGGGGTGCCTTCGACCACCTCGTGGAGCAGCTCGTGGCCGATCGGCATGGGGGCGGGCGACCGGGAGAACTCCAGCACCCGCTCGCGCTCCTCGCCGGTCATCAGCGGCAGTTCTGACAGCCGCCGTGACGGATCGGCGACGATCTCGCGCAGCAGGACCGTGAGGTGCCCGGCCATCCGCTCGATCGTGCCGGGGTCGAACAGCGCGGTGTTGTAGGAGAAGTGGCCGCTCAGCCCGCCCGGCTTCTCGAAGAGGTAGAGCGACAGGTCGAACCTGGCGACCCCCGCCTCGACGGGGAAGGACGACAGGGCGAGGTCGCCCGAGGCCGTCCCGGCGGCGAAGTTCTGGAGAGCCAGCGTCGCCTGCACGACCGGGGAGCGGCTGACGTCGCGCTCCACGTTCAGCTCGGTGACGAGCCGGTCGAACGGCAGGTCCTGGTGGGCGTAGGCGTCCAGCGCGGACTCGCGGACGCGGGCCAGGAAGTCCGCGAACGTGGGGTCGCCGGTGAGGTCGGCGCGCATGGCCAGCGTGTTGACGAACATCCCGACCACGCCGTCGAGCTCCGGCAGCCCCCGCCCCGCGATCGGCGAGCCAACGGCGAAGTCGGGCTGGCCCGAGTAACGCGACAGCAGCACCTGGAAGGCCGCGAGCAGCACCATGTACGGCGTGGCCGCGTGGGCGTGGGCCAGCTCCGCGACGTCCACGTCGATCTCGAAGCCGTGCAGGGCTCCGGCGTGGCCCATCTCGGGGGGCCGGGGCCGGTCGGTCGGCAGGTCGAGGACGGGCACCCCGGCGAGGCGCTCCTTCCAGTAGGCCACCTCGCGGCCGTACTCGTGGTCGCGCTGCCAGAGCGCGTAGTCGCCGTACTGGACGGCGGGCGCGGCCGGGCTCTCGCCCCTCATGATCGCGAACAGCTCGCGCATGATGACGTCGAACGACCACCCGTCGGTCACGAGGTGGTGAGCCGCCAGCAGCAGCACGTGGTCGGCGGGCGCGAGCCGTACGAGCAGGGCGCGGACCAGCGGGCCCTCGGCGAGGTCGAAGGTCCTCGCCAGCTCGCGCTCGACCAGCTCGCGCGCCTCCTCCGGCCCCGAGGCGGTCTCCAGCCGGAAGTCGGCCCGGGGCTCCTCGCCGACCAGGACGATCGGCAGGCCGTCCTCGCTCGTGTGGAAGCGCATGCGCAGCGCCTCATGGCGGCGCACCACCTCCCGCAGGGCGAGCTCGAGCGCGGTCTCGTCCAGCTCGCCCTCGACGCGGACGGTGAGCGGGACCGTGTAGACGGTCGTGCCCGGCGCGTACTGCTCCAGGAACCACAGCCGCTCCTGGGCGTGCGAGAGCGGCGTGGCCGTGCCCGGGGGCCGCGGTGTGATCGTGATCGCGCCGGTGCGGCGCCGCAGACGCTGGGCCAGTAGCGCCTTCTTGTCGGCCGACAGCGTGGTCACGCCCGCGCCCTCCAGGTTCTTGACAACAGGGTCTCTACAACAGTTCTCGACAACAGTTCGTAAAAAATATTTACTGGAAAGAGTCTTTACAATTAGCCTGATCGCCAGTCTGGCACACCGCCCACATGCGGCGGAAGGGGCTTGTCGCGGCTCCCGCGGGCGTGGTTCACTGGCGCCTGCCGCATCACTGTAAACAAAACTTCCAATTGGCGGGTCACCCATGCAGCCGCTGTCATTCGGCCAGGAACGGCTCTGGTTCCTCCACCGGCTCGATCCGCTGGACCACTCCTACAACACCTGTCACGCCTACCGGCTGCACGGCGATCTCGACGTGACGGCGCTGGAGGCGGCCTTCACCGCCGTCGCCGCCCGGCACGAGACCCTCCGCACGCGGTTCGACGAGGTGGACGGCCGTCCGGCCGCGATCGTCCTGCCTCCCGCGCCGGTCACGGTGGAACGATTCGAGGCGGCGGGCGAGGAGGACGCGCGGCGCCTGGTCGCCCAGCGGGCCAACGCCCCGTTCGACCTGTCCGCCGGGCCGCCCATGCGGATCACGCTCGTCCAGCTCGGGCCGGCCGAGCACGTGCTGGCGGTGGCGCTGCACCACATCATCGCCGACGGCCTGTCGGTCACCGTGCTGCGCGACGAGCTGGCCCACCACTACGCGGGCCGCGGGCCGCTCCCGCCGCTGCCCCTGCAGTTCGGCGAGCACGCGCGGGCGGAACGCTCCAAGGACAGCTCCGCCGACCTGGCCTTCTGGACCGCGCGGCTGGCGGACGCGCCCGTCCTGGAGCTGCCCGGCGACCGGCCACGCCCGGCCCGGCGCACCGGCGACGGCGCGGAGGTCCAGTTCACACTGCCCGCGGACCTGACACAGCGGGTCGCCGAGTTCGCGCGGGAGCGCCGGTGCACGCCGTTCATGGTGCTGCTCGCGGCCTACCAGGTGCTGCTGTCGCGGCACAGCGGGCAGGTGGACTTCTGCGTGGGCTCGCCGGTGGGGGGCCGTGACCGCGTCGAGCTCGAGCCGATGATCGGTTTCCTGTCGAGCATGCTGGTCCTGCGGGCGGATCTCTCGGGTGAGCCGACGTTCGCGGACGTGCTGAAGCGCGCGCGCCGCACGCTCATCGAGGCCATGAGCCACGCCGACGTCCCGCTGGAGCGCCTGATCGGCGCGCTGGACGTGGAGCGCGACCTGAGCAGGACGCCGCTGTTCCAGACGATCTTCGGCCTGCACACGCACGGCGGCGAGCCGAACGAGGGCCCGCTGCCCGGGCTGCGCGAAACGCCGTTCCCCCCGGGCTGGGTCGCCGCGCGCACCGACCTGTCGCTCGACTTCTGGCCCTCCGCCGACGGCGGGCTCCTCGGCGTCCTGATCTACAGCACCGACCTGTTCGACCGGGAGACCGCCGAGCGGTTCACGGCCCGATTCGAGACGCTGCTCCGCTCGGCCGTAGCCGATCCGTCGGCTCCGATCAGCGCACTCGGCGTCCTGCCCGCCGAAGAGCGGCGAGCCCTGCTCTCCGAGGACACGGCCGTCCCGCTGCCTCCCGTGACGCTCGTGGACCTCTTCCTCGACCAGGTCGCCGCGCGCCCGGACGCCGTCGCCGTCACCGACGGTCGCGGCGACGACCTGACCTACGCCGACCTCGCCGACCGCGCCCGGGGCCTGGCCGTCCGGCTCCGGGACAAGGGCGTCGGGCCGGGCGCGCTCGTCGCGGTGCGACTGGAGCGCGGGCCCGCCATGCTCGTCGCCCTGCTCGGCGTGGCGATGTCGGGCGCGGCCTACCTCCCCGTGGACCCGGGATATCCGCAGGCGCGCGTGGACTACGTGATCGAGGACTCGGGGGCCGCGCTCGTCCTGACCTCGGCCGACCTCGACAACGTGGAGCCGTCGGCGTTCATGGGGGATCGGCCCCGGCCGGACACCACGGCCTACGTGCTCTACACGTCCGGCTCGACCGGCCGGCCGAAGGGCGTGGTCGTCCCGCACGGGGCCCTGACCAACTTCCTGCTCGCCATGCGGTCGCTCGTCGGAGGCGGTCCCGGCCACACGTGGCTGGCGCTGACCTCCCTGGCGTTCGACATCTCGGCCGTCGAGGTGTACCTGCCGCTGATCACGGGCGGCCGGGTCGTCGTGGCCGACGACGCCCGTGACGGCCGGGCGCTCGGCGACCTCATCCGGAGCAGCGGCGTCACCCACGTCCAGGCCACCCCCTCGGGCTGGCGGATCCTGCTCACCGGCGACCTTCCCCGCCTCACGGCCCTGGTCGGCGGCGAGCCGCTGCCGCTCCAGCTCGCCCGCGAGCTGCGGGCGAGGACCTCCCGCCTCGTCAACGTGTACGGCCCGACCGAGACGACGGTCTACTCCACGGCGTGGGAGGTCCCGGCCGAGCCGTACGAGATCGTGATCGGGCGGCCGGTGGCCAACACGACCGTCCACGTGCTCGACCCGGCCGGGGGGCTCGCGCCCATCGGCGTGCCGGGAGAGCTGGTCATCGGCGGCACGGGCCTCGCCGACGGATACCTGGGCCGCCCCGCTCTGACCGCCGAGCGTTTCGTGCCCGACCCGTACGGCCCGCCCGGCACGCGGCTCTACCGGACCGGCGACCGGGCCCGCCGCCGCGCCGACGGCACGGTGGAGTTCCTCGGCCGCACGGACAACCAGATCAAGCTCAGGGGCCACCGGATCGAGCTCGGCGAGGTCGAGGCGGTGCTGGAGGCCCACCCCGCCGTACGGCAGGCCGTCGTGGCGGTCCGCGACGAGACGCTCGTGGCCTTCGTCGTCGGCGAGATCGGCGGCCTGCGCGAGCACGCCGCCCGCGAGCTGCCCGGCTTCATGGTGCCCCAGTCGTTCGTCGAGCTGGAGGCGCTGCCGCTGACGCCGAACGGCAAGGTGGACCGCAAGGCGCTGCCGGACGCGACGGCTCCCGCCGGACGCGACGCCACGCCGCCGCGGACCGATGGCGAGCGCCTGGTCGCGGCCGTGTTCGCGGAGGTCCTGGGCCTCGACGAGGTGGGGGCGCACGACGACTTCTTCGCCCTCGGCGGCCACTCGCTGCTGGCCACGATGGTCACCGCGCGGCTGCCCGGACGGATCCCCGTGCGGGAGGTGTTCGCCCATCCCACGGTGGCGGGGCTGGCCGCGCTGCTCGACGTCCGCGCCCCCGGGCTCGGCGACGTCCCGGTTCCGCGCGCGGATGCGACGCCGCCCCTGTCCTTCGGCCAGGAACGGCTGTGGTTCCTCAACCGGATGGCCCCGGAGGCGGGCGCGGCGTTCAACATGTGGCTGGTGCGCCGCCTGCGCGGGCCGCTGGACGCCGAGGCGCTGGAGCGGGCGTTCGCCGAGGTCGCCGCCCGGCACGAGAGCCTGCGGACGCGCTTCCCCGACATCGACGGGGAGCCCGTCGTGGTGATCGACCCGCCCGGTCCCGTGGCGGTCGAGCGCCTGGAGGGGGACATGGAGGGGGGAGCCGCCACGCTGGTCGCCGAACGCGTCAACGCGCCCTTCGACCTGGCCGCGCGGCCGCCGCTGCGGGTCGCGCTGATCCGCCAGGGGGAGGGCGACCACGTCCTGTGCGTGGTGATGCACCACATCATCGGCGACGGCTGGTCGCTCAACCTCCTCCTCGACGAGCTGGCGGACCTCTACTCCGGCCGGGCCCTGCCGCCGGTGCCGCTCCAGTTCGGCGACGTCGCGGCCTGGCAGCGGCGGCTCGACCTCGCCCCCGAAACGGACGGGCTGCTGGCCTACTGGGGCGAGCAGCTCGCCGATCCGGCTCCGCTGGAGCTCCCCACCGACCGGCCGCGCTCGGCGGACGCCTCGGGCCGGGCCGGGCGCGTGGAGTTCCGCCTCCCGGCGGCCGAGGCCGACGCGCTGGCCGCCATGGGCAGGCGGCGCGGCGCGACGCTGTTCATGACCCTGGTCGCGGCCTACCAGGCGCTGCTCGCGCGGCACACCGGGCAGCCGGACATCCTCGTCGGCACGTCGGTCGCGGGCCGGGACACCGTCGAGCTGGAGTCGGTCATCGGCTACCTCACCGACGTGCTCGTCCTGCGCGGCGACCTCGCGGGAGACCCGACCTTCACCGAGCTGCTCGGCGCGACGCGGGCGCGGGTGCTCGACGCCTTCGCCCACCAGGGCATCCCGTTCGAACGGCTGGTCGCCTCGCTCCGGCTCGAACGCGACCTGACCCGCACGCCCGTCTTCCAGACGATGGCCATCCTGCACACGCAGGACTCGGGCCGGGTGCCGAAGTCGTTCCGCGGCCTGACCATCGGCCACTTCCCCGGCGGGCACGACCGGGCCAAGTTCGAGCTGATGCTGGAGGCGTGGCACGACGGCGGTGAGCTGCTGGTCGAGCTGGAGTACGACGCCGACCTGTTCGACGCCGCGACCGCCGGCGGGCTGGCGGCCCGGCTGGAGGGGCTGCTGCGCGCGGTCGCCGCCGACCCGGACCGGCCGCTGTCCGCGCTGCCGATGCTCACCGAGGCCGACCACGCCTTCCTCCGGTCGGTGTCCGAAGGGCCCGCGCTGCCCGCCGTGGCGAGGGTCCCGGAGATGGTGGCGAGAGCCGTGGAGGCTCACCCGGACGCGGTGGCGATCGGCTGCGCGGGGCGGACGGTCACCTACCGCGAGCTGGACGAGATGGCGACGCCCTCCTCGGCGGGGATCGTGGCGGTGCCGCTGGACCGGTCGCCCGAAGGGATCGCGGCGCTGCTCGGCGCGTGGAAGGCGGGCGCGGCCTACCTGCCGGTCGATCCGGCGCTTCCCGAAACCCGGCGGGCGTTCATGGCGGCCGAGATCGAGGGGGTGGCGGCCGGCGGCGCGGCCTACGTGATCTACACGTCGGGCTCGTCCGGCACGCCGAAGGGCGTGGTCGTCGACCACGACGGCCTGGCCGCCCGGGTCGCCTGGATGAAGGACGCCTACGGCCTCGGGCCGGGCGACCGGATCGTCCAGTTCGCCGCGCTGAGCTTCGACACGCACGCCGAGGAGATCTACCCGGCCCTCGCCGCCGGGGCCCGCCTGGAGCTGCTGCCCGGCGGGGCGGTGACGCTGCCCGACCTCCTCAAGACGCCCGAGGGCCGGCTGGTCACCGTGCTCGACCTGCCCACGGCGTACTGGCACCACCTCGTCGGCCAGATCGACGACGTGGCGTGGCCGCCGTCGCTGCGGCTGGTCATCCTCGGCGGCGAGCAGGTCCAGGCGGGAGCCGTGGCCCGGTGGCGGGAGCGGTTCGGCGACCGCGTGCGGCTGGTCAACACCTACGGCCCCACCGAGGCGACGATCATCGCGACCGCCGCCGAGCTGGGCGACGACCCGAGGCCGCCGATCGGGCGGCCCATCGGCGGCACCCGCGCCGTCGTCCTGTCCGAGCGGGGGACGCTCCTGCCGCCGGGCGCGCCGGGCGAGCTCTGCCTCGGCGGCGCCGGTCTGGCCCGCGGCTACCTGCGGCGTCCCGGCCTGACCGCCGAGCGGTTCGTCCCCGACCCGTGGGGCCCGCCCGGCGCGCGGCTCTACCGGACCGGCGACCGCGCCCGGTGGCGGCCCGACGGGCAACTCGAGTTCCTCGGCCGGATCGACGACCAGGTCAAGGTGCGCGGCTTCCGCGTCGAGCCCGGCGAGGTCGAGGCCCGCCTGCTCGCCCACCCGCTCGTACGGCAGGCCGCCGTGGCCGCCGTTGACGACACGCTGGCCGGATACGTGGTCGCGGACGGGCCGGTGGAGTGCTCCGCGCTCGCCGAGTTCGCCGCCGGGGCGCTCCCGCCGTACATGGTGCCGTCGAGCTGGGTGTTCCTCGACGCGCTGCCGCTGACCCGGCACGGCAAGGTCGACCGGAGGGCGCTGCCCGCGCCCTCCCCCGCCGCCGTGGCGGCGGCGTCGGTGCCCCCGCGCACCGACGCCGAGCATCTCGTCGCCGACGTGTACGGCGAGGTGCTCGGGATCGAGCAGGTCGGGGCGCTCGACGACTTCTTCGCGATCGGCGGCCACTCGCTCCTCGCCATCCGCGTGACGGCGAGGATCCGCGCCATCACGGGCGTGGACGTGCCGATCCGGGCGATGTTCGAGGGCGCCACGGTGGAGGCCCTCGCCCGGACGGTCGAGGACCTGCTCGTCGCGGAACTGGCCGAGCTGTCCGACGAGGAAGCGGCCCGACTGGCGATGGAGGTCTCATGAGCTACCAGGTCGTGGTGAACCACGAGGAGCAGTACTCGATCTGGCCGGCGGACAGCCCGCCGCCGGACGGCTGGCGGCCCGAGGGGACGTCCGGCACCAAGGAGGAGTGCCTCGACCACATCGAGCGTGTCTGGACCGACATGCGGCCGAAGAGCGCCCGGTGACGCACGTGACCGCGCGGTTCTCGGGCGGCCGGGACCGCAGCGGCCCGCTGACGACCGCGCAGGCCAACATGGTCGGCTGCGTGCTCCGCGACCCGCCCGAGCACATGAACTACCGCGTCGTGCGGCAGTTGCCGCAGGACGTGACGGCGGCCAGGGTCGCGGAGGCCGTGGGGCTGTTGATTTCGCGGCACGAGTCGCTCCGCACGACCTTCCACGACGGCGTCCAGCGCGTCAGCGCCGAAGGCGAGCTGGCGATCGAGGTGACCGAGGACGAGGCGGTCGGGGCGCGCCTGCGGGAGCGGCGGTTCGACCTCGCGGGCGAGCCCCCGCTCCGCGCGGCGGTGATCACGGCGGGGGGCGTCCCCCGGCAGATCGTGTTCGTCACCACGCACAGCACGGTCGACGCGAGCGGCCTGGCCGTGCTGCTCGCGGACTGGGACGTGATAATCCAGGGCAAGCCCCTGGAGGCCGTCACGGCTCCGCAGCCGCTGGACGTGGCCGAGACGGAGCGGACGCCGGCGAGCGTCCGCAGGGCGGCGGCCGCGCTGCGCTACTGGGAGGCCCAGCTCAGGCGGATCCCGCGGTCGACGCTCACGGTCAGGGTCGACGACAGCCAGACCGACTGGAAGCTGCCGCGGCTCCGGGTCCGCTCGGTGGCGGCGGCCCGGGCCCTCGGCCGGATCGGCGCCCGGACGGGAGTGAGCGGCTCGGCCGCCGTGCTGGCGGCGTTCGGGGCGCTCGCCGGCCTGCGGGCGGGCCAGCCCATCTGCCCGGTGATCTCCATCTCCGCCAACCGGTACCGGCCCGAGCTGCGCGACCACGTGGGACCGCTCGCCCAGGACGCGCTGATCCCGATCGACATCGCCGGGCCGTCCTTCGACGCCCTCCTCCAGAGCACCCGCGCGGCCTCGCTGGCGGCCTACCAGAACAGCCGCTTCGACTCCGCGGCGCTCGTGGAGATCATGGAGGAGGTCCAGAAGTCGAGGGGCGTGTTCTTCGCCAGGGACCTCGTCTTCAACGACATGAGCGTCCCCGGGCAGGGCGGGCGCGTGAGCCGCGATCCGTCCGGCGCGCCGGACATCCGGTCCGTGTGGCTCCCGGAGGAGACGCTGCCGACCCGGGTCTCCCTCTGGGTGAACCGGCTGCAGGGCGAGGCCGACGTCACGCTCTGGGCCGACCCCCGATGCCTGCCCCGCGACGACGCCCAGGCCCTCGGCGAGGGGATCATGCGGCTGCTCATCGAGGCGGGCGACCGCGACGTGGACCTGTCCGAGCTGACCGCCCTCACCGGCATCGCGCCCCTCCCCCGGGGCGACGGCTGGCTCGTCGCCGACTCGTGCTGGGTCGACCTGGCCGAGGTCGAGCGGCTCGTGGCCGACGCCGTGGACGGCTCCTCGCGGGTCGTGGCCGTTCCCGACGAGGAGCTCGGCCACCGGCTCGTCTGCCACCTGACGGCTCCGATCACGCCGGAGGAGGCCCGCTCGGCCTGTCTCGCCAAGCTGCCGGGCCGGATGGCGGCGATGGCGCCCCACGACTATGTGATCCGCCGCTGAGTCAGGCGGGCACGAGCGTGGGGAGGGCCTTGGCCAGCTCGCGGCTCCAGTAGGGCCAGTCATGGGTGCCGGGGCCGTAGAAGTCCGTGGTCACGGGCACGCCCGCGCCCCGCGCGGCGGCGGCGAAGCGGCGGTTGCGCTCCAGGATCGCGCGCTCCCCTGTGTCGACGGGGCCGCCCGGGGTGTCGAGCGGGCCCGGCTCACCGTTGCCGCACGACAGGAAGAGGTGGACGCCCTTGAGCCGTCCCACCAGGTCGGCCGGGTTGTGCGCCTTCCAGACGTCCGGCCGGTCCGCGGCCCTGCCCCACACGTCACGGGGGTCCACGCCGTAGGAGCGCATCAGGCCCTCCAGCCCGGCGGGGTCGTAGCCGGTGTCGATCACGCCCGAGAACGACGCGGCGGCCTGGAAGACACCGGGGTGCCTGGCGGCGTACGCGAGAGCGCCGAGCCCGCCCATGGACAGGCCCGCGATCGCCCGCCGGTCCCCCACGCCGTAACGGCTCTCCACGATCGGCCGGACCTCAGTCATGTGGAAGGTCTCCCAGGCCGGGCCGTTGAGCCAGTCGGAGTACCAGCTCATCGCGCCGCCTTCGGGGACGACCACGACGGCCCTGAGCCCGGCCGTGATCCGCTCGGCGTCGCCGTACGCCAGCCAGGCGTCGCCGCCGCTCACGCAGCAGCCGTGCAGCAGGTAGAGCACCGGCCAGCCGGTCGAGCCCTCTTTCCAGCCCGGCGGCTTGAGCACCCAGACCGAGCCCTCGCGGCCGAGCGCGGGCGACTGGATCGAGAGCCGGTCCACGCGTTCGCTCACCGCCTCCACATCGGCCAGGCGCGCGCCCGGGATGGGACTCGGGATGGCACTCGGGGTGGGACTCGGGGTGACGCTCGGGGTCGTCGCCGGGCGCCCGGCCATGGTCTCGCCACACGCTGACAGCGCGATGACCAGCACCGACCCCAAAACCGCCGTAATAGCGACGAATCGGCGCATCTCTGTTCTCCTGACGGTGGGGGGGACCGTGCAGACGACTGCTTGACGACTACTGACGACACCCAAAGTTAAGAGGGGCGCCCATGGGCGTTCAACTTAGTCACCCCAAAGGGGGCATCCCTCTGGCTAGTTTCGGGACACCCCCGCCCCTGGGGGTGCTGATGTCGCAGGTAGAAGGAGTCACTCGTGCGAGTGCTGGCCGTTGTCCCCGCCCGTGGAGGTTCGGTGGGCGTCCCCCTGAAGAACCTGGAGAAGGTGGGAGGCACCCCGCTCGTCGCGCGAGCCGTCTCGGCGTCTCTGCGCGCCGCGCTGGTCGACGAGGTCGTCGTCAGCACCGACCACCCCCGGATCGCCGAGGTCGCCTCCGAGGCGGGCGCCCGGATCGTGAACCGCCCGGCGGACCTCAGCGGCGCCGCCGCCTCCAGCGAGTCGGCCGTCCTGCACGCCCTGGGAAGCCTGGACGAGGACCCGGAGGTCGTCGTCCTCGTCCAGTGCACCAGCGCCTTCATCGACCCCGAGGACCTCGACGCGGCCGTCGCGAAGGTTCTCGCGGGCGAGGCCGACTCGGTGTTCTCCGGCATGGAGACCTACGAGTTCGTCTGGACGGGCGACGGCGACGGCGTCAACCACGACCCCGCGACCCGCCCCCGCCGCCAGGACCGCGAGCCGAACTTCCGCGAGACCGGCGCGTTCTACGTCATGCGTACGGCCGGCCTGCGCGAGCACGGGCACCGCTTCTTCGGCAAGGTCGCCGTCCAGCCCGTCCCCGCCCGGCACGCGGTCGAGGTCGACACGCCGGAGGACCTGGAGATCGTCCGCGCTCTCGCCCCGATCGTTGACGAGCCGCTCCCGATCGACGTGGACGCCGTGGTCACCGACTTCGACGGCGTGCACACCGACGACCGGGCGTTCGTCGACTCCGACGGCCGGGAGATCGTCGCGGTCAGCCGGTCGGACGGCATGGGCGTCGCCCTGCTCAAGCGGTCCGGCGTCAAGGTGCTCGTGCTGTCCACGGAGCGGAACCCCGTGGTCGCCGCCCGCGCCGCCAAGCTCGGCGTTCCGGTGATCCAGGGGCTCGGCGCCAAGCACACGGCCCTGCGCGACTGGCTGGCGAGCGAGGGCCTCGACCCCGAGCGGGTGGCCTACGTCGGCAACGACGTCAACGACCTGGCCTGCATGGCCCTGGTGGGCTGGCCGGTGGCCGTGCCGGACGCGCACTCCCGCGTCCGGGCCGCCGCCCGCGTCGTGCTCTCGACGCCCGGCGGGGCGGGAGCCGTACGGGAACTGTCCGACCGGGTGCTCGCCGCCCGCCCGGCGGTGAGCGACACCACCCCGATCACGACCGCGTCCGTCACCGCGCGATCGCTGGCGGCGAGCCCGGCGCCGGTGCGGATCGGCGACTCACTGGTCGGGCCCGGGCAGCCGGTCTACATGATCGGTGAGATCGGCATCAACCACAACGGCGACATCGAGATCGCCCGCAGGCTGATCGACGTGGCGGCCGACGCGGGCTGCCAGGCCGTCAAGTTCCAGAAGCGGACCCCCGAGATCTGCGTGCCGCTGGAGCAGCGCGGCCAGATCCGGCAGACGCCGTGGGGCGAGATGACCTACATGGAGTACAAGATCCGGACCGAGTTCGGCCTGGACGAGTACACCCAGATCGCCAAGTACTGCGCGGAGCGCGGCATCGACTGGTTCGCCTCCCCGTGGGACGTCCCCTCCGTCGAGTTCCTGGAGGACATGGACGTCATCACCCACAAGGTGGCCTCCGCTTCGGTGACCGACCATGAGCTGCTGCGGGCCCTCGCGGCGACCGGCAAGCCGATCATCCTGTCCACCGGCATGTCGACCCTCGAGGAGATCGACAAGGCGGTGGAGATCATCGGCACCTCTAAGCTGGTGCTCATGCACGCCACCTCGACCTACCCGCTGCCTCCGGAGGAGGCCAACCTCCGCACGATCGTCACCCTCCAGGAGCGGTACGGCGTGCCGGTCGGCTACTCCGGGCACGAGCGCGGCCTGCAGATCTCGCTCGCGGCGGTGACGCTCGGCGCGGTGACCGTGGAGCGGCACATCACGCTGGACCGCACGATGTGGGGCTCCGACCACGCCGCGTCCCTGGAGCCCAGCGGACTGGAGCACCTCGTCCGGGACATCCGGATCATCGAGACCGCCCTCGGTGACGGCGTCAAGCGCGTCTTCCCCGGCGAGGAGGCCCCCCGGGCCCGCCTGCGCCGGGTCACCGCCTGACCTCGCGGAGGGATCATGGTCACGCTTTCGGTGATCGTCCCGGTCCGGGACGGCGAGCCGTACCTGGGCGACGCCCTGGCCTCGCTGGTCCGCAACAGGCCGCGCGACTTCGAGTTCGAGGTCGTCGTCGTGGACGACGGGTCGGTGGACGCCACACCGGCGGTGATCGAGGACTTCCGGCATGACCTGCCGGAGCTCGCGGTCGCCCGCAACGCCGTCCCCGTCGGGCTGGCGGACGCCCGCAACATGGGTCTCAAGCTGGCCTCGGGCCGGTACGTCACGTTCCTCGACGGCGACGACTGGTTCGCGCCGGGCTATCTGGCGCGGCTGGTCGCGGCGATCGACGGGCTCGGCTGCGACTTCGTCCGCGTGGACCACGTCCAGGTGGAGGGCCGCAAGCGGGAGACCCACCGGGCGCCCGAGCCGAGGCGCGGCGTCGTGCTCGACCCGCGCGACGGCATCATGCCGGCGGACTACAAGACGATGGTCGACTACCCCTACGCCTGGGCCGGGATCTACCGCCGGGAGCTGGGCGACCTCCTCACGTTCCCGAGCGGGCTGCACACCGCCGAGGACCGCCCGTGGATCTGGCGGCTCCACCGGCGGGCCCGGTCGTTCGCGGTGGTGTCGCTCGCCGGGCTGTTCTACCGGCGCGGGGTCCCGGCCTCGCTCACCCAGATCGGGGACGAGCGGCAGCTCCACTTCTTCGACGCCTACGACCTGATCCTGGACGAGGTGGAGCCGGAGTTCCTGCCGAAGGCCGCCCGCAACCTGTGCGCGCTCCTCGCCCACCACGCCGAGCTGGCCGGCAGGTTCACGCCCCCGCTGCGGGCCCGCTTCGACGAGCGGGCCGCCGCGGCGCTGAGGCGGCTGCCCGCGGAGATCCTGACCGGCGCGCTCGGCGGCATGGAGCCCGAGGGCGATCGCCGGGCCCTGCTGGAGCCGTACATCCCGGGAGGGATCCGTGCCTGACAGATCACGGCTGTTCTACGCGTCGACGTTCTTCGGCGCCATGACCCTCGCCGCGGCCATCGACGAGGGGCGGTTCAGCCCCACACCGGCGGACAGGGGCCGCCGCGTCCTCCTGGTGTCCAACAACGCCGCCATCCCCGAGGTCACCCCGCCGCTCGACGAGGCCCCCGGCTTCGCGGCCCTGCGCGGCAGGTTCGACCAGGTCGTGTCCTGGAACGAGCTGATCGCGCCGCTGCACCCGTCGGACTGGAAGGCCCGCGCGATCGAGACGCCGATGCTCGGCCGCCTGCTCGCGGAGCGGTTCGGCGAGCTGGACGAGCTGGTCCTGGAGTCGATCCCGGTGCCGCCGGCGCGCACGATCGCGGGGCTGCTCAAGGACACCCCGATCACCGTCTACTCCGACGGCCTGATGAGCTACGGCCCCACCCGTGACCCGCTCCCCCACGAGATCAGCGGGCGGATCACCCGCCTGCTCCACCTCGATCTCGTGCCGGGCCTCGCCCCTCTGCTCCTCTCCGAGTACGGCGTGCCCGCCGAGGCCCTGTCCGGGTCGTCCTTCACGACCGTCGTGCGCCAGGTCTCGGTCGGCGACAGCGTGCCGGGGGCGAAGGCGATGATCCTGGGGCAGTACCTCTCCTCGCTCGGCATCCTCACCCCGCAGGAGGAGGCCGGGCTGCACGAGCGGATGCTCCGGGCACTGGCGGCGCGCGGGCACCGGACGGTGCTGTTCAAGGCGCACCCCGCCGCCGGACGGCGGCACGCCCGGGAGCTGCGGCCCGTGGCCGACGAGCTCGGCGTCGAGCTGGTGGTGGCCAGGGAGACGACCCCGGCCGAGGTCTGCTTCGCCGTTAACCGCCCCGAGCTGGTCGTGGGGTGCTTCTCCACGGCGCTGGTGACCGCGCGGCGCTTCTTCGGCATCCCGGTCGCGACGATCGGCGGCGACACCGTTCTCGAACGGCTCTCGCCGTACGAGAACAGCAACCGGATCCCGGCGACGATCGCCGACGCGAGCCTCCCCCGGCTGGAAGCGGACGGCTCGATCACCGAGCCGCCGCCCGCCGACGTGAGCGCCCTGGTGAGCGCCGTGGGCTACTGCATGCAGAGCGCGGCCTATCCGGGCCTGCGGGAGGCGGCTACGCGCTACCTGGAGACCAACGGCGCGGCGCGCTACTTCAAGGGCCGCCGCCTGGCGGCACTGGAGCTGGCCCCCGAGCAGCGCCAGCTCCGCCCCGCGTCGCGGCTGCGCCGCCTGCTCTCGCGCTGATCAGAATGTCTTGAGGTAGCGGCGCATGCGGCGCTTGGCGCGGTAGCCGTACCTCAGCACCTTGGGCGGGACCTCCAGGCGGAGCCGGGCGCGGCGGCGGGCGGTGGCGTGCTCGGGCCCGTCGAGGACCGACCTCGCGGGCACGAGCCGTCCCGCCCGAGCGTCCTCCACCAGCGCGGAGATCCGGGCGATCCAGTCGCTCGCCGCGGCGTCGTGGAAGTAGTTGGCCCGGCACCACTCCTCGGTCGGCATGCGGAAGCCGGCCTCGGCCAGGTCGTCCATCGTGCCGAGGCAGCCGCTGCCCTCGAAGACCAGGTTGATCATCTCTGCGCTGACCCCGAAGTCGGACAGCACGAGCAGCGGCACCCGCTGCGCGATCGCCTCCAGCGCGGCGGTCGAGCTGACCGTGACGAACCCGGCGGCGTGGGTGAGATGCTCGTGCATGGCGCCGGTGGCGAACCGCACCGCGTCCCGGTGTGGGAGGCGGCCCTCCTCGGCCATCTCCGTCCAGAGCGTCTCGTAATGGTGCCGCTCGTTGTGTGTCTGCCGCTCGGATTCACGGGCCCTGAGCTTGACCACGACGTCGAGGTCGGGCCGGGCCACGGCCAGCGCGGCGAGCGCGAGCAGGACCTCCTCCCGCTCCTCCCGGCGGCGCGGCACCTTCGCCTGGGTGGCGAAGACCACCCGGTCGCGCTGAGCCGGGCTCGCCTGGGGCGCGGCGGCGCTCAGGTCGAGGTACGGCAGGCGGGCCAGCGCGACCCCGCCGCCCCCGCCCAGCTCGCGGCCGATGGCGGAGAACTCCGCCACCTCCCGGCCGCTGTGCACGACGAACAGGTCGCAGCCGCTGCGGTAGAGCCACGCCTTCTCGGTGGCGGGCACGGAGATGCCGGGCAGCCCCGACACGAACACGGGGCGGGGCCGCAGGTCGGAAAGGATCTCCGCGGCGAGCGCGTCGACGACCGGGCCGGTGCAGGCGAGCAGCACCACGTCGGGCTGGAACCGCTCCGCGGCCCTGCGGAGCTGGCGGGCCGACAGGACCGGCGCGGGCGCGCTCCGGGTGCCGCTCACCGCCGCCTCGATCTGGCCCTCCGACGGCGTGATCGGCGTGCGGACCACGGTGAGCTCCGTGGTCCACGACGCGGGGAGCGCGTTCAGAAGGCCCGCGGCCCACTTCAGATACGAGTCGGAGTCGGCGACGGCGAGCACGCGGGTCAAGGAGCAACCTTTCGCGGGGTTTCATGAGCGAAGAGCTGGAGATGCGAGCGCAGGGACGGACCGGCCGAGGCGGTCCACCAGTCGTCGGGGACGTCCACGGTGTCCACGGAGACGCCCCGGGCGGACAGCAGCACGCGCAGCGACGTCACGGCGGTGGACGGCAGGCTGAGCACGCGCTGGCCGGGGCGCAGGTCCCGCAGGGTCATCTCGGCGGGGATGCCCGCGTCGTAGACGGTGAGGCCGGAGATCCGCCGCACCCGGTCGAGGTCGCGCGGGTCCTCGCGGCGGTGGGGGTAGTACGCCACCGGCTCCTCGATGCGCTCCAGCCAGTGGAGGTAGCGGTCGCGGTGGATCAACCCGTTGCGGACGAGTGAGGTGCCCAGCACGACCGTGCGCTCGTCCGGCGGCCGGTCGGCGGGCTTCGACCGCAGCCAGGCGAAGTCGTGCCCCACCAGCTCGGCCCCTGTGTCCCGCACGGCCTGGGCGAGGTCCTCCGGCACGGGAAGCGCGGTGAAGACGGTCAGGTTCCTGCTCCGCAGGCGGATCCCGGCGGCGGTCGCGAGCACCGTGCGGCCGAGGCTCGCCTTCCCTCGCGCCCGCAGCAGCGGCCGGCGCGCGGTGACGAGTTCGAGCAGGCGGATCGTGGCGAGGCCGTCGTCGACCAGGACCGTGCGGCCGGGGATCGAGGTGACCAGCGCGAGCTGGACCCGGCCGGAGAAGGCGTCGCCCACCACCCACGTGCGGCCCGGCCTCGGCATGCGGCCCGCCGGCTCGTCGAACTCCAGGCCCTCGGGGAGGCCGAGCCGCTTGAGCTCGCGGCGCGTCAGCCTCAGCGCGGGCAGCCCGGCACGCGGCACCACGCGTGTGGTGCTCCCGAGGAGCCCGGCGTGGTGCGCCTCGACGACGCACAGAAGCTGAAGAGGGGACTCGACCCAGGCGACGGCCGGTCCTACGTTCCGTAAAGACCCGTTCACGACGCGCTCACAATATCCGGTGAAGAAGACACGGGCGGGAACACCCGGTGAACAGAGCCCGAAGGGATCATCATGCGGCGATGGGGCAGCATGGAGGCATGGAAGACATCACCTTGAACAACGGTGTGGTCATGCCGCAGCTCGGCTTCGGCGTCTGGCAGGTTCCCGACGACGAGGCGGAGAAGGCCGTGGCCACGGCCCTGGACGCCGGATACCGGAGCATCGACACCGCCAAGCTCTACTGGAACGAGCGCGGGGTCGGCCGTGCCGTACGGGACTCGGGGATTCCCCGTGACGACCTGTTCGTCACGACGAAGCTGTGGAACGACGAACACGACTACGACAAGGCCCTGTGGGCCTTCGACGAGAGCATGGACCGGCTCGGGCTCGACGTGCTCGACCTCTACCTGATCCACTGGCCGGTCCCGTCGCGCGGCAAGTACGCCGAGGCGTGGAAGGCCCTGGAGAAGCTGTACGCCGACGGACGGGTCCGGGCCGTCGGCGTCTCGAACTTCACGATCGAGACGCTGCGCCGGCTGTTCGACGAGACCGGCGTGGTGCCCGCGGTCAACCAGATCGAGCTGCACCCCCAGTTCCCCCAGCGGGAGCTGCGCGCCTTCCACGCCGAGCACGGCATCGCCACCGAGGCGTGGAGCCCCCTCGGGCAGGGCCGGGGCCTGCTCGACCTGCCCGAGCTCGCCGACATCGCCGCGAAGAACGGCAAGAGCCCGGCCCAGGTGGTGCTGCGCTGGCACCTCCAGATCGGCAACGTCGTCATCCCGAAGTCGGTGACGCCGTCCCGGATCGCTGAGAACATCGACGTCTTCGACTTCGAGCTCACCGCCGCCGACATGGCCGCCGTCGACGCGCTCGACAACGGCCGGCGGCTCGGCCCGGACCCGGCGGTCTTCGACTGGATGGGTTAACCCAGGCGACACGCGTTTCCGCTGACAGGGGCACGGCAATGCTTTAGGCCGTGCCCCTGTTCAGAGGATGGTGTTCCTGGCTCGCCGCGATGCTGGTGCTGGCCGCCACGCTGGCCGGAGCCGCCCGCGGGGAGCCCGCGGCCCCGCACCGTCCGAACATCGTGCTGATCCTGACGGACGATCTGGACACCACCGATCTCCAGAGGTTTCCCAACATCTGGAATCTGCTGGTCCGGCAGGGCGCGTCGTTCTCGCACTTCTTCGTCACGAACCCGTGGTGCTGCCCGTCCCGGTCGTCGCTCCTCCGCTCGCAGTACGTGCACAGCCATCAGGTGGAGAGCAACCGGTCCCCGACCGGCGGTTTCCCGAAATTTCGGCCTATGGAGTCATCCACGGTCGGCACGTGGATGCACGACGCCGGCTACCGCACCGCCCTGTTCGGCAAGTACCTGAACCAGTACCCGTCCGGCGCGCCCCGGTCCTACATCCCGCCCGGCTGGGACGAGTGGGCGGTGCCCGTCACCCGGCTCTACCAGGAGTACGGCTACGCCCTCAACGAGAACGGGACGGTCTTCCAGTACGGCGACGCCCCGGGCGACTACCTGGAGGACGTCCTCAGCGGCAAGGCCGACCGGTTCGTCGCGGAAACCGACCCCTTCTTCCTCTACCTCGCGCCCGTGGCGCCCCACCTGCCGGCCCACCACGCTCCGCGCCACGACGCGGCGTTCACCGGGGAGCCCGCGCCCCGGACGCCCTCGTTCGACCAGGAGGACATGTCCGCCGAGCCGTTCTGGCTACGGGAGAGGCCGCACCTGTCGGCAAGGGACGTCAAGCGGATCGACCGGGTCCACGAGAACCGGATGCGCGCCATGCTCGGCGTGGACGACATGGTCGGCGCCCTCGTCTCCTCGCTCGCCCACGCGGGGCGGCTCGACGACACCTACATCTTCCTCACCTCCGACAACGGCTTCCATCTCGGCCAGCACCGGCTGCTCCCGGGCAAGACGACGCCGTTCGAGGAGGACATCCGCGTCCCGATGGTGGTGAGAGGGCCCGGCATCGCCCCCGGCAGCACGATCGACCGCCTCGCCTCCACCGTTGACCTCTCCCCCACGTTCGCCGAGCTGGGCGGGGCCGCCACGCCGGATTTCGCCGAGGGCCGCTCGCTCGTCCCGCTCCTCCAGGGGCGGGAGGTGCCGTGGCGCGACGCCGTGCTCGTGGAGTTCGTCCACGCGGCGTACTCCCCCGGCTGCCCGCCGACCTACAACGCGCTGCGCACCGACCGGTACAGCTACGTGGAGTACGAGACGGGCGAGCGGCAGCTCTACGACCTGTACGCCGACCCCGGCGAGCTGCGCAACATCGCCACGACCGCCGACCCGGTCCTCGTCGGCACGCTGTCCGCGCGCCTGGCCGTACTGCACGAGTGCGGTGGCGGGACCTGCCGGATCGCCGACGCCGCCCAGCTGTGGCTGAGGGCCCGCATGGCGCGGGCGCCGCCCGGCGGCGCCCGCAAGCAGTAGACGTCGCGGCCGCCGCCCCTTCCGGGCGGCGGCCGCCTTAGGAGCCACCTGGTGACGCGCGCCTCGGCGTGAGCTGTAAAGATCGTGAGCATGGAGATGACCCCCGTGCCCGGCTACACACTTCTCGGTGGCGGTTACCACGCCGTCATCAGCGAGCGCGGCGGGGCGTTACGGTCCCTGCGCCACGGCGACCGGGACCTGGTGACGGCGTGGGGCGAGGACGACCCCATCCGCTACTACAGCGGCACCCTGCTCGCCCCCTGGCCGAACCGGGTCGTCGGCGGCGTCTACTCCTTCGGAGGCGAGCGGCACAGCCTGACCGTCAACGAACCCGAGCGGGGGCACGCGCTGCACGGCCTGGCAGCCGACCGCCCGTGGAGGTGCGCGGAGTTCCTCTCCCTCGAGGACGAGCGCGGTTTCGTACGGCTGACCCACACGGTCGAGCCGGCCCCGGGATATCCGTTCCGGATCGCGCTGGAGGTGCGGTACGCGCTGTCCGCCGAGGGGCTGGCGACGACGCTGAACGCCACGAACATCGGCGAGGCGGCCGCTCCGTACGGCTGCGGCTCCCACCCGTGGCTGCTGGCCGGGGCCGACGTGCGGGAGTACGAGCTCGACCTGCCCGCGTCGCGCGTGCTCCTCACCGACGAGTCGCTCGCACCCCGCGCCGTCGAGGACGTGGCGGCGACGCCGTACGACTTCCGGAGCCCGCGCGTGGTCGGGGACACCGCGATCGACAACGCCTTCACCGGGCTCACCACCGGGCGCGTACGGCTCCGCGGCCCGGACGGCGAGGTGGAGGTGTTCTGGGACGCGGCGACCATGCCCTGGGTCCAGATCTGCACCGGCACGGGGCTCGCCCACCGCGGGCTGGCGGTGGAGCCGATGACCTGCCCGCCCGACGCGTTCAACTCGGGCACCGACCTGGTCGTCCTCAAGCCGGGCGACACCCACCGAGCGACCTGGACCATCCGTGGATAGCAGGACGAAGAGGCGGCTCTCCCCCGCCCAGCTGGACGCGCTCGCCCTCGACGCCCTGGGCGCGGGGGTCGTGTCCTCGGAGGAACTGGCCGACGGCTTCGCCAACGCCGTGTGGCTGCTCGGCCTCGCGGACGGCCGCCGGGTCGTGCTGAAGGTGGGCCCGCCGCCGGACCTGCGGCTGCTCACCTACGAGCGCAACCTGCTGCGCACCGAGGCCATGGTCTACGGCCTCGCCGCCCCGCTCGGGCTGCCGCTGCCGTCCCTCCTGCACGCGGCCTTCGACGACCCGCGGCTCGGCGGCGACTACCTGATCCTGTCGGCGCTCGACGGCGTGCCGTGGAACCGGGCCTCGCCGGGCCCCGCCGAGGAGGCCGCGCTCCGGTTCGAGGTCGGCCGTCACCTGGCCCGGCTGCACTCGATCCCCGGCACGGGCGTCTTCGGCTACCCCTACGCGGGCCTGACCGGCCGGACCTGGCGGGAGGCGTTCCTCGCCATGACGGGGGCCATGCTGGAAGACGCCGTCCACTACGGGACGCCGCTGCCCGTGTCGCTCGTCGAGATCGCCGGCCTCGTCCACGCCAACGCCGCCGCGCTCGACGAGGTGGTCACGCCGTCGCTGATCCACTTCGACGTGTGGCCGGGCAACGTCTTCCTGACGGAGGACAATCGCGTCCAGGCGCTGATCGACCACGAGCGGGCGTTCTGGGGCGACCCGCTGGCCGAGTTCGTCACTCCCACGATCTTCGGGGAGGTCCGGGACGACGACCCGCTGCTGGCCGGCTACCGGGCGGCGGGCGGCACGATCGAGCTCACCGGGGCCGCGGAGATCCGGATCGCGCTCTACCAGGTCTACCTCTACCTGATCCTGCTGGTGGAGAACGGCCCCCGGCAGTATCCCGAGGAGTCCTACGCCCGCATCCGCGACCTGGCCACTCAGTCCCTGGCCCGGAGCCTCGGCGTGCTCAGGCGTTGAGCACGAGGGAGCCGCCGCAGCCGTTGCCGGTGTGGGGCTCGGAGTCTCCCGTCGCGGCTACGGCCGCCGGGACGCCGACCGTGAGCGAGGCCACGAGCGTCGTGACCATGACCGCCGCACCCATGCTCGTCATGCCTGAACTCACGCGAACCCCCAAAAGACGGCAGACCGATCACCAACGTATCCCCTGGAGGCCCTCCCCGGTAGGCCCCTCCCATGAGATGATTTCAGTGGGTGTTGAATTACGGGGCTGTCGAATCCGGGGTGATGAATCATGGAGACCACCTGCGTCATCGCGGGCGGCGGGCCCGCTGGAGCGATGCTCGGACTGCTCCTGGCCCGCGCCGGCGTGGACGTGACGCTTCTGGAGAAGCACGCCGACTTCCTGCGCGACTTCCGCGGGGACACGATCCATCCCTCCACACTCCAGGTGCTCGACGAGCTCGGGCTGGCCGGGGAGTTCCACCGGCTGCCGCACCACAAGGCGTACGGCATGGCCCTGGAGACCGACGACGGGCGCGTGCCGATCGCCGACCTGACCCGGCTCCACGCCAAATACCGCTACATCGCCTTCGTCCCGCAGTGGGACTTCCTCAACCTGATCACCGCCAAGGCCGCGGAGCACTCCAACTTCAGGCTCCTCATGAACGCCCAGGTCATCGATCTCATCCGGGAGGACGGCGCCGTCCGGGGCGTCCGCTACCGCGACGAATCGGGCGGCGAGCACGAGATCCGCGCCACGCTCACCGTGGCCGCCGACGGGCGCGGCTCGGACGTCCGGCGGGCGGCGGGGCTCGTGCCCAAGGAGTACGGCGCGCCGATGGACGTGGTGTGGTTCCGCCTGCCGCGCCAGGAGGGCGACCCCGGGCAGCCGTTCATCCGGGCGTCCTCCGGCCACCTGATGGTGGCGATCAACAGGGAGACGCACTGGCAGCTCGCCTACGTGATCCCCAAGGGCGGCTTCGACGACCTCAGGTCCGGGGGGATCGGCACACTCCGCTCCACCGTCGCCCGGCTGCTGCCGTTCCTCGGCGACCGGGTCGGCCAGATCCGGGACTTCGGCGACGTGAGCGTGCTCCAGGTGGCCGTGAACCGGCTGAGCCGCTGGCACCTGCCGGGGCTGCTGCTGATCGGAGACGCCGCGCACGCCATGTCGCCGGTCTTCGGCGTCGGGATCAACCTCGCCGTGCAGGACGCCGTCGCAACGGCCAACATCGTGGGCCCGGCCCTGCTGCGGGGCGAGGCTCCGGAGGCCCTGCTGGCCAAGGTGGAGCACCGCAGGATGGTGCCCACCATGATCACTCAGGCCGCCCAGAGGACGGTGCAGGACCGCCTGATCCGCCCGGCCCTGGACGCCAGGCCGCTCAGGATGCCGCCGGTGGCCCGGCTCCCGGTCATCGGCCCGCTGGCGCGCCGCTTCGTCGGCCTCGGGGTCCTCCCGGAGCACGTGCGGCTGACCCAAAAGGGATCTCACTAAATGGACGTCATGGGGGTCACGGCGGGGATGGTGCAATAACCTAGTCTGTCGTGAGCGCTTTCAACCTTGATACCTGGCGTGACCTGCCCGCGGCCCAGCAGCCCGAGTGGCCCGACCGCGGCGAGCTGGACAAGGTCGTCGCCGAGCTGGAGGGCCTTCCTCCGCTGGTGTTCGCGGGCGAGTGCGACCAGCTCAAGGACAGGCTGGCGGCCGTCGCCAAGGGTGAGGCCTTCGTGCTCCAGGGCGGCGACTGCGCGGAGACCTTCGCCGCCGCCACGGCCGACAACGTCCGCAACAAGCTCAAGACGCTGCTGCAGATGGCGATCGTGCTCACCTACGCGGGCCGCGTCCCGGTCGTCAAGATCGGCCGGCTGGCCGGGCAGTTCGCCAAGCCCCGGTCCAAGAACACCGAGGTCAGGGGCGGCGTCGAGCTGCCGGCCTACCGCGGCGACATGGTGAACGGCTTCGACTTCACCGCCGAGGCGCGCCGCCCGGACCCGGGCCGGCTGCTGCGCGCCTACCACTCGTCGGCCGTCACGCTCAACCTCGCGCGGGCCTTCACCAAGGGCGGCTACGCCGACCTGCGGCAGGTGCACGCCTGGAACCAGGACTTCGTCGCCGAGTCGCCCGCCGGGCGCCGCTACGAGCAGCTCGCCCGGGAGATCGACCAGGCGCTCGCGTTCATGCGGGCCTGCGGGGCCGACCCCGAGGAGTTCCACACCGTCGAGTTCTACTCCTCGCACGAGGCGCTGATCCTCGACTACGACCGGGCGCTCACCAGGATCGACTCCCGGACCGGCCTGCCGTACGACGTGTCGGCGCACATGGTGTGGATCGGCGAGCGCACCCGCCAGCTCGACGGCGCGCACGTGGAGTTCTTCAGCCGGATCCGCAACCCGATCGGCGTGAAGCTCGGCCCCACGACCACGCCCGAAGAGGCGGTCGCCCTGATCGACAAGCTCAACCCCGACAACGAGCCGGGACGGCTGACCTTCATCAGCCGCATGGGCGCGGGCAAGGTCCGCGACGCGCTCCCCACGCTGGTCGAGAAGGTCAGGGCCAGCGGCGCCAACGTGGCCTGGATCTGCGACCCCATGCACGGCAACACGTTCGAGGCCCCGAGCGGCCACAAGACCCGCCGGCTCGACGACGTCCTCGACGAGGTCGCGGGCTTCTTCGAGGTGCACCACGCGCTGGGCACCCACCCCGGCGGCGTCCACATCGAGTTCACCGGCGACGACGTGACCGAGTGCGTGGGCGGCGGGCACGGGCTCGCCGAGGCGGACCTGGCGCTGCGTTACGAGACGGCCTGCGACCCGCGGCTCAACCGTGGGCAGTCCCTCGACCTGGCCTTCCGGGTCGCCGAGCTGTACCGGTCGAGCTGACCCCGCAACAGAAGAGAAGCATGATGACGGATCCCCGGCCCGCCCCCGAGGGCGTGGACCCCACCACGCCGAACGTCGCCCGCATGTACGACTACTACCTGGGCGGCAAGGACAACTTCGCCGCGGACAGGGAAGCCGCCCAGCGGATCCTCAAGGTCTTTCCGGACACGCGGCTGTCCGCCGTGGAGAACCGGGCGTTCCTGGCGAGAGCCGTGGACTTCCTGGTGAAGGAGGGGGTCCGGCAGATCGTGGACATCGGCTCCGGCCTGCCGACCCAGGGCAACGTGCACGAGATCGCCCACCGGGCGGCGCCCGGCACACATGTGGTCTACGTGGACTACGACCCGGTGGTGGTGACGCACGCGCGGGCGATCCTCGGCCGCGGGGAGAACGTGTCCGTCCTGCAGGCCGACTTCCGGGAGCCCGACGTGCTCCTGCCGGCGCTGGAAGGGCTGGTGGACCTCGACCGGCCGGTGGCCTTTCTGCTGTTCGCCATCCTCCACTTCATCCCGGACGAGGCCAAGCCGTACGAGATCGTGGGGCGGCTGCGGGACGCGAGCGCGCCGGGGAGCTACCTGGCCGTCTCCCACGCGCGGGACGCCAGGCCCGACCTGACGCCCGGCGCGCTGGAGGTCTACAACCGGGCGACCGCGTCTCTCGCGCTGCGCACGCACGCCGAGATCGAGCGGTTCTTCGACGGATACGAGCTGCTGGAGCCGGGCCTGGTCTACCCGGAGGACTGGCGGCCCGACGCCGGCCGGCCGAGGTTCCCGCAGACGGCGTCGGTCGGCTACGGCGGCGTCGGCCGCAAGCTCTAGCTGGGCTCGCCTAGGTCGTGTCTGACAAATCAAGCCCTGCTGCGCGCGACCGGCAGCATTTGTAGGACACTCCCTAGCCCTGCTTCGTCTCCTCCGCGATCTCGGCGCGGATCGCGTCCATGTCGAGGGCGCGGAGCTGGCTGATCAGGTCGTCGAGCGCCGGCGCGGGGAGGGCGCCGGGCTGGGCGAACACCACGATCCCGTCCCGGATCGCCATGATCGTGGGAATCGCGGTGATCTCGAACCCCTCGGACAGGGCGGGCTGCGCCTCAGTGTCGATCTTGCCGAAGGTGATGTCGTCGTTCTGCTCCGACGCCTTCTCGAAGATGGGTGCGAAACTACGGCAGGGGCCACACCAGGACGCCCAGAAGTCGAGCAGTACGATGCCCTTGTCGGCGATCTCGTTGAAGTTCTTCTCGGTTACCTCGATGGTCGCCACGGGCGACTCCTTTCGTCCGGTCTTCAGCGGGCATAACCACCCACACAGATCCAGCATTCCATTCCTGGTGATCCTCCTGGCGAAGGGAGCACCGGATGACCACACAGGCCGTTCGCCCCACCCCGGTGCCGAGCCGGAGGGGCACCGTGCTCGCGTCGTGGCTGTCGAGCACCGACCACAAGGTGATCGGGCACATGTACCTGATCGCCTCGTTCTTCTTCTTCCTGGTCGGCGGCGCGGCCGCGATGGTCATCCGCGCCGAGCTGACCGCTCCCGGCATGCAGTTCGTGGACCTCCAGACGTACAACCAGCTCTTCACGATGCACGGCACGATCATGCTGCTGCTGTTCGCGACCCCGCTGTTCGCCGGGTTCGCCAACGAGATCATGCCACTGCAGATCGGCTCCCCCGACGTGGCGTTCCCCCGGCTCAACATGGTCAGCTTCTGGCTGTTCCTGTTCGGCGGGCTGATGGTGCTGGGCGGGGTCTTCGCGGGCGGCGCGCCCGCCTTCGGCTGGACGGCCTACGCCCCGCTGAACCACGCGACCTACACGCCGCAACTCGGCGCCGACATGTGGGCCATGGGGCTGGCGCTGGCCGGGCTCGGCACGATCCTCGGCTCGGTCAACTTCATCACCACGATCATCGCGATGCGCGCCCCCGGCATGCACATGTTCCGCATGCCGATCTTCACGTGGAACGTGTTCTTCACGTCGATCCTCGTGCTGCTCGCGTTCCCGGTGCTCGCGGCCGCGCTGCTCGTCCTGGAGGCCGACCGCAAGCTCGGCTCGCACGTCTTCGACCCCGCCAGCGGCGGCCCGCTGATCTGGCAGCACCTGTTCTGGTTCTTCGGCCACCCGGAGGTCTACATCGTCGCGCTGCCGTTCTTCGGCATCGTGACCGAGATCATCCCGGTCTTCAGCCGGAAGCCGCTGTTCGGCTACGTGGGCATGGTCGGCGCGACCATCGCGATCACCGCGCTGTCGATGACCGTGTGGGCCCACCACATGTTCGCCACCGGCCAGGTGCTGCTGCCGTTCTTCTCGCTCATGACGTTCCTGATCGCGGTGCCTACCGGGGTGAAGTTCTTCAACTGGACCGGCACGATGTGGCGGGGCCACCTCACGTTCGAGTCGCCCATGCTGTTCTCCGTGGGGTTCCTCGTGACGTTCCTGCTCGGCGGGCTCACCGGGGTGATCCTCGCGTCGCCGCCGCTGGACTTCCACGTGACCGACTCCTACTTCGTCGTCGCCCACTTCCACTACGTGCTCTTCGGCACCGTCGTGTTCGCGATGTTCGGCGGGTTCTACTTCTGGTGGCCCAAGTTCACCGGGAAGATGCTCGACGACCGGCTCGGCAAGGTCCACTTCTGGATGGTCTTCATCGGCTTCCAGATGACGTTCCTGGTGCAGCACTGGCTGGGCGTCGAGGGCATGCCCCGCCGGTACGGGGACTACTCGCCGTACGACGGCTTCACGGGGCTGAACGAGATCTCCAGCGCGGGCGCGTTCCTGCTCGGCCTGTCCAACCTCCCGTTCCTCTACAACGTCTGGCGTACGGCACGGCGCGGGGAGCGGGTCACCGAGAACGACCCGTGGGGCTTCGGCAACTCGCTGGAGTGGGTCACCTCGTGCCCGCCCCCGCGCCACAACTTCACCTACATCCCGCCGATCCGCTCCGAGCGCCCGGCCTTCGACCTGCGCTACCCGCGGCTCGGGGGGAAACCGGGAGAGACCGCCTCCGGGAAGCGTGACGCCCTGGACCCGACGGCGGACTGACCCCCTACAGGTTGAGCGCGACCAGCAGCGGGTCGTGGTCGGACGAGCGGAACGCGTCGGGCGCGTACAGGCCCGGCGGGTTGAACTCGGAAGCGGCGAGCGGCGAGGCGTCCCCGCTGCCCTGATCTCCGGTCCCATGCGTGACTAAAGAATGGAACCGTATAGATCTAACAATTAGCGGAGGCGGCGTACGTATGGGTGCTGCCGTTGCGCGGGAGCGAGGCGGATGCGAGCGTCGAGGGCTTCGACTCCGTCCGGGCGGGCGACCACCGGGTCGAGATCGAGCTCCGCGACCTCGGGGAGGTCTTCGGCGAGGAGGGACAGCCGCATCAGAAGGCCGGCCAGCGCGGCGGTGTCGACCGCGGACCGTCCCTGGCCGCCGAGCAGCAGCGGGGAGCCGCGCAGCGAGCGGATCATCTCCTCGGCGTCCACGTCCGTGACGGGCGTGAGGCGGGCGGCCCTGTCTCCGAGAACGTCGGCGGCCATCCCGGCGAGGCCGAAGAGGATAAGCGGCCCGAAGACCGGCTGGTCGGCGACGCCCGCCCTGGTCTTCACGCCGGGCTCGGCCATGGCCTGGACGAGCATGCCGCTCATCCGGCCGCCGAAGCGTGCGGCCAGCCGCCCGCACGCCGCCCGCACCTCCTCCTCACCCCACAGGCCGGGCTCGACGGCGCCCGGCACGCTCTGGACGTCCGCGTCCCCGCCGTGGGCTTCGATAACGACGTGGGCTTCGGCGGCGACGTGTGCCTTGATGGCGACGTGGCCGCCGAGCTCTCGCGCCGCCCTGGCCGCCTCGTCGGCCGTCTTGGCCCAGCGCCACGGGGGGACGGGCACGTCGTAGGCCTCCATCAGGTGGAACGCCTCCGCCGGGTCGAGCCGGCCGCCGCCGGGGTGGCGTTCGAGGAAGTGGCTGACGATGTCCGTCGCCGCTTCCCGGTCCGCGGCGAGCTCGGGGACGACTCCGGGGGGCCGGGCCAGCCACGCGCCGTACCGGGCGGCGTGAGCGACGGCGCCGGCGGCGCTCTCGGGGTAGCCGAAGACCGGCACGCCCTGCCGTACGGTCACGTTGTCGGCCTGGCCGAGCAGGACCACCGCCAGCGGGAGGGACGCCGGGAGGTCGAACAGGCCCTCGGATGGATCGCCGAGCGCCGTGGGCACGGCGATGGCGATGACGGCGTCGGCCTCGCCCGAGCGGGCGACGCGGGTGACGCACTCCCGCATCGTCGCCGGGTCGACCGCCGGGGTGGTGTCGACCGGGTTGCCACAGTCCGCGTCCACGGGAAGCAGGAGCTCCAGCTCGCGGCGGAGCCCCTCACTGAGCGGGGGGATCTCGAGGCCGCCGTCCGCGCAGGCGCGGGCGGCCAGCGCCCCGGCCCCGCGCGCGCTGGACAGCACGGCGACCCGCCGCCCTCGCGGCACCGGCCGGGTGGCGAGGAAGGCGGCCGCCTCGACCAGCTCTCCCATGCTGTCGATGGCGACGATCCCCGCCTGGTGGAACAGGGCCGTCTGGCTGACCTCGGGGGCGGTCTGGGGAGCGGTCTGGGGGGCGGCGGGCGATCGAACGGCGAGCATGGTGAGGACCGGCATGGCACGGGCCGCGGCCCTCGCCGTGCGGACGAACCTGCGCGGGTCCCCGTAGGACTCGAGCTGGAGGATCGCCAGCCGGGTCCGCTCGTCCGACCGCCACCACATGAGCATGTCGTTGCCGCTCACGTCGTACTTGTCGCCCACTGAGGCGAACGAGGAGACCCCGATGCCGGTCCGCGCCAGGTGCTCCAGGAGCGCGATGCCGACGCCGCCACACTGGACCGCCACCCCGGCGACCCCCGGCAGGAGCGGCGTGGCGGCGAAGGTCGCGTTGAGGCCTTCCGTGGCGATGCCCAGGCTGCCGGGGCCGACCAGGCGCATGCCGTACCTGCGGCAGATCCGCAGCAGGTCGGCCCCCGCCTCCTGGTCGAGCCGGGCGGTGACCACGAGCGACGAGGCTCCGCACCTGCCGCAGTCCTCGGCCGCCTGGCGGACCTCCGGGGCCGGGACCGTGATCACGGCCAGGTCCGGCGGCTCCGGGAGGCCGGCGACGGCGCGGCCGACGCCGTAGAGCCGCCCGCCGAAGCCGGAGGCGTTGCCGAGCACCGCGTCGCCGATGGAGCCGGGCGACTCGCTCACCCCGACGACCGCGACCGAGCGCGGCCGGAACAGGGGCGACAGGCTGGCGACGATGGCACGGCGGTCCCGCTCGGCGATGATCTCGAAGTACCGGTCGTCCATGGCGAGCGGCATAGTGATCTCCACGACCTCGCCGCCGGAGCGGGTCCGCAGCGGAAGCGCGGTGTCGCTGAGCACCCTCGACACGGCGTGGTTCCACGCCAGCGTGTCGGCGGTGAACGTGTGGACGCCCCGCGAGACCGCGAGCGAGCCCAGGTGCTCCATCAGGAGGGTTCCGATGCCGCGGCCGTGCATGTCGTCGGGCACGGCGAAGGCGATCTCCGCGACGCCGTCGCCCATGACGTCGTAGCTGGCGATCCCCACCACCTCGTCCCGCAGGAGCGCCAGCAGCACGCCATGGCCCGCCGGGTCCGTACGGCACAGCACCTCGGCCACGTCTGCCGGGAGGTCGCGGTCGCGGCTGAAGAAGCGCAGGTAGAGGTTGCCTGGCGACATCCGCGCGTGCATCTCCCGGATCGCCGGGGCGTCGCCGGGCCGCGCCTGCCGGATCTCGACCGTGGTGCCGTCGGCCAGCAGAGCGTAGACCGGCGCGGTCATGACCGGACGACCGCTACCGGGCAGGGGGCGTGGTTCACCGCGGAGGACTTCGCGGCCCCGAGGACCAGCAGGGTTGCGCTCGCGGCCGCGCCGGCGAGGACGTCACGGACCGGCCCCTCGACGGGCTGGAGCCGGGTCTCCACGTCCGGGTACCGGTCGCGCCACGGCTCGACGGCCCGCTCCAGCAGCTCGACGGCCTCCTTGCCGGGGACGTCCGACATGACCATGGGGGCCATGCCGCTGCTCCACGCGCCCACCGGGTAGCGCCAGGCGTGGACGGCCACCAGCGGCAGGCACCGCAGCTCGGCCTCGCGGAAGGCGAAGGCCAGGACGTCGCCGTCGTGCCCGGTCACTCCCGCCACGATCGGGCCGGGATGCTCCGGGTGCGGCAGCGAGCCCGCTCCCCTGACGACGATGACGGGGCAGGCGGCGTGCCCGGCGACGTGCCCGGCCACCGACCCGGTCAGGGTCCGGGCGAGGCCGCTCAGGCCGCGCGAGCCCACCACGACGAGGTCGGCGCCGCGCGACAGCTCCACCAGCCGCTCGGCGGCAGGCCCCTCGAACAGGTCCTCGCGCACCCGCACGCCGCTGGTGCACTGGCGGGCGCATTCGGCGCCGTGCCAGAGCACATGCTCGGCGGCGTGGTGCAGCGACTTGCGGGCTTCCTCGTCGGCCTCGCCGTACGGCGACCGCCAGGCGTGACAGACGGTGAGCGGCGTTCCACGGAGCTCGGCCTCGTCCATCGCCCAGTCCAAGGCCTGCATGGCGAAGTCGGAGCCGTCGTATCCGACGACGACGCCGCCGGTCGCAGTCATCGGGTCCATGCCTTCATGGTCCGGCCGTGTCCGGCGGCGCGGCAGGGAGGAAGGTCCCGAATGGGGATGACCTCCGGCCCCCTGTGAGGTTTACGAGCGGGTGCCGGCGAGCATCCCGGCCGAACGCCCGTGCGTCACGCCGGGCAGCACGACGACGACCGGGCAGTGCGCCCTGAGCAGGCAGGACGCGACCACCGGGCTGATCGCGGGGTACGGCTGGGCGATGGCCTCATGCGCCCCGAGGACCAGCAGGTCCGCGCCGGCGGTCGCGCGCAGGAGCACCTGGACGGGCGTCCCCTCGACGACGACGGGCGTGACATGCGGCTCCCCGAGCTCGCGGACGGCCTGCTCGGCCATGTCGGAGGCGGCGCGGCACTCGTCCTCGCGCGAGGTCCGGTTCGACAGCGGCGCGTAGGGGGCGTGTAACCCGCCCGACCACTCCCAGGCGTACACCGCCTCGACGCGCGCGTCTCGGAGGACGCCCTCCGCCGCGGCCCACCGCAGCGCGGCGGCCGAGGCCGCCGAGCCGTTGATTCCCACCACGATCTTCGCCTGGTCCACGTCCGCCTCGCTCTCCCCTACAAGTCTCGCCTACCCGGATTAATACGGTGTTGCTGGGGCGAAACGTTAAAAAGACCGGACCCTCTCGCCTCGGTGTTCCCACGCGACCGCCCGCCCCTCTCACCGTGGGGGGCGGGCGGTGATGTCCGGAAGCTGGGATCTCTGCTCTGGTTCAGGCTATCCCCCGTCCGGGGGTCACCCGCCAGGGGCGGAGGGCCGTCCCTCGCCTTCTCAGGGTTTACCCGGATGCCGACCCGCGGCGACGGGCAATACGCTTGGCGAATGGCGAACGCGGGTGCGATCGACGACTACGTCGCCCGGCTCAGGCGGGCCGTCAGCGGTCCACTCCGGGCCAAGCGCGATCTGCTCGCCGAGGCCCGGGACAGCCTGCTCGACGCCGCCGAGGCGTACGAGTCGAGCGGGTGCGGGCGGGCCGAGGCCGAGCGGCTGGCGGTCGAGGACTTCGGCCCGGTGGCCGAGATCGCTCCCGGCTACCAGGAGGCGCTCGCGGTGAGCCAGGGCCGCAGGACCGCCGCGCTGCTGTTCCTCAGCGTGCCTCTGACGGCCCTGATGTGGAGCGTGATCTGGAAGATCTTCCCGGAGCCTCCTTCCGCCCTCACGACGCCCAAACCGGGCTGGTTCGAGCCGCTGGCCCGCGTCGTCGACTACAGCCAGCTCGCCATCGGCGTCCTGGGCGGGGCGGCTCTGGTCGCACTGGGCCGCGGCCTGCGGCGGATCCGGCGCCCCCGGCTCGTGACCCGCGCGCTCGGCCTGTTCGTATGGCTGCAGATGCCGATCCTGCTGATGATGTGCGTGGCCCTGATGAGGGGCGCGCACGGGCCGGCCGGGTTCAGCGCCTACGCCCCCGGAGCGGCCGTCACCGCGATCAGCTTCGCCTTCTGGGCGTGCCAGCTCTTCAGTGCGGCGCGCTGTCTCACCGCGACGGGCCTCACCTCGACGGGCCTCACCTTGACGGGTCGAGAACGCTCCCGATCGCGCTCGTGAACGCCTTCCAGGCCGAGCGCTCGCCCGCGAGAGCCGTACGGCCCGCGTCGGTGAGCCGGTAGGTGCGGCGCTTGCGGCCCCCGGAGACGGCCCACTCTCCCGCGAGGTAGCCGGCGGACTCCAGCCGCCGCAGCGCCGGATAGACCGTGCCCGTGGGCACGTCGAGCGCGCCGCCGCTCCGCTCGCGCAGCGCCTCGATGATGGCGTAGCCGTGCAGCGGTTCACGCTCCAGCACGGACAGGAGCAGCGCCTCCATGTGCCCCCGGAGCGCGTCGGCGTTCATGCCGGAAGCCTATCTTCCATGGAGACATCCTATATGTAGGCTGTCTATACGTAGACTGTCTACACCAATACTTTTCCCCCGGGAGTCTCTATGGACGTCGTCGGCCTCGCCCGGCTGCAGTTCGCCGTCACAGGAAGCCTCCACTTCCTGTTCGTCGTGCTGACGCTGGGGCTGGCCCCCCTCGTGGCGATCACGCACACCCGTCACGCCATCAGCGGGAATCCGCTCCACGAGCGGATGACCCGCTTCTGGGGCCAGCTCTATGTGATCAACTACGCGCTCGGCATCTTCACGGGCCTGGTGATGGAGTTCCAGTTCGGGCTGAGCTGGAGCGGCCTTTCGCGCTACGCGGGCGACGTGTTCGGGGCACCGCTCGCCATGGAGACGCTGCTCGCGTTCTTCCTGGAGTCCACTTTCCTCGGTCTGTGGATCTTCGGCTGGCACCGGCTGCCCAAGGCGTTGCACGTCACCTGCATCTGGCTGGTGACGCTGACCGCCTACGCCTCCGCGTTCTGGATCATGGTGGCGAACTCGTTCCTCCAGCACCCGGTGGGCGCGGTCGAGCGGGGCGGCCGGCTGGTGCTCCAGGACTTCGGCGCGCTGCTGACCAACCCCAACCTCGTCTTCGCGCTCCCCCATGTGATCAGCGCCGGTCTGTGGAGCGGCGGCTTCGTCGTCATGGGGGCGAGCGCCTACCACCTGTTCCGGCGCACCGCCGAGCGAGAGTTCTTCGTCCGGTCGCTGCGGATGGGCGTGGTCACCGCGTTCATCGGTTCCTTCCTCACGGTCGGCTTCGGGTACGCCCAGTTCGGGCCGGTGGGCATCACCCAGCCGCACAAGTTCTCCGGCGCGGTGCCCGGCGCGGCGCTGGGGACCATGCTGCTGATCGGGCAGCTCACCCAGCTCCTGGTGATGTTCGGGCTGCTGCCGCTGCTGATCCGCGACTGGCTCGCCCGCTGGCGCTGGCTTCACCCTCTCCTGATGGCCCTCACACCGCTGCCGTTCGTCGCGTCGATCGCCGGCTGGCTCGTGCGGGAGGTGGGCCGCCAGCCCTGGCTGGTGTACGGCAGGCTCTCGGTGGGCGACGCCCTCACCCCGGGGCTGTCCAAGACCGCCGTCACCGGCTCGTTCATCGCCTTCGCGGGGGTGCTCGGGCTGCTCGCTGTCATCGACTACACGCTGATCGCCCGTGCCGTACGGCGAGGCCCGGGGGATGTGGCCCTCGGCGCGCCGGACCGGCCCGTGGATCCCGTCCCCGCACCCGCCCACTCCTTCTGACTCCTGTTGAGGACCCCACATCATGGAGATCTTCTGGTTCGGGACGCTCGCCGTCCTGCTGATCGGCTACTTCGCCCTCGAGGGCTTCGACATCGGGCTCGGCATGCTGCTGCCCGTGCTGGGCCGGTCGCGCGCCGACCGCGACCGGCTGGTGGGCGCCATGGCGCCGTTCGTGCTGGCGGGCGAGGTGTGGCTGGTCGCGCTCGCGGGCGTGCTGTTCGGCGCCTTCCCGGCGCTGGAGGGCGAGGTGCTCAGCGGCCTCTATCCGCTCGTGGTGTCCCTGCTCGTGGCGTGGATCCTGCGCGACGCCGGGCTGTGGTTCCGCCGCCGGGTGGACGGCCCGAGATCGACTGCCGCCTGGCGCTCGCTGTGGGACTGGGCGGTGTGCCTCGGCTCGGCCGGGCTGGCCCTGACGTGGGGGATGGCCCTGGTGGCGATGGCCCACATGGCCCACATGGCCCACATGGCCACCGGCATGTCCGGCCCGCTGCTCGATCCACTCAGCGCAGCGGGGGGAGTCGTGGTGGCCACGGCGTTCTGCTTCCACGGATGGACCTTCGCCGCCTGGCGGCTGCCCGGGGATCCGGCGGCCCGCGGAGCCGTCCGTACCGGGTGGGGCCTGCTGCTGTCGGCCTGCGCCGCCGCCGCGCCGGCCGCGGTCGCGGTCGCCTTCCTGGCCTCGGCGATCGTCGGCCACGCCGCCCCGCCGGAGACCCTGAGTGTGCTCAGTGTCATGGTGTTGCCGTTCGCCCCGATCCTCGTGGGCGCGCAAGTATGGGTATGGCGCACCTTCAGCCGGGGCGCCGTGCCGACGTTCTTCTGATTGGGTCTTCGTTGCACAAGGATCTCCTGAGGCTGGCACGCGCCGAGCGGACCGTCCGGCTCCACCTCGCCGCCTGCCTGGCCGCGGCGGCGGCGGCCGGGCTGCTGGTCTTGGCGCAGGCGGAGCTGCTGGCGGGGGTGCTGTCCGGCAGGTTCGCCGTGGCGGCCCTGTTCCCCCTGGCCCTCGTGGTGGCGGCGCGCGGGCTGCTCGGCTGGGCGCAGGGCGTCTTCGCCGGACGCACCGCGACCGCGCTCAAGTCGGCGCTGCGCCGCCTGCTGCTGTCGCGTTTCCAGGACCTGAGCCCGGCGGCGTACCGCTCCGGCGAGCTGGTCACACTGGCGGGCCGGGGGCTCGACGCGCTCGACCCCTACCTCACCGGCTACCTGCCCGCGGTGGCCGTCGCCGGGATCGTGCCGATCGCGGTGGTCGTCCGGCTCTTCGTGGCCGACCTGGGCACGGCCGTGATCGTCCTGCTCACACTGCCGCTGATCCCGATCTTCGGGGCGCTCGTCGGCTGGACCACCAAGGCCGTGACCGAGCGGCAGTGGCGGGCTCTGGCCCGGCTGGGCGGGCACTTCCTCGACGTGGTCCGCGGCCTGCCGACGCTGCGGGCCTTCGGCCGCGCCCGCTACCAGGCCTCGGTGATCCGCGAGGTGGCCGAGGCGCACCGCGCGGCGACCATGAAGACGCTGCGGGTGGCGTTCCTGTCGTCGCTGGTGCTGGAGCTGGTGGCTTCGCTGTCGCTGGCCCTGGTGGCCGTTCCCGTCGGCCTCCGGCTGCTGTCGGGATCCCTCGACCTCCACACCGCCCTGCTCGTGCTGCTGCTCGCCCCCGAGGCGTACCTCCCGCTCCGGGCCATGGGCGCCAAGTTCCACGCCGCCATGGAAGGCGTCGCCGCCGCCGACGAGGCCTTCGCCCTCCTCCCCACGCCAACCCCGCGTGATCATGCACAGGTTCCCGGCGAGGCCCCTGAACGGCACCAACCCGCCCGTGATCATGCATGGATTCCCGCCCGGTCCGCTGACCGGGTCGGACGTGGCCGTGATCATGCAGTGCCTGAGATCCGCCTGGAGGGGGTGACCGTCCGCTATCCCGGACGCGACGACGCGGCGCTGGACGCCGTCTCGCTGGTCATCTCGCCGGGCGAGCGGGTCGCCATCGTCGGCCCGAGCGGGGCGGGCAAGAGCACCTTGCTCCACCTCCTGCTCGGCTTCGTCACCCCGTCGGAGGGCCGCGTGCTGGTCGGCGGCGCCGACCTGACCGATCTCGACCTCGACGAGTGGCGCCGCCGCCTGGCCTTCGTGCCGCAGCGGCCGCACCTGTTCGCCACGTCGGTCGCCGCCAACATCGCGCTGGGTTCGCCGGCCACGCCCGAGGAGGTCCGTACGGCCGCCGCCGCGGCCCAGGCGGCCGAGTTCGTGGAGGCGCTGCCGGACGGCTACGACACCCCGCTGGGTGAACGCGGCGCGAACCTGTCGGCCGGGCAGCGCCAGCGAGTCGCGCTCGCGCGGGCGTTCTGCCGTCCGTCGGCGGAGGTGCTGCTGCTCGACGAGCCGACGGCCCGCCTCGACGGCAGGAGCGAGGCCGCGGTCGTCGAGGCCACGCGGCGGCTGGCGGAGGGCCGGACCGCGATCATCGTCGCCCACCGCCCCGCCATGATCGATCTCGCGGACCGGGTCATCCACCTCGAATCCGGCCGGCTCACCCCCCGCGACCACGTGATCGGAGGCCGCGCGTGACCGCCACGCTCCCCGGGCCGGGCATGTCACCGGGCATGGCACCGGGCATGTCACGGCGGCTGGCCCTCGCCGCGCTCGCCGGATCGGCCGCCGACCTCGCCGGGGTGGCGCTGATCGCCTCCGCCGCCTGGCTGATCACGAGGGCCGCCGAGCAGCCTCCGCTGGCGGCGCTGTCCGTCGCGATCGTGGCGGTCCGGGCCTTCGCCACCACCCGGGGGATCTTCCGGTACGGCGAGCGGCTGGCCGGCCACGACGTCGCCCTCCGGGCCCAGGCCGGGACACGTGAGCGCCTCTACCAGGCGCTCATCCCCACCGGGCCGCTGTCGCACCGGGGCGCCGACCTGCTCAGCCGGATGGTCGACGACACCGACGCCGTGCAGGACCTGCTCGTCCGGTGCGTGCTGCCCGCCGTCGCCGCGCTCCTCACCGGGATCGCCGCCGTGGTCGTCGCCGCCTTCCTGCTGCCCGCCGCCGCGCTCGTGCTCGCCGCCGGGCTGCTGGTCGCGGGGGTCCTCCTCCCGGCCGGTACGGCGGCCGCCGCGCGCAGATGGTCGGCGAGGATCGCCCCCGCGCGGGCCGAGCTCGCAGCCAAAGTCGCCGACCTGGTCCACGGCGCGGCCGACCTCGCGGCGTACGGCGCGCGGGGCCATGCGCTGGCTGCCGGGATGGACGCCGACGCGCGGCTCGCGAAGCTGGAGCGGGGCCAGGCGCGGATCAACGCCGCCGGCCTCGGGCTGGGGGTGCTCGCCCAGGGCCTGACCGTCGTGACCGTGGTGCTGACGGCCCAGGCCGCGCACCTGGGCACGGTCGCGACAGCCGTACTGGCCCTGACCGCTCTCGTGTCGTTCGAGCCGGTCCTGCCGCTCGCCGCCGCGGGCGAGCGGTTCGCCGGGGTGCTCGCGGCGCTGCGCAGGCTGAGAGAGATCAGGGCGACGCCCCCGGCGGTCGCCGAGCCGGAGTCGCCCGCTCCCCCGCCAGAGCCGCCGCTGACGGTCGAGGTCGAGAACCTGGTGGTCCGCCACGGGGACCGGCAGCCCGCGCTCGACGGGGTCAGCCTGACGCTGACGCCGGGCAAACGGGTCGCGATCGTCGGTCCGAGCGGAGCCGGGAAGAGCACACTCCTGTCGGCCCTGATGCGCACGGTGGACATCGAGTCCGGAAATATCCGGATCAATGAGGTGGATGTCCGGGAGTACGCCTCGGACGACGTCCGCGCCAGGATGACGGGGCTGACCCAGGATCCGTACGTCTTCCAGGCCACCGTCCGCGACAACCTCCGGCTCGCGGGGCCTGACGCGTCGGACGGCGACCTCGCGCGTGCCGTACGGCAGGCCAGGCTGGACACCTGGGCGGAGCGGACCGGCTGGGACACGACGCTCGGCGAGGACGGGCGCACGGTGTCGGGCGGGCAGCTCCAGCGGCTGGCGCTCGCTCGCGCCCTGCTTTTCGACCCGTCGGTGCTACTGCTGGACGAGCCGGCCGAGGCGCTCGACGAGGAGACGGCCGGCCTGCTGATGGCCGACCTGCTCGACGCCACGCGGGGCCGGACGACCCTGCTGGTCACCCACCGGCTGCGCGGGCTGGAGCAGGTCGACGAGATCGTCGTGCTGGAGAACGGCCGGGTCGCGCAGCGGGGAACGCACGCCGAGTTGCTCGCCGTTCCCGGCTACTACCGCGACCTCTGGGCGTCAGAGGCGATGACAGGTGGCCATGCATGATCACGCACGGGGTGGGCGCAGGTCGTGAGCCGTACGCCGGAAGCCGTGCATGATCACGCGCGGGGGCGGGGCGGGGTCAGCTCGTGGCTGACTGCTCGGCGAGGGCGGTTGTGACGGTCGAGGACTTGCCGTTGCGGGTGTAGGTGATGGTCACCTTGTCGCCGGGCCGGGAGCTCCGGATCGCGCCGACGAGCGTCTCCGCGTCGTCCACCACCGTGTCGTTGATCTTGGTGATCAGGTCGCCGTCCTTGAACCCGATCTTGTCCGCGGGGCTCCCGGCGATGATCGAGCTGACCACGGCCCCGGCCGCGTCACCGGTCGCGTCGGCCACGCTCACACCCAGGTAGGCATGGGTCGCCTTGCCGTTCTTGATGAGCTGCTCGGCGACCTGCTTGGCCGTGTTGATCGGGATCGCGAAGCCCACACCGATGTTGCCGGAGCTGGAGCCCGAGGTGGCGATGGCGGTGTTGATGCCGATGACCTGGCCCGAGGAGTTCACCAGGGCACCGCCCGAGTTGCCCGGGTTGATCGCGGCGTCGGTCTGGATCATGCCGCCGATCGTGGTGCCGGCCTGGGCCGGCTGCTGCTGCTCCTGCCCCCAGGGGAACGGCGGAGGCTGCTGCTGCTCGCCACCCTCGGTCAGCGTGCGGTCCAGGGCGCTCACGATGCCGGACGTGACCGAGCCCTCCAGGCCCAGCGGGCTGCCGATCGCGAGGACGCTGTCGCCGACCTCCAGCTTGTCGCTGTCGCCCAGCGACGCCGGGGTCAGGCCCGAGACGCCCTGCGCCTGGATCACGGCGAGGTCGGTGGTGGGATCGGTGCCCTTCACCGTGGCCGACGCCGTCTTGCCGTCGCTGAACTTCACGGTGACGGTGCTGCCCTGGCCCGCCTCGGCCACCACGTGGTTGTTGGTGAGGATCAGGCCGTCGGCGGAAAGGATCACGCCGGACCCCTCGCCGCCGCCGGTGGGAGTAGTGATCTTGATGGAGACCACGGACGGCTGGATGGCCTTGGCGACCGCCGCGATGGTGTTCGTCGACGAGTTCGACGCGGGCTTCACCAGCGGGCTGGAGATCACCGTCTGGCCGCCGTTGCTCGCGTTGGCGACGAGAGCCCCCGTCACCCCGCCGCCGAGCGCCACGGCGGCGAGGGCGAGACCCGCCACCACCTTCTGCCTGCCGGTCAGCGTGCCGGCCGGGCGCTGGGGCGGCGGCAGGGGGCTGCCGAACACCGCGGTGTCATGCGAGCCGTACGGGCCGGGACCTCCGTGGTGTCCATAGCCCCCATAGCCGCCATAGCCGCCCTGGTTCCCGCCGTACTGGCCGTACTGCGGGGGAGTCCTGCCGAACTGGCTCCACCCCTGGCCTGGGAGCACCTCGGTGTCGGTCCCGGGAACGCGCTCTCCTGAGCTCATCGCCATCCCCCTAATTGGATCTGCCGGTAATCCGGCTCTCCGCCGGTACATCACTAGAATGGCAGGCCCGCGATAAGGTCACGCTAAGCGATCAGCCAGTCGGCCAGTACTCGTCCCGCAGCAAGCGCTTGTAAAGCTTGCCCGTCGGGTGGCGTGGCAGCTCGTCGCGGAAGTCGACCGACCTCGGGCACTTGTAGTGGGCGAGGTGCGCGCGGCAGTAGTCGATGAGCTCGGCCTCCAGGGCGGGGCCCGCGTCCTTAGCGGAGACCGGCTGGACGACGGCCTTGACCTGCTCCCCCATCTCCGGGTCCGGCACGCCGAAGACGGCCACGTCGGCGACCTTGGGGTGCGTCACCAGCACGTTCTCGGCCTCCTGGGGGTAGATGTTCACCCCACCCGAGATGATCATGTAGGAGCGTCGGTCGGTCAGGTAGAGGAAGCCCTCCTCGTCCATGTGGCCGATGTCGCCGAGCGTGGTCCAGCCACGGCCCATCGGGTCCTGGACCGACCGGGTCTTGTCCGGGTCGCCGTGGTAGACGAAGTTGGGGCCGCCGGAGAAGTACACCGTCCCGTGCTCGCCCGGCGGCAACTCGTTGCCCTCGTCGTCGCAGATGTGGACGACGCCCAGAAGGGACCGGCCGACCGTGCCCTTGTGCTTCAGCCAGTCCTCGGAGCTGACGTAGAGGAAGCCGTTGCCCTCCGTGCCCGCGTAGTACTCGTGGATGATCGGGCCCCACCAGTCGATCATCTGCTCCTTGACCGGGACCGGGCAGGGAGCCGCCGCGTGGATGGCGCACCGCAGCGACGACAGGTCGTGGCGCTCCCGCACCTCGGGCGGCAGCTTGAGCATCTTGATGAACATCGTCGGCACCCACTGCGAGTGCGTGACGCCGTACCGCTCGATCAGCGCCAGCGCCTCCTCGGCGTCGAACCTCTCCATCACGACGATGGTGGCGCCCAGCCGCTGGAAGGCCAGGCAGTACCTCAGGGGCGCCGCGTGGTAGAGCGGGGCGGGCGACAGGTACACGCTGTCCGCCGACGGGGCGAACAGGAACTGGACCAGCTGCAGCATCGGCCGGGCGGCGTCCAGCGGCGCCTTGCTCAGGGCGGGCTTGACGCCCTTCGGCCGCCCGGTGGTGCCCGAGGAGTACAGCATGTCCGCGCCCTGGCACTCGTCCTCGACGGGAGTCGCCGGCTGTACGGCTGTCGCCTCCTCGTAGGAGGCGAATCCGGGGGCCACGCCGTCGAGCATGAGCCGCACCTCGACGCCCGGCGTGCCGCCGGTGACGGAGGTCGCGACGTCCGCCAGGGCCGCCGACGAGATGAAGACCCGCGCCCCGCAGTTGTTGAGGATGTAGGCGAGCTCCTCACTCTGGAGGCGGGAGCTGATCGCGGTGTAGTAGAGGCCGGACCGGTGGGCGGCCCAGGCGACGGCCAGGAACAGCGGGTGGTTCTCCAGCATGAACGCGACGTGGTCGCCGGGCCGCAGGCCCGCGGCGCGCAGGAGGTGCGCCAGCCGGTTGGACTCCTCGTCGAGCTGACGGTAGGTGATCACGCGGCCGGTGGCCGCCATGATCACCGCCGGCTTGTCCGGCGTCACCGCCGCGATGGCTCCGGGATGCATGACCGAACGTTAGTCGGTTTTCGGGTAGGGGTCACGCAACGGCCCCGCCCTCTGGGCGAAGTCCTCCTTGATCTCCCGCATCTTCGGCCCGGCGGCGTAGAACCGGCCCTTCGTCTCGCCGTACGGCTGGAGCCAGGCTTTGGCGGCCAGCTCCCGCAGGTCGCGGGCGGCCTGGCCCTGGCTCAGCCCCTCGTCGGCCTGGTACATGCTCCGCCGCAGCCTGCTGGAGACGAACACCTGATAGAGCGCCGAGACCGTGCGCGAGTGCAGGCCCTCGGCGTCGGACCGCTCTTCGAGCAGCACCCAGACCTCGCCCGCCTCTGCGAGCCTCCGCTGGACCCGCTGCGCCTGCATGTGGTGGCAGCGCAGCACGAACCGCACCCACGAGAGCGTGTCACCGTGCGGGCTCCACTGGCCGCCCTGCACCGCCCGTAGTGCGCCGTAGTACTCGAACGTGTTCTCGCCGATGCCGAGCCACTCCTCGATCGAGGAGAACTCGGGTGTCGTGATCTGGTCGCGGCCCAGCACAAGGGTCTGCAGGGCCCGCGACATGCGGCCGTTGCCGTCGCGCCACGGATGGATCGCCACCAGGTTGAAGTGCGCCATCGCGCCGCGCACGTAGCTGGGGGCGGCGAGATCCCCGGCGTTCAGCCAGTCCACCAGTTCGTCGAGGAGGTCCGGCACCGCCTCGTGGTCCGGCCCCTCGTAGACGACCTCGCCGGTGGCGGAGTTCCGGACGTAGATGCCCCCCGGCCGCGCCGTCCCGGGCGTCTTGTCGCGGTGATGGCCGATCATCATGAAATTGAGCGCGTGGAGCAGGCCCATGTCGTAGCGGAACACCTGGGCCTTGGACAGCAGGTTGATGTAGGTCAGGGCCTGCTGGTATCCGGCGATCTCCCGGGCGACCGACGCCGAGGCGTCCAGCGGCTCCTCACCGGACATGATCGACTCGATGTCCTCGACGCTGGCCTTGTAGCCCTCGATGGAGTTCGAGCCCTGGATCGCCCTGGCCTGCAACTGGCGCCTTAGCAGGCCGTCCCACCGATGGGCCTCGGCGAGCCGGTATTTCAGGTCGCGCCGCATGTCCTCGATCTCGGCGAGGACCTTCTCGTCGACCGGGTCGAGCGCGGGAGTGCCGTACAGCATGAGCCCATAACAGCATGGGCGAATCATCCGGTCAAGCGACCGGATGATTCGCCCATATAGGTCCGACCAGGTCAGGCGGCGGCCGGCTGGGCCACCGTCGCGGGGGTGAGGGCCAGGCCGAGGACCTCCCGGACGTCGCTCACCGCGTGGACGGTGAGGTCTGCGAGCACGTCCGCCGGGACGTCGTCCAGGTCGGGCTCGTTGCGGGCCGGGATGAGGACCGTCGTGATCCCCGCCCGGTGGGCGGCGAGCAGCTTCTGCTTCACCCCGCCGATCGGGAGGACCCGGCCGGTGAGGGAGACCTCGCCGGTCATCGCCACGTCACCGCGGACCGGACGGCCCGACAGCAGCGAGGCCAGAGCGGTCGTCATCGTGACGCCCGCGGACGGGCCGTCCTTCGGCACCGCGCCCGCCGGGACGTGGATGTGCACGGACCTGTCCTTGAGCGACCCGACCGGCAGCTCCAGCTCCACTCCGCGCGAGCGCAGGAAGGACAGCGCGATCTGCGCCGACTCCTTCATCACGTCGCCGAGCTGGCCGGTGAGGGTCACCCCGGTCGAGCCCGTCTCCGGGTCGGCCAGGGACGCCTCGACGTAGAGCACGTCACCGCCCGCGCCGGTCACCGCGAGGCCCGTCGCCACGCCCGGCACCGCCGTACGCTGCGTGGCCTCGGGGAGGGACGACTCGGGCACGTGCCGTGGCCGGCCCAGGTAGGCCACCAGGTCGCCGGCCGAGACCGCGACCGGCAGCTCCGCCTGGCCGAGCGCCACGTTGGCCGTGACCTTGCGGAGGACCCGCGCGATCGACCGCTCCAGCGACCGGACGCCCGCCTCGCGGGTGTACTCCCCCGCGAGCCTGCGCAGCGCGCCCTCGTCGATGGCCACGTCGTCGGCCGTCAGGCCGGCCTTCTCCAGCTGGCGCGGGAGCAGGTGGTCACGGCCGATCGCGACCTTCTCGTCCTCGGTGTAGCCGTCGAGCGTCACGATCTCCATGCGGTCCAGCAGGGGGCCGGGGATCTGCTCCAGGACGTTGGCCGTCGCGAGGAAGAGCACGTCGCTGAGGTCGAGCTCCACTTCCAGGTAGTGGTCGCGGAACGTGTGGTTCTGTGCCGGGTCCAGCACCTCCAGCAGCGCGGCCGTCGGGTCGCCCCGGTAGTCGGCGCCGACCTTGTCGATCTCGTCGAGCAGCACGACCGGGTTCATCGAGCCGGCCTCGCGGATGGCCCGGACGATCCGGCCGGGCAGCGCGCCGACGTAGGTGCGCCGGTGACCGCGGATCTCCGCCTCGTCCCGGACGCCGCCGAGGGCGACGCGGACGAACTTGCGGCCCATGGCCCGCGCGACCGACTCGCCTAGCGAGGTCTTGCCGACTCCGGGCGGGCCCGCCAGCGCCAGGACGGCGCCGCTGCGACGCCCACCGACCACGCCGAGGCCCTGGTCGGCCCGGCGCTTGCGAACCGCGAGGTACTCGACGATGCGGTCCTTCACGTCGTCCAGTCCGGTGTGGTCGGCGTCGAGCACCGCGCGGGCGCCGGCGATGTCGTACTCGTCGGTCGTGTGGGTGCTCCACGGGATGTCGAGGACGGTGTCCAGCCAGGTGCGGATCCAGCCGGTCTCGGGAGACTGGTCGGAGGTGCGCTCCAGCTTGTCGACCTCCTTGAGCGCGGCCTCCCTGACCTTCTCGGGGAGCTCGGCCGCCTCGATCCGGGACCGGTAGTCCTCCTCCTCGTCGGACGGGTCGCCGTTGAGCTCGGCCAGCTCCTTGCGGACGGCGGCGAGCTGCTGGCGCAGCAGGAACTCGCGCTGCTGCTTCTCCATACCCTCCTGGACGTCCTTGCGGATGGTCTCCGCGACGTCGAGCTCGGCGAGGTGCTCACGGGCCCAGGTGACGAGCTTGTCGAGCCGCTCGGCCGGGTCGGGGCTCTCCAGCAGGAGTTGCTTCTGCGGCGTGGACAGCCACGGCGCGTAGCCCCCGCTGTCGGCCAGGACGGACGGGTCCGTGATCTGGTTCACCGCGTCCACGACCTGCCACGCGCCCCGCTTCTGCAGGATCGTGGTGGCCAGCGACTTGTACTCCTTGGCGAGCTCCTCTGCCCGGTGGCCGGACGCGACCGGCTCCAGGACCGTGGCCTCCACCCAGAGCGCCGCGCCGGGGCCGGTCGTGCCGGTGCCCACGCGCATGCGGTCCACGCCGCGGACCACGGCGGCCGGCTCGCCTCCAGGCAGCCGCCCGACCTGCTCGACGACCGCGGAGACGCCGATGGCGCCGTACCGGCCGTCCACGCGCGGCACCAGGAGGACCCTGCTCTCGCCGCTGGCCCGTGCCGCGTCGATCGCCGCCCGGACCTCGGAGTCCGACAGGTCGAGGGGGACGACCATGCCGGGCAGGACGACCTCGTCGTCCAGAGGAAGGACGGGAAGGATCTTTGCCATGCCTACTCCCAAGGTTGAGTTATGCCGACTCAACTAACAGGAGCCTCGCCGTGTTCCCTGTTTTGCGCCAGTTCGCTGTGAGCGATCGTAATTGTGTAATCGCAGCTCTTGCGCCCGCAATGTCGGTACTGGTCGGACGTGGGGCTGCGTGGCCGCGTGTGCCAGCCAGACACCATGATGTCCCCTATGGAATCAGGCCAGATCCGACTCAGCTCCCCCACAGGGAGATGGATCCTTCTCACGACCGTCCTCGGATCCGGCATGGCGATGCTCGACGGCACCGTGGTCAACGTCGCGCTCCCCACCCTCGCCCGCGACCTCGACGCGGGGATCTCGGGACTCCAGTGGACGATCAACGCGTACACCCTCACGCTCGCGGGGCTGATCCTGCTCGGCGGCTCACTCGGCGACCGGTACGGCAGGCGGAAGGTCTTCCTGATCGGCGTGGTGTGGTTCGCGGTCGCGTCGGCCTTGTGCGGCCTCGCCCCGAACATGCCCGTGCTCATCCTGGCTCGCGCCCTCCAGGGCATCGGCGGCGCGCTGCTGACCCCGGGATCACTCGCGATCATCCAGGGCAGCTTCGCGCACGGGGACCGGCCTCGCGCGGTCGGAGCGTGGTCGGGGCTCGGGGGCGTCGCCTCCGCCCTGGGCCCCCTGCTCGGCGGGTGGCTGGTGGAGACGGCCGGCTGGCGCTGGGTGTTCCTGCTCAACCTGCCGCTCGCGGCGGTCGTGCTGGCGGTCGCCGTACGGCACGTGCCGGAGACCAGGGACGTCGACGCGCAGGGACGGTTCGACGTGCTGGGCTCGGTGCTGGCCGCGCTCGCGCTCGCGGGCCTCACCTACGGCCTGATCCTCGGTGGGCGCGGCTACCTCCCGCTCGCCGTGGGCGTGGCGCTCGGCGCGTGGTTCGTGATCCTCGAAAAGCGGCGCTCGCCCGACGCGCTCGTCCCCGTGCGCATCTTCGCGTCGCGCGTGTTCACCGCCGTCAACGTCGTGACGCTGATCATGTATGCGGCGATGGGCGTCGTCTTCTTCCTGCTCGTCGTGCAGCTCCAGGTCTCGGCCGGGTTCTCCCCGATCGCGGCGGGGTCGGCGATGCTCCCGGTGACGATCCTGATGCTGCTGCTGTCGGCCCGCTCGGGTGAGCTGGCCAAGCGGATCGGGCCGCGCGTCCCGATGGCGGCCGGCATCCTCACGTGCGCCGCCGGGCTCCTGCTGATGAGCCGGATCGGGCCCGGGTCGTCCTACCTCGTGGACGTGCTGCCCGCGGTGATCGTCTTCGGAGTCGGCCTCTCCGCCGCGGTGGCTCCGCTGACGGCGACCGTGCTCGCCACGGCCGAGGAGCGGTACGCGGGGGTGGCCAGCGGCGTCAACAACGCCCTCGCCCGCACCGGCAGCCTGCTCGCGGTCGCCGCGGTGCCGCCCCTCGTGGGCCTGATGGGCGACGCCTACAACTCACCGGCCGCGTTCACCCACGGCTACCACACCGCGATGCTGATCAGCGCCGCCATGCTGGCCCTCGCCGCGCTGGTGGCCTTCCTCACCATCAGGACCAACGTGCTGGCCGAGGCCCCCGAGCCGGAGCGCCACGTCCACTGCTCGCTGGACGCCCCGCCGCTGGAGCGCGACCGAACGGCCTGAGTTCAGCCAGCCGACGTGGGCGGTTCATGTGCCGGTGGGGCGCGTGTCCTGATCCCTGGAAACGATCCGGCACATGAGCGTTTCCCGCACGTGGACCCGCACGTCGACCCGCACGTCGACCCGCACGTCGACCCGCACGTCGACCCGCACGTGGATCAGGACCGGCGCCCTGCTCGCGGCCGCCCTCACCGCTCCAGCGCTCCCTGTCGGTTCTCCGGCCGCCGCCGCAGGGAGCTGCTCGGGCGTCCTCACGCCCGGCTTCCTGGCGGTGGCCGCGCCGTACGCGGCCGTGCACGGGCAGCCGCGCGCGGGGACGGTCACCCTGTTCAGCTCGGACAAGACGATGAGCGGCCTGAAGAAGACGAGAACCCTCACCCAGGGGGCCGGCGGCATCGGGGACACCCCCGAGCGGAACGACTCGTTCGGGTCGGCGCTCGCCAAGGGCGACTTCGACGGCGACGGCTGCGCCGACCTGGCCGTCGGCGCGTCGGAGGAGTTCTTCGGCGCGCCCGTCCCCGGAGCCGACGGGCACGGCGTCGTCCACCTGCTGTTCGGCTCGCCGGACGGCCTCACCCGGGCCAAGACCATCGACGTCACCCACCTCGGGCGCCGGCACGGCACCGACCGGTTCGGGGCGGCCCTCGCCGCCGGAGACCTCGACGGGGACGGCGACGACGAGCTCATCGTGGGAGCTCCCGGCATGGACGGGGGCGGCGGCATCGGCGTCTTCGGCATGAAAGGCCGCTCGCCGTACGGCACCGGCACGCTGATCACCCAGACGACCGGCTGGGTGGGGCAGGAGCCGGGCGCGACCGACCAGTTCGGGGTGGCCCTCGCGGCCGGCGACTTCGACGGCGACGGCAAGGACGAGATCGCGGTCGGCGCGCCCGGCGACGGCGGCCTGCGGTACGGCTCGGGCATCGTGACGATCATCGACCCGCGCGCCCGGCGGGCGGGCGTCTACACCCAGGAGAGCCCGGACGTGAAGGGCTACGGCGAGAAGTGGGACGCCTTCGGCGCCGCCCTGGCGTCGGGCGACTTCAACGCCGACGGGCGCGACGACCTCGCGATCGGCGTGCCCGGCGAGGACCTCTCGATGCTCCAGCGCGGCATGGACTACGGCGACGGCGCGGTCAACGTGCTGTACGGCTCGGCCCGGGGGCTGACCGCCCTCGGCAGCGAGGTCTGGTCGCAGACCGTGCTCAAGGGCACGCCGCGCTACTTCGACCGGTTCGGCACGTCGCTGGCCGCCGGTGACCTCAACGGCGACGGGGACGACGAGCTGGTGGTCGGAGTGCCGGGAGAAGGCGCGGTTCAGGTCATCGCGGGCACCCGGAGCGGCGGCCTGACCCGCAACCACAACGTGCTGCTCACCGGGCCGGCGAACGGCGGCTTCGGCTCCTCGGTCATGGTCCAGGGTGGCAAGCTTCTGGTGGCCGCGCCGGGCACGGGCCGGCTGACGCTCATCGGGACGAAGGCGAAGAAGGGCTCCTATCCCGGAGTGGTCCCGCGCACCGCCCGTGTCGTCGACACGGGCGGCGAGGACGACCTCTTCGGCTACGCGTTGAGCTGAGCAGCGTTGAGCCGAGCTAGGCGTTGAGCTGGGCGTGGCCGGAGGGGATGGTGAAGCGGGCCGAGGTCTTGGCCGGCGCGCCCCGCCTGCTGATGTAGTCGAGCGTGCGGAACTCGGCCCGCATCTCCTCCTGCGACACCCGGCAGACGATGTAGCCCCGGCGCTGGTCGATGTAGGAGATGTGCGGGTTCTCCCGGAGGATCTCGGCGATCCGCGCCTCGTCCCGGTAGCCGTCGCCGTCGCTGGAGATCGACGACGTCACCAGCTCGACCGCCACGCGGGGCGAGTCCGGGTCGCCGAAGTCGGGCCGGAGGTCGGCGGCGTGGTGCATGTGCGCGTCCCCCGTCAGGACGACGGGGTTGGCCGCCCCCGACGCCTTGATGCCTTCGAGCAGCCGCGCCCGGTCCGCCGGGTAACCGTCCCAGCTGTCCATGTTGAGCTCCGTGCCCGGCCCCGGCCGGAAGTCGCGCTGGGCCATCAGGACCTGCTGGCCGATCAGGTTCCACCTGGCCCCCGAGCCGGCGAGCCCGTCGAGCAGCCAGCGGCGCTGGTCCGCGCCGAGGATCGTGCGGCCGGCCGCCAGGCGTTCGTCGCACCCGGCCCGGTCGCCGTCGTCACATGCCTGGTCGTCGCGGAACTGCCGGGTGTCGAGCAGGTGGAAGTTCGCCAGGGTGCCCCACGAGACTCTCCGGTTGATCCGGATCGACGCACCCCTCGGCACGCTCGCCCGGCGCAGCGGCATGTTCTCGTAGTACGCCTGGAAGGCGTGGGCGATCCGCTCGCGGAACCCGGGCGCGTCGGTGCTGGAGACCGGCCCGGCCCAGTTGTTCTCGATCTCGTGGTCGTCGAAGGCGACCAGCCACGGCGCGGCCCGGTGAGCCGCCTGGAGGTCGGGATCGGTCTTGTACTGCCCGTGCCGGATCCGGTAGTCAGCCAGCGACTGGCACTTGTTCCCGGCGTGTTCGCGTACGGCCCCGCCCAGCGCCGTGTAGCCCTGCGGCTGGTACTCGTAGATGTAGTCGCCCAGATGCACGACCAGGTCCGGGTCCTGCTCGGCGATCCGCCGGTAGGCCGTGTAGTAGCCGTGCTCCCAGTGCGCGCAGGCCGCCACCACGAAGGTCAGCGGCGACAGCCCCGCGGGCGCGGTCCGTGTGCGCCCCGCGGGCGACAGGTGGCCGCCGGCGCGGAAACGGTAGAAGTACTCCCGGCCGGGCTGGAGCCCGCCCACCTCGACGTGGACGCTGTGCGCCTCCGCCACCCGGGCCGTCGCCGTACCGGACCTGACGACGTCGGAGAAACCCTCGTCGGAGGCGAGCTGCCAGCCCACCTCGACGGAGTTGGCGGGCATGCCGCCGAGGCCGTCGGGGGCAGTGGGGTCGAGGGCCAGCCGGGTCCAGAGCACAACACCGTCGGAGGTCGGCTCCCCGGAGGCGATTCCGAGGGCGAACGGATCCTGCCGCAGGGCGCGGCGGGGCAGGGCGGAGCCGGAGAGCAGCAGGCCACCGGCTCCGGCGGCGACAGCGGACAGGAACACTCGTCGCGAGGCATTCGTCTGCACGACACCAGTGCAACCCGCGCGGTCGACGCGCAGCCTCTACGGCCGTGACCCGCACAGAAACCAGGGGTGAACAGTGCTGCTGAACAGTGCTGCCCGGTTACCCGGCTACCCCCCAAGGGCGAGCTTGAGATCGTCCCGCAGTGTCGCGGCGTCGCGGAAGTGGATTCCGGCCATGCCGGCCGCCTCGGCGCCCGCGATGTTCTCCAGGCGGTCGTCGACGAAGACGATGTCCCCGGGCGGCACGCCGAGTCCCTCCGCGACCCGGCGGTAGATCTCGAGGTCCGGCTTCACCAGACCCATCCGGCCGCTGTAGAAGCGCGGCCTGATGGGAGCCAGGAACGGCAGCTCGTCGAGCCCGTCCGCGATGCAGACGGGCGCGTTCGACAGCAGTGCCAGCGGCACGCCGTCGGCGGCCAGCTCGTCGATGATCGCGACGGTCTCCTCGTTGGGCCGCGACCAGCTCGCGACGTCCATCGCGATCATCCGGTCGAGCTCCGCGCCGCCGAGCGGCCTCCCGTACACGCGGGACCAGTACTCCCCCGGGTCCAGGGTTGCCCGGTCGAAGTCGAGGCGCAGGTCCCAGTATCTCTCCTCGAAGCCGGGGACGCCTTGCGCCATCCGCGCCACGTCGGCCGCGTCCTGCGCGAGGGAGATGACATTGCCGTAGTCAAAGAGAACATGCTTCATGATTGAACGATCGTAGCCTGTGTGCGATTCAGGCGACATATGGCCTGAGGTAGTCGTTGGCCGTGCCGCAGCCCAGGTAGTTCCGGACCGTGTGGAAGTCGAGCCAGTCGATGTTGCAGGCGACGTCACGTTCGACGCCGTCGAAGCGGTCGCGCAGGGCGGGCGGGATGGCCGCGATGTCGTCCTTGTCGGCGATGTTGATCCAGCGGGCGACGCCCGGTGGCCGGGCGCCCCGCCCGTGCGCCGGGATGGGGCTGAGCCGCTCGAACACGACGTTCTTCATGCCGAGCGGGCTGCCGAGGGTGATGAGCAACTCGGCGGACAGGTCCGGATGCGCCCAGAACGCCTCGTACGTCACCACGCTGCCCAGCGAATGGGCGACCACCACGCGTGGCCGGCGCCTGCGGATCACGTCCGCCACCGCGTCGCGCGCCCGGATCCTCGGGTCGCCTCCGCCGAGGTAGGTCGCGACCTCGGGGCAGAAGTCCTGGGCGAACTTCACGGCGCCCGGGCCGAGCCTGCCCAGCAGCCACTCCGCGAGCCGGTGCGCGACGCCGGTCAGCGACTCCCCCGCGGCACTCCGGACGTGCCCGTCGAGCTGGGCCGCCCAGTCGGCGAACACGAGCTTCGCCGGAGGGTCCATCTGCCGGGGTGGCTTCGTCGGCCCCTTGTGCAGGTGGTGGGCGTAATAGGCGATCTCGGAGAAGTACCGCTGGCCCGCGTAGGAGGCTCCGCCGCTGAGACCCTTGTGCAGGTAGCCGTTCCACTTGGCCAGCATGGCCTCCGCGGCCCCGCCCGGGGACCCGCCCGCCTCCTCGTAATAGTGATACTTGCCGATGCCGTGGACCCCGACGATCGTGGTCATGGTCGAGCCGCCGCCTCCGCTCCGTGTGACCCCCGCTGCCGTCCCCGGAGATCTCCCGGAGACACTGTGCAGGAGCGGGTGGGTCGTTACAAGGAGAAGCCTGATTTGCGGGGATAAACCAGTTGATGGGCCCTCATGCCCGATCGCTACGCTGTGACTCCCCCCGTTGACCTCTGAGAGAGGAACCCATGCCAGGCCCGTTGCACGTCCGTGGCTCGGTCGTCATCCCGGAGGCGGAGCTCGGCTGGCGTTTCTCCCGCTCGTCGGGGCCCGGCGGGCAGGGCGTGAACACCACCGACAGCCGGGTCGAGCTCAGCTTCAACGTCGAGACCACGACCGCGCTCGGGCCGGTCCTGAAGTCGCGGGCGCTCGAACGGCTCGGCCCCCGGCTCATCGACGGCGTGATCACCATCGCCGCCTCCGAGCACCGCTCCCAGCTCCGCAACCGCGAGGCGGCGGAGGAGCGGCTGGCCGGCCTGATCCGCGAGGCCATCGCTCCCCCGCCGAAGAAGCGCCGCCCCACCAAGCCGTCGCGCGGGGCGGTCGAGAGGCGGCTGGCGGCCAAGAAGCGCCGCTCCGACGTCAAGCGCCTGCGCCGGCCGGAAGACTAGATCCTCCGGTCCTCCATCTCCCAGATGTGGTCGATGACGTGCCAGGTGATGCGGCGGGCCGCGTAGCGGGCGGGCCAGCCTCGATCGGGCGGCCCGCCGTCCGACGGCCGCCCGAGGACCTCGGCGATCTCCTCTCGCATGGCGGCGAGGGCCGCTTCGTCCTTCGGCGGCTTGTGCCGTACGCCGATCTGCCGGGCGTAAGAACGCTCGGCCTCGACGACGTGGTTCACCATCTTGTCGCGGTCCCGGCCACCGCCCCGGGGGCCCTTCCGCAGTTCCTCGGGCGATCCGGCGGCCACCTCGGCGAAGACGGCCCAGGAGGCGCGGAGCAGTGCGACGGCCCTGGCCGCCTCGTCCGCCGCCTCTGGCTCCAGGTCGAGGTCCGGGATCGCGCCGGGCGCGCCGAAGTCGGTGGTCGCGTCGCCCTTGGTCCGCTCGACCACCACCGGGTCACCCGGCTCGAACTCCAGCCCCGCACGCTCGGCGATCACGCGATACCGCGGGACGTAGTTCATCAACGTGTCCAGCGCCGCTTCCTCGGACTTGCCGCTCCGGCACCAACCGGGCCAGTCGAAGGAGCAGGCGAAGACCTTCTTGGCGCCGAGTTCGAGATACACGCGATTCATGTGGCCCAGCATCACACCTGAACCTGCCAGGACGTGACAGGTTTCAGACGAGTTCGATGAGGTCCGCCACCGAGGTGACCACCTGCGACGGCCGGAACGGATAGCGGTCGATCTGGTCCTTCTGCGTCACGCCGGTGAGCACCAGGATCGTGTGCAGGCCCGCCTCGATCCCGCAGACGACGTCGGTGTCCATGCGGTCGCCGATCATGGCGGTGCTCTCGCTGTGCGCGTCGATCTGGTTGAGCGCGCTGCGCATCATCATCGGGTTCGGCTTGCCCACGAAGTACGGCTCGACGCCGGTCGCCTTGGTGATCATCGCGGCGACGGCGCCGGTGGCCGGCAGAGAGCCCTCGTTCGAGGGTCCGATGGGGTCGGGGTTGGTCGCGATGAACCGTGCGCCGTTGTCGATCAGCCGGATCGCCCGGGTGATCGAGGTGAAGCTGTACGTCCGGGTCTCCCCCAGCACGACGTAGTCCGGGTCGAGGTCGGTCAGCACGTACCCGCACTCGTGCAGGGCGGTCGTCAGCCCCGCCTCACCGATGACGTAGGCGGAGCCATCGGGCCGCTGGTCGGCCAGGAACTTGGCGGTGGCCAGCGCGGACGTCCAGATCGCCTCCGGCGGCACCTCCAGCCCCGCCGCGCGGAGCCGTACGGAAAGGTCCCTGGGGGTGTAGATCGAGTTGTTCGTCAGCACGAGGAACCGCTTGCCGGAATCGCGCAGCCGCCTGATGAACTCGTCGGCGCCCGGCACCGGCTGCCCCTCGTGGACCAGCACACCGTCCATGTCGGACAGCCAGGACTCGATGGGCTTTCGCTCGCTCATGTATCCAGGATGGCAGGTGCGCCCCGGTATCAGAAATAATCGGACGCTACCTCCGGTTGCCGCCAGTATGAGCAAGGACAACATTCGCGGCGTCCCGCACGGGTCCGCCGAGGTGCCGCTGTCGATCCTGGAGCTCGCGACAGTCGGGGAGGGCGGCTCACCGGCCGGATCCCTCCGGGACGCGACCGAGCTGGCCAGGCGCGCCGAGGAGTGGGGCTACCACCGCATCTGGGTCGCCGAGCACCACGGCATGCCGGGCGTGGCCAGCTCGTCGCCCGCCGTGATCATCGCCCATCTCGCGGCCGCCACCAGCAGCATCCGCCTCGGCTCCGGCGGCGTCATGCTGCCCAACCACGCCCCGCTGGTGATCGCCGAGCAGTTCGGCACGCTGCACGCGCTGCACCCCGGGCGCATCGACCTCGGCCTGGGCCGCGCCCCCGGCACCGACATGGCGACCGCGAACGCCCTACGCCGCTCGGCCCAGGTGGAACCCGACGAGTTTCCGCAGCAGGTGGCGGAGCTGACCGCGTTCCTCGACAACGCGTTCCCGCCGGGCCATCCCTACGCGAAGATCCTCGCCGTCCCCGGCGGCTCCAGCCGCCCGCCGATCTGGCTGCTCGGCTCCAGCGGCTTCAGCGCGCAGCTGGCCGGGCTGCTCGGGTTGCCGTTCGCCTTCGCTCACCACTTCAGCGCCGCCAACACCGAGCCCGCGCTCGACCTCTACCGCTCGGTCTTCCGTCCCTCCGAGGTGCTCGCCGCGCCGTACGCGATGATCGGGGTGGCCGCCATCGCGGCCGACACCGAGGAGGAGGCGCTGCGGCAGGCCATGCCGGGCGCGCTCTCATGGCTGCGCATGCGCTTCGGCCGGCCGGGCCCGGTCCCCACGCCGGAGGAGGCCCAGGCGTACCCCTACACGCCCGCCGAGGCCGAGTTCGTCCGCGACCGCCTGTCCACCGTGGTGTACGGCGACGCGGACGGCGTCCGGGCCGGCCTGGAGGCACTGCGCGAGCGCACCGGCGCCGACGAGCTGATGATCACCACCATGGTCCACGGCGGGGCGGCCCGCCTGCGCTCCTACGAGCTCATCGCCAAGGCGTACGGCATGCCTGCGTGACCCGTCCCGAGACGGTCTCAGAGACCGGTGACGGGGTCCCGGTCCTGCGGGTCGGTGCCACGGGCGTGTGACGGATGCGGTGTGACGGGTTGGCGTCACGGGTGTGTGGCGGGATCCGGTCTTTTGGGGCGGCGCCACGTGGTGTGGCGGATCCGGTATGGCCGGGCCCCGCGTGACGGACCCCGCGTCACGAGGCCGGCGTCACGAGGCCGGTGTCACGAGGCCGGGGCGAGCCGCTCCAGGGCCTCCTCGGCGCGGCGCATGGAGTCCCGGGGGTCGGCAGCGGGATCGCCGATCTCCGGGTTGAAGTTGAAGTCGTGGAACACCTCCGTGACGCCCTTAGCGGCCAGGGCCTCGACGTCCTCCTGGATCTTCTCGTAAGGCCCCGACAGCGGCCCCCCGGCGGCGGTTCCTGGCCTAGTGACCCCGCGGACCACGAAGCGGAGACCGCTCGGGTCTCGTCCGGCCTCCCTGGCCGCCTCCTTTACGATGTAGATCTGCTCGTCGATCTTCGAGAGGTCGGCCCGGCTGGAGCTGATCCATCCGTCGGAGATCCGGCCCGCCCGCCGCAGCGCGACGGTCGCCGCCCCGCCGAGCAGGATCGGCGGCGGCGTCTCCGGCCGGGGATCCTGGTGCACCGGAGGCACCTCGTAGAACTCCCCCTTGTGCTCCACCACGTCCTCGGTCCACAACCGCCGAAGCAACTCGACGTACTCCTCGGCCCGCTTGCCCCGCCGTTCCATCGCCACGCCCGTGGCGGTGAACTCTTCGGGAATCCAGCCAAGCCCCAGGCCCGCGTCGAGCCTGCCCCCGGAGACGATCTGCAGGGTGGCGAGCTGCTTGGCGAGCAGCGCCGGGGAGAAGAAGGGCAGGTTGAGCACCGCGACACCGAGCCGGATCCGCTCGGTCACCCCGGCCAGGTAGGACAGCGTTACGACTGGGTCCTGCACGCTCCGATAGACCGGCCCCATGGGATGCCCAACCGGATAGAGCAGCCGCTGGAACGTCCAGACCCCGGAGTAGCCCAGCTCCTCGGCCCGGCGCGCGACGCGCTTCATGTTGTCCGGCGTGGCCCACGAGCCCGATGACGGTACGGCAAACCCAATCCTCATACCGGCACCTTAGTAGCCGGTCCTCACAGCCGGTCCTCACACCGGTCGTCGCAGCTGGTCTTCGTGGTCAGCCTTCGCTGTCGGTCCTCGCAGGACCCCTGCGGCTTGGTCAGAAGCGTGAGCGGTGCGGCGTCGCGTGCACGGCTGAGGGTCCTGTGCACGCTTCAGCGTCCCCAGCGCGGTTCCACAGGCCACGTGCGTGGTGGAGCAAGCCCGTGCGCGCTTCAGCAGGATCTGTGCGAGGTTCACCGTGGTCAGCGTTGCGCTGTTTTCTGCTCAGGTTCGGAATCTTCCGGCGTAGCGG